>JANXYV010000103.1 GCA_025355875.1 Prolixibacteraceae bacterium | reverse complement strand
GAGCCTACTTCCGTTTTACTTGATATTGCAAAGTTAAGTTGTAATTTAGAAACTCGATAAAATGATTAAAATAAACACCATTCTTTTTGTCCACATGAACAAAACAGCCTTAAAATACCATTCTTTTTGTCCACTACGCCCCATTTTCGACGAAAAAAAAATCCCTGATCAGGGTAATTTCTAATCAGGGATTTGAATATTTGGATAGACCTCTTCTAAAATATTAGCTGTTTTTTGCCAATCTTTTACGCTCGTGTTCTTTCAGGTTTATTTTCCGCATACGAATAGATAGCGGGGTTACTTCAACGAATTCATCACTTTTAATGTATTCCAGCGCTTCTTCCAGACTGAACCGGATTGGCGTAATCAGACGCATTTTTTCATCCGTTCCGGAGGCTCGCATATTGGTCAGCTTTTTCGGTTTGGTCACATTGATAGTGAGGTCGTCGGCACGTGTATTTTCACCAATCACCTGTCCTTCATAGATTTCCTGGCCCGGATCGATAAAAAATGATCCCCGGTCTGAAAGTTTACTGATTGAATAGGCGAATGCAGTACCGGTTTCAAGAGCTACAAGCGAACCATTATTTCGAATGTCAATTGGTCCTTTATAAGGTTGGTATTCAGTGAATCGATGATTCATAACCGCCTCACCGGCGGTAGCAGTAAGCATATTAGTGCGCATCCCGATAATTCCGCGCGATGGAATGATGAATTCCAGATGAATCCGGTCTCCTTTGCGTTCCATGGTTTGCATTTCACCTTTCCGCTGAGAGGCCATTTCGACCACTTTTCCTGAATATTCCTCAGGAACATCCACATGCATTTCCTCAATCGGTTCACATTTTTCGCCTGCAATATCTTTAAATAAAACCTGTGGCTGTCCAACCTGAAGTTCGTATCCTTCGCGGCGCATAGTTTCAATCAGGATAGACAAGTGAAGTACGCCGCGTCCGTATACGGTATATGAATCGGCTGAATCAGTAGGAAGAACGCGCAATGCAAGGTTCTTTTCCAATTCTTTTTCCAAACGATCTTTCAAATGGCGCGAAGTCACATATTTTCCTTCTTTTCCGTAGAAAGGCGAATTGTTAATTGTGAACAACATGCTCATGGTAGGTTCATCCACGGCAATTGGTTCCAGTGGTTCCGGATTTTCATAGTCGCAAACCGTATCACCAATGTCGAAACCGTCAATTCCGACCATGGCGCAAATATCTCCTGAAATCATGCTTTCGACCTTCACACGGCCCAGACCTGTAAATGTATGAAGCTCCTTAATTCTGCTCCGTTTTACCGAACCATCGCGCTTTACCAGCGAGACGTTCATTCCTTCTTTGATTTCTCCACGGTGGATACGGCCAATGGCAATACGCCCCACATACGAAGAGTAATCGAGAGAAGTAATCAATACCTGCGGTGTTCCCGGATTTGCAACCGGGCCCGGAATATATTTGATAATTGCATCAAGTAATGCTGTAATATTGTCAGCAGGTACATTCACATCATCCGACATCCATCCTTGTTTGGCGGATCCGTAAATCGTCGGGAAATTCAACTGTTCTTCGGTAGCATTCAGGCTGTACATCAGGTCGAAAACCTGTTCATGAACTTCTTCCGGACGGCAATTGGGTTTGTCAACTTTATTGACTACTACAATTGGTTTCAGACCTAAAGCCAACGCTTTTGACAAAACGAAACGGGTTTGGGGCATGGTGCCTTCGAAAGCATCCACCAGCAGCAAAACACCATCGGCCATGTTCAAAACCCGCTCAACTTCACCTCCAAAATCGGCGTGGCCTGGAGTATCAATGATGTTGATTTTAACGTCTTTATAGATGACGGACACATTTTTTGCAAGAATAGTAATTCCCCTTTCACGCTCCAAATCGTTACTGTCGAGAATCAACTCCTGTTTCTTCTCGTGTTCTTTCATGATGTTACAATAGTAAATCATCTTGTCGACCAATGTGGTTTTCCCGTGGTCGACGTGGGCAATAATCGCAATGTTTCTAATTTTCTGCATAGATTCCAAAAATGAAGGCGCAAAGATAGCTGATTAATCCAATGAAAATTGGTTTTACGGTTAGCCGGAGGTTAAGTTTATGTAAATACTAGTATTTTAACAATTTAGCCACATATTGATGCAAAAACGGAGAACTCCCTTTAAGGAATTCTCCGTTTTGTATGATGTTGTGATTTTCAATCACGGTTAGAAAACATCCAGATTACAAATCTTCACACCCGGCTATTTGTGTCGTTTCTTCAGTTCACGTGCTAAATCCTCAATCCGGTAACCTTTGTGGGCAAGCAGAACAATGAGGTGATAAAGCAGATCGGCACCTTCGTATATGAAGTTTTCGTCATCGTCGGCCATGGCACCAATAATAGTTTCGACAGCCTCTTCGCCAACTTTCTGGGCAATCGTGCGTGTTCCTTTCTGAAACAGGGAAGTGGTGTATGAACCTTCCGGCATTTTCTGTTTCCGCTCATCGATAAAATCCTGAAGATACTCAAGAAACTGAAGATCGCTTTCTTCGTTTTCTTCGCCCCAGCAAGTATCGTCACCAGTGTGGCAAACAGGTCCAACCGGATTGACTTTAATCAGAAGCGTGTCGTTGTCGCAATCTGCCGCAATTGAAACTACGTTCAGAAAATTGCCTGATTCTTCGCCTTTGGTCCACAACCGGTTTTTTGTTCGGCTGAAAAAAGTCACCTGCCCGGTCTCTTCAGTTTTTGCCAGGGCTTCTTCGTTCATAAAGCCCAGCATCAAAACAACATTAGTGGTATTATCCTGAATAACAGCAGGTATAAGGCCGTTCAGTTTCGTGAAATCCAATTCTGTATTTTCCATTTATTTTTATCTTATTTTTCTTCGCAGTTAAAATGCAAAGATGCACAATGTTTTATCGTATGACAATTCCTTTGCTTTTCAAATAGCTCTTTAAATCTGGTATCGCAATTTCCTTATAATGAAAAATGCTGGCAGCAAGTCCGGCATCGGCTTTTCCTTCTGTAAATACATCCACAAAATGATCCATGTTTCCGGCACCTCCGGAAGCGATGACCGGAATGCGCAACATATCAGCCATTTTGGCCAGTTCCTTATTAGCAAAACCATTTTTGGTTCCATCGTGATTCATTGAGGTGAACAGTATCTCTCCTGCACCGCGACTTTCACCTTCCTTGGCCCATGAAAACAATTCCTTTTCTGTTGGAATGCGGCCACCATTGACGGTCACAGTCCAAAAATCATTTTCACCACGCGCATCAATCGCCAGGACAACAAACTGGCTCCCAAAATTCAATGCCAGGTCATCAATTAGTTTCGGATTCCGCACTGCGGATGAATTGATGCTAATCTTATCAGCTCCGGCACTAAGCAATGCATCTGCATCTTTCAGTTCACTGATTCCACCACCGACCGTAAACGGGATATTGATTTCGCGGGCGATGCGTCTTACCAGTTCCACAAAGGTTTTGCGGCCTTCGTGCGTGGCAGTTATGTCAAGGAAAACCAGTTCGTCGGCTCCCTGCTCGGCATACAGGGCGCCCAGCTCAACCGGGTCACCAACACTTTTAATATTCACAAAGTTGATGCCCTTCACGGTCTGACCGTCTTTGATATCGAGGCATGGTATGATTCGTTTTGCAAGCATAAATTCAGTTTCAAGTTCCAAATCAAACATTCAGGTTCAGTCTACTATCAAAAGTT
Source organism: Prolixibacteraceae bacterium (assembly GCA_025355875.1). Lineage (GTDB taxonomy): Bacteria > Bacteroidota > Bacteroidia > Bacteroidales > Prolixibacteraceae > Aquipluma. The sequence goes on along the minus strand of JANXYV010000103.1, from coordinate 47,386 downwards.
TTATCCCAAATCCAACCACTATTGCGATGGTAAATGAGACCAGCGTTCCCAATAAAAAATACTCGGCTTTTGGGTTTCCTTCATGTTGTATTTCACTAAAGCGGAAAACCGATTTGGCAGCCACCAGAAAGCCGATAGCCTGAATTTGTCCGGTGGTTACAAAAATCACAATAAGTATTCGCTCAAATATTCCAATCCATGCAGAGGCATTTAACTGTACCGCGTTACTTTCTAATTTGGTGACTGATTTTAAAAACATTCCTGCCAAAATGCCCAGTGGGTTGGTTATCAGGACAAATCCACATACATAGATCCAGAAGTGAAGCAGGTTTTCAGGAATGGTAATTTTGGTAAAGAAAGTAGCCAATATCCAAATGATGCCGATGTGCAATACTTGATCGGCAATAAAAAACCACATGGTTTGTTTCATTCTGGATTTTACGACATCGATCAGATAGTGCGTCAAAAAGATAATTGGCACAAACCACCAAAGTTTTAATTCTAAGGTAAATATCACCGGGAGGATGGATGCAATCAAGGTATGAAGAATCAGTTTTTTCGATTTCCAGCCATTTTCTTTTTTATGCGAAACCCAACTTGCAGGTTGTAACCAAAAGTCGGCAACCAGATGACCTGCAAGCATGGAAAAGAAAAGTGTATTCATCTTATATCATTTTTAACGTTTCTTCATATCCATTCAGAAAATCCTCCATCGCTGTCCATTTCCCTGATTTTAGTGCTTTACTCACCGCTGCCCCAGTAATATTTAGTTTTTCAGCAATTTCCTTTTGCGTTTTGCAGGCTGGAATCATTGAAATGACCGTTGCTTGTCCTGGTTTCCAGTTCCAGATAATACTTTCGGCCAAATAAAATGTTGCGGCCAGGATTGGTTGAAACTGCGGGGAATCAATCGCTATTTTTAGCAGCCGCCCTTCTTCTTTCATTTTATCAAGCTGGTGGCCTGAAAATTGAAAGGCTTCACCCTCCGATTGTAAAACATTTTTTTGGATAATTGTGGAAACCAATCCGATTCCTATACTAATTCTTGCCCTGGTTCCGGTAGTCGACAGAATAATTGCTTCAAGAAACACTGCAATTGCAGCAGCTTTTTCCTTTGCTGTCATGAGCTGAAAACTATCCCCCCGATAAAATTGGATTGGTAGCAAAACATCCGGATTATTTTCAAGAAAACCGGACAAGCCTAATTGCATGTTTCGCTTTTGATCTTCGGCCAATCCTGAAGAATTGATCATGTCTCCTGTAATCACTCCGACTATATTTTGTTTATCCATTCTACAAAAATAACCTAATTCGGCAAATAAAACAATAATTAACCTAAAAAAGTTAATACTTTAATAATTAACCTAAAGTGGCTAATTATTAAATTTGTGAAAATTTCTAATTTCGTTCAGGGATATCCGGTTCTCATAAATCGCCTTCCCGGTAATTACTCCCGGAATGCCCATTTCGTCCAATTCGTAAATGTCTTTCATCGTTGCAATTCCGCCACTGGCAATGAGTTCGAGGTTTGGAAATTGATTCATGATCTCTTGGTATAAATCAATGCTAGGACCTGTTAACATGCCGTCTCGGACAATGTCGGTTGAAATGACTTTCTGAATACCTTTACTGGTATAGCTTTCAATGAAATCGAGAATGGATAATTCCGAAACTTCCTGCCAGCCACTCACTGCAATCATTTTGTCTTTGGCATCAGCTCCAAGAATAATTTTCTCCGGACCATAAGTTTCAATCCAATGTAAAAATGTTTCACGGTCTTTCACAGCAATGCTGCCTCCTGTAACCATTTTTGCACCACATTCGAAAGCAATTCTTAAATCTTCGTCCGATTTCAAACCGCCACCAAAATCAACAACCAAATTGGTTTTCGAAGCAATGGTTTCAAGCAATTTGTAATTGACAATGTGCTTGGCCTTGGCGCCATCCAGATCCACCAGATGCAAACGCGTAATTCCGGCATCTTCGAACATTTTGGCAACCTCCAACGGGTTTTCGTTGTACACCGTTTTTTGGTTGTAATCGCCTTGTGACAAACGCACGCATTTGGCATCGATTAAGTCTATTGCGGGTATTATTGTGATCATATGACGCCTCCCCCGACCCCTCCGCAGGAGGGGGGGTAAGAAAGCCTCACTCCAGACTTCTCTCATTGATGAGAGGCTGATATGCCGCATATTTTTCAAAACTCTAATCATTATCTAATATTTTAGTAATTGCTCTGTTATACCCCTCCTTCGGAGGGGTTAGGGGAGGCCTTTTTCTTTTTCCTCCCCGAAGGGGAGGTTAGGGGGGCTTCTAAATTTTCAGGAAATTCTCCAAAATCCTGGCACCCACAGTTCCGCTTTTCTCCGGATGAAACTGAGTGGCATAAAAGTTATCACGATGCAATGCGGCACTGAATTGATTGATGTAGTTACAAACCGCTGCAGTGTGTTCGCCAACAGCAGCATAATACGAATGCACAAAATAGACAAATTGATTTTCGAGAGAGGAATCGAAGATATCACTTTTCAGATTAGTGATGTTGTTCCAGCCCATGTGTGGAACTTTGGTGATGAATTCTTTCCCCTGTTCAGGAATGAATCGTTTGACCTGCTCTTCGAAAATTCCCAAACATCTCGTATCACCTTCTTCAGAGTAGCTGCACATGAGTTGTAAACCCAGACAAATCCCGAGCACTGGTTGCTTCAATTCCGGAATCAACAAATCTAAACCTTCCTTTTTCAAGTAAGCCATGGTTGTACTTGCTTCGCCAACTCCCGGGAAAATCACTTTGTCGGCATTTCGGATTTTGTTGTGATCGCCGGTAATTTCTGCTTTCACATCAAGTCGCATCAATGCATTATTGACAGACTCAATGTTTCCGGCGTTGTATTTGATAATGACAATGTTCATAAAGCCCCTCCTCAATCCTCCCCAAAGGGGAGGAAGTATTGTTTCAAATTAATTCCTTTTTTTTCTCAGACATTCAGAAAAAAGAGATAATTTTTGTATCTTTTTGTCCTGAAAGTTTTTTATCCGGCGCGTTCTTCTAACGGTTAGGAAACCGGTTTCTCAATCCGGAGATGGCAGTTCGATTCTGCTACGCGCTACCAATTATTTCAGAAGGTCAGCAATCACTTTCTTCATTTCCTGAAACTCTTCTTCCTTGTAAAGCCGCGTCATGTAGACAATTTTTCCGGTTTTGTCCAGAATCACATTGCGGGTGACTCCGGCCTTTTGCTCTGCAAACTGATAGAAAATTCCACCTTTAGGGTCAAGAGCCAGCGGATAAGTTACCGGAATCTGTTTGGCAAATTCCTGAACCTTTTCAACAGGTTCATCCAAATCAACTCCGTACAAGGCAAAATTCGGGTTGTTTTTGTATTTTTTCCAGATATCGGCTTCGATATGCGGCATTTCTTTACGGCACACCGAGCACCAGCTGGCTGTAAACTGCAACATAACCACTTTGCCTTTCAAATCAGCTATCCGGACTGTTTTCCCATCAGTGGTAGTGGTTGAAAAGTCGGGTACTTGCTGACCAATTTTGACAATATAACCGTAATCTGCCGGAATTTCTTTCGCTGGGATTTGTGCCTGAATTTGAATAGCCATGAATAATGAAATGTAATTAAAGTATTTCATAAGTATCTAAATTAAAGCCCCCTCCAAACCTCCCCCTAAGGGTGAGGCTTAAAAAAAGCATTGATTAACATTTCTGGTTTTCCAGCTCCTCCCTCTCATTTGAGCTTGGAAGTTCCCTTCTAATAAATAGCCAATTACCAATGAACGGCTTCTTCCTCCTCCTCCTTTGGAGGAGGTCGGGAGGAGGCTTCACTTTCTAGCTAAAAACTACTGTCCGATTGTTGTAAACCAAAATTTTATGCTCGATGTGCTTGCTGACTGCCTTCGAAAGAACAATTTTTTCCAGGTCACGGCCTTTGGCAATCAAGTCGTTTACAGTGTCTTTGTGACTGACATGGGCAACTTCCTGCTTGATAATTGGTCCGGCATCGAGTTCGGTAGTCACGTAATGACTAGTGGCACCAATGATTTTCACGCCTCGCTCGTATGCCGCATGATATGGTTTTGCACCAACAAATGCCGGCAAAAATGAGTGATGAATGTTGATGATCCGGTTTGGAAAATGGGTGATAAAATCGTCGGAGATGATTTGCATGTAACGTGCCAGTACGATAAAATCGATGTGGTGTTTTTCCATCAAAGCTATCTCCTGAGCTTCCAATTCAGCTTTATTATCTTTGGTCACAGGGAATTCATGATATTCGATATCGAAGCGCCGGGCAACATCGGCCATATCCGGGTGATTGCTGATAATCAGCGGGATTTCCACGTTCCATTCTCCGGAAGTATGTCGCGCCAAAAGGTCGAACAAACAATGTGACATTTTCGACACAAAAATGGCCATGCGTGGCTTTTCTTCCGCGAAATGGAGTTCAAAAGTCATTTCATTCTTCTGACCAATAAGCGTCGAAAAGTAGTCGGCTATTTTATTTTTCGGGATATTAAAATTGCTCAAATCCCACTCCACCCGCATGTAAAACAGTTTCTCTTCCCGATCGACATGCTGATCGAGATACAAAATATTTCCGTTGTTGGTATTGATAAACTCGGTTACCAGCGCCAAAAGCCCCTGTTTATCTGGACAGTGGATCAGGAGAATTGCAGTTGATTTTTCTTTATTATTCATATTCAGTTATTTACCACAGAGAACACCGAGAAAACACAGAGTTCACTGAGTTTAATTTTTCAAGTATTTATTACTCGTTTAATTCCTTTTACCAATTGGGTCACGTTAAAGTTAATCAGAAGTCCAATTTCGCATTCCGAAAGTTTCAGATAGGTTAACATCTGAGCCAGATGAATGCCACTAATGGTCTCTACAGATTTGAGTTCAACAATTACTCTGTTTTCAACAAGAAAATCGAGTCTGTAGCCACAATCGAGTTCAACCTCTTCATAAATTACAGGTAATGGTTTTTCTCGTTCAACCTTCAACCCAGATTTCTTCAACTCATAAAAAAGACATTGTTGGTATGCTGATTCCAGTAATCCGGGACCAAGTGCAGCATGAACTTTAATCGAGCATCCAATAATTATTTCTGTTATTTGATTTATTGAAAGCATTTTCTCTGTGATCTCTGTGGTTAAACTATTACAAAGTTCCCTTGGTTGTTGGCAGCTCAAAGTTAAACACATCTTTCCGGATGGCCATTTTAATGGCTCGGGCCAATGCTTTAAAGATACCTTCAATTTTATGGTGTTCGTTTGTTCCTTCTGCCTGAATATTCAGATTTGCCAAAGCCGAGTCAGAAAACGATTTAAAGAAATGAAAGAACATTTCAGTTGGCATTTCTCCCACTTTTTCCCGAAGGAAATCAGCTTTCCAGACAATCCACGGGCGGCCACCAAAGTCGAGTGCCACTTGTGCCAGACAATCATCCATTGGCAAGCAGAACCCGTAACGTTCAATGCCTCGTTTGTCGCCCAAAGCCAATTTGAAGGCTTCTCCAAGCGCAAGAGCCGTATCTTCAATAGTGTGATGTTCATCCACGTTCAAATCTCCATCTACCTGAATGTTCAGATTAACTCCTGAATGGCGGGCAATCTGGTCGAGCATGTGATCGAAAAATCCGAGTCCGGTTTTGATATTCCCTTTTCCTGTTCCGTCCAGATTCAGTTCAACCCTGATTTTTGTTTCTTTGGTATTTCGAGCAACTACCGAGGTCCGGTCAGGAGTAGCCACTTTGGCATAAATTTCGTCCCAATCACTCGTGATCAAAATACAAGATTCAGCCAGTCCTTTTTCCTGAAGTTCATTTTCCATGGAGCCATCGCTAATCAGAATACCTTTTGAACCAAGGTTCTTTGCCAGTTGAATATCAGTCAACCGATCGCCAATCACAAAGCTGTTGGCCAGATCGTAACTTCCATCCTGGTATTTCCCCATCATTCCTGTTCCAGGCTTGCGGGTTGGTGCTTGATCAGCAGGAAAGTGACGGTCGATCAGAATATCATCGAAAACAACTCCTTCATTTTCAAACGCTTTGAGCATTTTGTTGTGTGCCGGCCAGAATGTTTCCTCCGGAAAACTGGCTGTTCCCAGCCCATCCTGATTCGTTACCATCACCAATTCATAGCTCAGGTTTTTGGCAATAAAGTGCATGTTCCGGAATACCTTCGGGAGGTACTCCAATTTTTCAAGTGAATCAATTTGCTCGTCCTCTGTTTCGTGGATCAGGGTTCCGTCGCGGTCGATAAAAAGTGCCCTTTTCATACTCTATTTTTTATTCCGTATTTCATTTTCATTTTGCTGGTTGTTTGTTTACTCCTAATCCTCTATTGAACCATTAACAAGTTTCTTCAACGCTTTTCTTAGTTTTTTGTTTTCCTCCGGGGAGCCAATAGTGATTCTCAAACTGTTTTCACAAAGTGTAACTTTCGAGCGATCACGAACAATAATTTTTTGTTCGGTCAGGTATTCGTAAATACCCCGGGCATCGTTCATTTTCACCAGGATAAAATTGGCATCTGATGGATAAATGATCTGAACAAAGGGAAGTTTAAACAATTTCCGGATCATTTTTGCCCGTTCGTAAAGAATAATTTTCACCCATTCGTTTTTCTCACCCTCATTGTCAATCAATTCCAGCGCTTTCTGCTGAGAGAGAATATTAATATTGTAAGGATATTTAATTTTGTTGAAAACCCGGATAATTTCAGCCTGGGCAAATGCCATTCCCAGACGAACACCAGCCATTCCCCATGCTTTTGAAAAAGTCTGAAGAATAATCAGGTTTGGACAATTATCCAATAGGCCAAGGAAGCTGTTTTCAGGCGAAAAATCAATGTACGCCTCATCTAATACAACGATGCCATCGAATTCAGTTAGCAGCTTGATAATTTCAGTCTTATCCAGAAGGTTCCCTGTCGGATTGTTTGGTGAACAGATAAATATGGCTTTTGTGTAAAGATTAGCCGCACTTAAAAGGTCATGCGCTTTGAAATCAAAATGATCATTTAGTCGTACTTTTCTGATTTCCACATTGTTGATGTCTGCGGCAACCTGATACATCCCATAGGTTGGATCAATAGTTACCACATTATCAACTCCCGGCTCGCAAAAAGCACGGAAAATAATGTCGATCGGCTCATCGCTTCCATTTCCCAAAAAGATTTTTTCAGGGGCAATATTTTTTAGTTCAGCAATTTTCTTTTTAACAGCCCACTGCATCGGATCAGGATACCGATTGTATGGTACATTGAATGGATTTTCGTTGGCATCCAAATAGACTTCAGCCTCACCTGAAAACTCGTCACGAGCTGACGAATAAGGTTTTAGTGCCTTTATATTGTTGCGAAGCAGTTTGTCCAGGTTCATGATGCTTATTGTTTTCTTCTAATTTCTTCCAATCGCAGTGTTACGGCATTTTTGTGAGCATACAAAAGTTCGGCAGCAGCCATGGTTTCAATGACAGGTCCAAGATTCTGAATTCCTTCGCAAGTAATTTCCTGAAAGGTAATTTTTTTTAAGTAACTGTCGAGATTCACTCCACTAAATGAACGTGTCCATCCGTTGGTTGGCAAGGTATGATTGGTTCCTGAGGCATAATCTCCGGCACTTTCAGGTGTGTAATTTCCTAAAAATACCGATCCGGCATTGATGATTTTTTGAGATACATCCGAATAATTCTCCATGGCAATAATCAAATGTTCAGATGCATACCCATTGATCAGTTCAATCATTTCTTCAACACGATCCAAAACAATAGCCTGACTATTTGCCAAAGCCTTTTCAGCAATGGATTTGCGTGGTAATTCTTTGAGCTGACGACTCAGTTCGAGAACAACTTTTTCAATCAGGGAATGATCATTAGTAACCAAAACCACCTGACTATCGGGTCCATGTTCTGCTTGAGAAAGCAAATCGGCCGCAATGAAAGCCGGATTAGCTGTTGAATCGGCCATAACAGCCACTTCTGACGGTCCGGCAGGCATGTCGATGGCCACATCGCTGATGCTCACCAATTGCTTGGCGGCCATCACATATTGGTTCCCGGGACCGAAAATCTTATTCACTTTCGGGACACAATCAATTCCGTAAGCCATGGCGCCAATTGCCTGAACACCACCTAATTTAAATATTTGGGTTACTCCAACCAGTTGAGCTGCATATAAAATGGTCGGATTAATTCTTCCGTCTTTATCCGGAGGAGTACATAGCACAATTTCCCTACAGCCTGCGATTTTAGCCGGAATTGCAAGCATCAGCACAGTCGAAAATAACGGAGCAGAACCTCCGGGTACGTACAATCCAACTTTATCGATAGCGACGGCCTTTTGCCAGCAGGTAACTCCTGTAGTTGTTTCAATTCGCTTGGTTTGGGGCACCTGTGATTCATGAAATTTTTGGATATTGGCAGCAGCAATCGAGATGGCATTTTTTAATATAGGATCAACCAAATTACCGGCATCTTCAATTTCTTGTGGTGAGACAGCTAAATCACCGAGAATTACACCGTCAAATTTTTCTGTGTATTTCCGCAAAGCCTGAATTCCATCTGTTTTGATTTCTGTCAAAATAGCCTGAACCTGATTCTTAAGTTCAACGACACTGAACCCCGGACGTTGAAGTATTTCAGACCATGTACTTTTGGGAGGATTGATGTAAGTTTTCATGTTCTTGATTTAAAAAATCATTTTCTCGATCGGGATCACCAGAATGCCCGTTGCTCCTGCAGATTTCAGCTTTCCGATAATTTCCCAGAAATCTTTTTCATCTATTACAGAATGAACCGAACTCCAGCCATCTTCGACCAGTGGCATCACGGTTGGACTCTTCATTCCGGGCAGATATGATTCAATTTCAGCCAGTTTTACGTTGGGTGCATTCAGCAAAATATATTTCTTTTTTTCTGCACGCTGAACCGATTCCACCCGGAAAATCAATTCATCCAGAATGTTTTGTTTCGTTCCGGAAAGGTTTGGATTGGCAATCAAAACGGCTTCCGATTTCACAACCACTTCCACTTCTTTCAGGCGATTACTCACCAAGGTACTTCCCGAACTGACAATGTCAAAAATGGCATCAGCCAAGCCGATTCCGGGAGCAATTTCAACTGATCCGGTAATCACATGGATTTCAGCGTGGATATTTTTCTCTGCAAAGAAATCTTTCAGAATTTCAGGATACGAAGTGGCGATTTTCTTTCCGTTAAAATATTCAATTCCAGTATATTCATCATCTTTTGGAATAGCCAGAGACAAACGACATTTGCTGAATCCAAGACGTTTGGCAATCACCACATTTTCCTTTTTCTCGAGCATTTCGTTTTCGCCAACAATGCCAATGTCCGCAACGCCCATGGCCACTGCTTGAGGAATATCGTCGTCACGAAGGAAAAGTGCTTCCAAAGGAAAATTGACAGCTGTTGAAATCAGTTTCCGCGTACTCAGGGGAAGTTTGATTCCAGCTTCATCAATCAGTGTCAACGAATCTTCGTTTAAACGGCCTTTGGTTTGAACGGCAATTTTTAATAATCCTTCCATTTTTGATTTCAGTTTAAAACAAAAAAGGCCTACCATCGTGGTAAGCCTTCTTATTGGGTTAATATCTTTTAAAAAACATCAAAACAATTACTGCCTACCTTCGGATAGAATCAAATGATGGTGACCGTAATATTTAAATGCAATTTTCATTTCCATTTCATTATTGTAGTGCAATTATAGTTATTAAATGAAACCAAAACAAGTTTTCAAATTGCAGTTTCGCATATTTTTTGTTTTTTTAATATTAAAAGTATTGTGTATGTTTGAATAAACGATTGCTTACCCTCTAAACCAGTCAATATGAAAAAGACATTTTCCCTTATCCTGATAATTTTGATTTTTTCTCCTGCCGCATTTCCGAGATCCGGTAAAAACAATTGTTTCAAGCCGAAACAAATAAAAAAAGTAATGACCAAAGCCGCAATGTGGCAGTTAGCAAATCCAAAACATGAGCTGTACGATTGGACCAATGGCGCATTCTATGCCGGGGTATCCGCTGCCTACCGGGCCATTGGTGAAAAAGATCTGCTCGATGCAATGATTAAAATGGGAGAGGCCAATCAATGGAAACCCGGTCCTCGCCTACAGCATGCCGATGATATTGCCATTTGCCAGACCTATATCGATGTGTACCGGATTAAAAAAGATCATGCTATGATTCAGCCTTTCCAAGATAATATGGACAAGTTTCTGGTTACACCATTCTCAGTTAAAGGAATTGAGCAAATTACATGGTGGTGGTGCGATGCTTTATTTATGGCACCTCCGGCCCTGATAAAATTGTCGGTGGTTACCGGCGAGGCGAAATATATGGAGCGAAGCGACCAATTATTCCATGAGTGCTACGATTTGCTTTATGACAAAGAAGAACATTTATTTGCCCGCGATTTGGGCTATGTGATCAAAGGTGATGCGTCAGACCGACACGAGTCGAACGGGAAAAAGATATTCTGGTCGAGAGGAAATGGCTGGGTCATGGGTGGCTTGGCGATAATCCTGAATGAACTCCCGAAAGATTATAAGGAACGTCCTTTCTATGAAAAACTATACAAGGAAATGGCTGAAAGGGTTGCCAGTCTTCAACAGGAGGATGGTCTTTGGAGAGCAAGCTTGCTTGATCCGGCTTCATATCCCGGCGGTGAGGCAAGCGGTTCGGGTTTCTATACATTTGCTCTAACCTGGGGAATAAACAATGGACTGTTGAATAAAGAAAAATACCTGCCAGTGGTTCAAAAATCTTGGGTAGGACTGAATTCGCTGATTCAACCTGATGGCCACGTGGGCTGGTGCCAACCCATTGGGGCGGATCCAAAAAAGAATTTTTCGGCAGAAAGTTGGGAAGTCTACGGAACCGGTGCCTTTCTGCTGGCCGGAAGTGAAATCATCAAACTCAAAAAATAGATCACTGTTATGAATAAAAGAATCAATATTTTGTTGTTTGCAATGGCTTCAATTATGCTATTACCGGGCGGTTGCAAGCAAAAAGAAACTGGCTTTTATTCAGTCAGCGACTTTGGAAAAGTTCCCAAAACCGATGTGCATTTCCATTACAATACGACCGATGTTCGTTTCGTAAACTTTGCTGATTCTTTGAACTTTCGTTTATTGTCGCCAAATGTCGATGCTGGCAAATCCATTGACAATCAGCTAAAAAAAGCAAGCTTAGTCCGAAAACTTCGACCAAAACAGTTTGCATTTTTCGGCACTTTCTCTGTACAAAACTTTGGGGCCAACGACTTTGCTGATAAAACCATTGCTCGTATCGATGAATGTATGAAAGCTGGAGCTTCTGGAATAAAAATCTGGAAAAACATCGGAATGGCCATAAAAGATGGGAAAGGGCACTTTGTAATGGTTGACAATCCGGCATTTGATCCAATTTTTAAGTATATTGAAGATAAAAACATTCCTCTGATGGCCCATCTGGGTGAGCCAAAGGATTGCTGGCTTCCTGAAGAGCAAATGGATCTAAACAACAACCGCCGATATTTTCATGAACATCCCGAATACCATATGTATCTGCATCCGGAAGCGCCATCGTATCAGGATCAGATTAATGCAATGATTAATCTCCTGAACAAGCACCCGAAACTGGATTATCTTGCTGCTCATCTGGCCAGTCTGGAATGGAACATAGATGAGTTGGCGCAACTTTTTGACCGTTTTCCAAATGTCAAAGCTGACTTTTCCGCACGTATCGGACATCTGCAGTTTCAGTCTCTGGCAAACAGAGAAAAGGTTCGGGAATTTATGATAAAATACCAAAATAGGCTTTTATACGGAACTGATTTGAGCGTGAATGAAGCTAGCACCAACTATCGGGAAACCACCTCAGAAATGCGTAGGACATGGACTGACCAATGGATATTTCTGGCAACCGACTCAACGATTTTAATCAGTGATCTGGGTGAGAAAAAGGTTCAAGGTTTAAAGTTACCACGTGAAGTTATCGATAAAATATATTTTAAAAATGCTGAGCGTTTTTTTAGGTAAAGAGATCACTAAAACATCCAGGAATTCATTCTAAATCCTGAATATCTCATCTTTACGCCCATAAAAAAACCGCCTTTCGGGCGGTTTTTTTATGGGCGTTATCCCAAGTATGTTTTCAGTAATTTACTTCTTGAAGTGTGCCTTAGTCGGCGGATCGCTTTTTCCTTGATCTGACGAACTCGTTCGCGAGTGAGACCAAACCGTTCACCGATTTCCTCGAGTGTCATTTCCTGACAGCCGATTCCGAAGAACATCCGGATGATATCACTTTCGCGTTCGGTCAATGTAGCCAATGCACGTTCAATTTCCTTGGCCAGTGATTCCATCATCAGGGCACGGTCGGCATTTGGAGAATCATTATTGATCAGAACATCGAGCAAGCTGTTGTCTTCACCTTCAACGAATGGAGCATCCACCGAAATATGACGTCCCGAGACACGTAAGGTATCTGCAACTTTATCAGCAGGCAAATCCAACGATTCGGCAAGTTCATCAGGCGACGGCTTGCGCTCGTGTTCCTGTTCGAATTTCGAAAATGCTTTGTTGATTTTATTCAGCGAACCAACCTGATTTAAGGGCAGACGAACAATTCTCGACTGTTCGGCCAAAGCCTGTAAAATGGATTGACGAATCCACCATACGGCATAAGAAATGAACTTGAACCCGCGGGTCTCATCAAATTTTTCAGCAGCTTTTATCAAACCCAGATTTCCTTCATTGATAAGGTCGGGCAGACTCAATCCCTGATTTTGATACTGTTTCGCTACCGAAACCACGAACCGAAGATTAGCTCTTGTTAATTTTTCTAATGCAGCCTGATCACCTTTTTTAATCCGTTGTGCCAACTCCACTTCTTCCTCAACTGTAATAAGTTCTTCCTTCCCAATCTCCTGCAGATACTTATCCAGGGAAGCACTTTCACGGTTGGTAATCGATTTTGTAATCTTTAATTGTCTCATATACCCTTCAAAAAAATAGCGTGCAAATATAGACTATTGACCTCAATAATTCAAACGGATTTTTTATTAATGTATTTTGTTCACAATTAAATAACCAGTTTCCTGTATTATTTAGCGTCTAGTCCAAAAACATAATAAGCAGCTTCTCCATTTGGATACATTCCTTCAATTAATATCCCACCCTTTGAGTTTCTAATAATTCGATTTAAGTCATTAACTTCTGAGATAAGATTCTTGTTCACCTGAACGATAATAAATCCTTTTTTGATTCCTGCGTCTTTAAATTTACCACTTCCCAATTCGATAATTTTCACCCCCGAACGTATTCCCAATTCCTCTTTTTCGCGGCCGGAAATCGCATCAAATTTCGCACCAAAAATATATTCGGGATTGTCGCCTTTCACAATTTCCGTGTCTCCGTGCTTGTTACGCAGCGTTACGTTATATAGTTGCTTTTTATTGTCCCTTTTTATTTCAACATTAATTTTGTCTCCCGGACGGTGCTTGCTGATTTGTTCCTGAAGTTCGGCACTTGAATTTACCAAAACATTATCTATGCTGATAATGACATCCTTATCCTTCAATCCGGCTAAATCAGCAGCTCCTCCTGATTGGACTTCACCAATAAAAACGCCTTCAATTTTATCCAAATTGTATTTTTTTGCGACCTCTGCGTCTACAGTGCTAATCCGTACATTCAACAATGCACGCTGAACATCGCCATATTGCCTGAGATCACCCACCACTTTTTGCACAATATTCGAAGGAATTGCAAAAGAATAGCCGCTGTAAGAACCCGTTTGTGAAGCAATGGCGGTATTGATTCCAACCAGTTCTCCACGGATATTAACCAGCGCTCCACCACTGTTCCCGGGATTTACGGCCGCATCAGTTTGGATAAAGGATTCGATGGGCATCTGATCGGGATTAATGCCAATATCGCGACTCTTGGCGCTCACAATGCCAGCCGTAACAGTAGAGGTAAGATTGAAAGGGTTACCCACCGCTAAAACCCACTCTCCAAGTTTCAGATTGTCGGAGTTACTGAATTTTAGCACCTGAAGATTGGACGCATCTATCTTTATCAGTGCCACATCGGTGGATGGATCGGTTCCTACTAATTTGGCCTTGAATTCGCGCCGGTCATTCAAAACAACCATAATCTCGTCGGCCTCAGCAATCACATGGTTATTTGTCACTATAAAGCCATCCGGAGAAATAATTACTCCTGAACCGGCTCCCTGCCTCTGTGGCATTTGTTGCGAATGGGGATTCCCTTCACCAAAAAACCAGTCGAAAATATTGTTTGAACTGTAATATCCACCTTTTTGGGTAACTTTAATATGAACCACTGCATGAACTGAATTCTCGGCTGCAAAGGTTAAATCGGGAAGTTCACCCGAGTTTGACGAAGGCAAACTGGCAAAACGCATCGACTGATCCTGCTGTACCGTCACAATTTTGGGATCATTAAAATAACGGGTATAGGTAACAAGAGCTATCAAACCGCCAACTAATGCCACCAACAAGGTAAATAATCCTCTTTTAAAATTTTTCATCTCTTTTACTTTTTGTTGTTAGAAATTTTTGACTTTTTAGATTTTGATACTAAAGATAACGTAAAGCATTTATTTGTGTTTTACTATTTGTAATTCATTTATAATGTTTAACAGATTTTAACAGCCTGACGGGATGAGCGCTCTGCTTTGATGGATTATTCGAAAAAGGAACGCCTGAAATGAGTTTTACAGGAATTGAAAAGGCATTGTTGCTTCCAATTATTTCATGGAAAAACACCAGAACAAAATGCGTTGATTTTTAACTGGAGAAGGGATTAATTTAGAATTCTGAAAATCCGACTGATCAGCGCTTTGGAACTTCAAACCATTTGTTAATGGTCTCTTCAGGTTTGTAATTCAGAATATAATCGATTGCTTCCGACGCATTTTCGGCAATAAAGTAAAGCTTCCGATAGTTTTCCTTGGAGAATTTTTCGGTGTACGATTTCTCGAACTGACGGAAAAGGTCGTCATAAAAACCATTGGTATTGATAAAAGCAATGGCTTTGTGATGGTATCCCAGTTGCTTCAGGGTGATGACTTCCAAAATTTCTTCCAATGTTCCGAAACCACCCACCAATGCAATGAAAGCATCCGACATCTCACGCATCTTAAATTTTCGGTCCATCATGTCGCCCGAAATGATCATTTCATGTGCATGATCCGATGCAAGGTTAAAATCGCGGAGCTTTTCAGGAATTACTCCAATGGTTTTTGCCCCGTATTTCCTGGCTTCGCGGGTAATTACATCCATGGTTCCCACGTTTGAACCACCATTGATAAGACAAAATTTGTTTTGTCCGATGAGCCTTCCCAAATCAATGGCTTCATTCACATATACTTCAGAAATGGCATTACTTGAAGATGAAAAAACACAGACATTCATAGGAAACCTTGAAAAAGGATGAATGAAAAGGTAAATACAAAATATTCTTTTAGACTCTAAAAATCAATATCGTACAATCCTTCAGCATCCAGCTCAAACTGTTTTACACCGATATCTGTCATCGGGTGCCGGATGAGTTGATGCAACAATTCAGGACTAATCGTAGCCGAGTGTGCACCGGCCATGCTGGTGCGGTAAATCTGGTCGACGGTTTTGAAACTGGCCGCCAGGACTTTCCCATTAAGTCCATACAACGCAATATTTTCAACGATGTCGCCCACCACTTCAATTCCGTGCGATGAAATGTTATCAAGGCGACTTACATACGGAGCGACAAAATCGGCTCCGGCCTTCATGGCCACCAAAGCCTGTTGCTGAGTGAAAATAGCAGTTGCAGTAACGTTGATCCCTGCATCTTTCAGAACTCTCATGGCTTTGTAACCGGCTGGAGTTACCGGAATCTTGGCATAAAAGTTATCGCCAAAATCAAAATAACTGCGGTACTTTTTGGCTTCACGCACCATATCGTCCGCTTCCGGAGAAATCATTTGCACATGAACCATGCCTGTACCGACTAACTCCTGAATACCTTCTATGGCAACCGAAAGTTTATATCCGGCATGTTTCAGAATGGTTGGATTGGTAGTAACTCCTTCAAGCGGAAAAAATGTGTACAGCTCCCGGAGTTCGTCCAGATCAGCTGTGTCGGCCATGTAAATCATGATTTTAGAATAAAATTTATTTCGACTGCAAAGATACCATCAAAAAAGTATCAAGACACAAGTATCAGGTATCAGGAGAAGATATATTATATAAAAGAAACACAAGATACAAGAATCAGAAGTCTTGATACTTGTATTCTGATACTTGATACTTAAAACGCCAGCAAATATTCTTCAGCCTCAACCGACCACAATCCCTGGTGACGGTCGCAGATTTTGGCCAGCGTCGCATACAACGGATCCGTTTTCCCTTTTTCGGCGAAGTCGGTTATTGCAGTCAGTGGCAAGTCGAGGTGCGTATAAATCAGCTTCTTGCCTCCGGGAATTTGCGGAAGGTGAAGTGTCGTTTCAGCCACCGCATTCAGACCGCCAACGTGGGTGACCAATCCGGCCGGGTCAAGACCTTGGGTCATCACATCGAGTGCTTCCTTCATGTCGTCGGTATTTCCTCCGGAAGTTCCCACAATATGCGTATAGGCATAATGCACGTTGTAGAAATTCATTTTTGCCTGAAGATTCGGATCAGAAGGACCCGCAAAGAAATTCAGGCAACCGTCAAAAGCCAGAATGGCATCGGCTTGCTCTATAACCGGAGCAACCGGGGCGAACACGAACACATCGTCATATCCGGTATCTCCGGAAAGACGGCGAAGTTCTTCCGCGGGATTACTGATTGAAGTATTCAGGTAAATCAGTTCGATTCCGCGACTGGCGGCTTCTTCAACGTTATAAATCGAAGCGGCGCGATCCAGACGGGTTTGATCGATATCGGTTACCACGCACAATTTCGGTTTGCGATCGGCCCGGTGAATCACATAATTGATGGCCGCCAGACCCATAGGACCAACTCCGGCCAGAATAGCCATTTTACCATCAGCCACAATATCCATTTTATGGAGGTACGAACCCGGTGTGGTATGGTAGTTGGCGTGCATCGTGCCAATGACGCACGAAAGCGGTTCGGCCAGCGATGCCGGATAAAAACCGGGCCCGTCGTATGCCAGCAGGCAATCCTGTACCAGAACATCTTTCGGGATGATAATGTAGGTCGCATCACCTCCGATATATTGGTACGAATATCCCGGAGCGCTCATCACGCCCACCGGTCCGTCTTCGTAATAAATGGCTGGCTGAATGGAGAATTTTTGTCCGGCTTTGAATTTATTTTTCCAGTTGTCGCCAATTTCAACCAACTCGCCGCTAAACTCGTGACCAATAATGATCGGTTTTTCAGCGATATCCTGTGGAATTCGTTTGTGATCGGTAGCCTGTTTGGCCGCCTTGTATGAGGACATGCAAATACTGTCGGACACCACTTTGGCCAATATCTCATCAGCCGTGATTGCCGGAAGTTCAAACTCTTCCAGCCTCAAATCTTCTTTTCCGTATAATCGAACTGCTTTTGTAAGAGCCCCTCCCTTCCCTCCCCGAAGAGGAGGGTTCTGGGAACTCTGATTATTGATAGTGTTGCTCATTTCATCTTCGTATTAAAAATCATAAAATCTAAACATTTCCAAATTTGCACTTCTCTAAAACCCTCCCCGAAGGGGAGGGCAGGGAGGGGCATTAATTCAACATATTTTGACCACCGGTTACAGGTACTGCCTGACCGGTTTCGTATTCCTGCTCGATGATATAATATACGGCACGCATCACATCAAGCGGTGTACAGCCGCGACCAGCCGGAACCTGAGCTTCATAGAAACGTTTCACATCTTCGATGGTTTTGGCGCCAGGAACTTTTCCGGCGCGCAAATACTGAACAAACAAACCGTTCTCCGGATCAGCCCAAAGAGGACCATCGAAGAAATTGCCCGGACAAATGGAATTTACCTTGATTTTAGCGGGCATCAATTCCATGGCAAACGACTGCGTGAGGCCGATTCCACCGAATTTTCCTCCGGCATAGGCAAAGTTGCGGTTGCTGCCTTTCAATCCCGATTTGGAATTGATCTGGATGATGTCGGTAAAATGGTCAGGCTTGAATGTATTCTGAAGTTTCATGACCGCCGAGGCATATTTAGCACACAGGAAATAGGCTGAATAGTTCACCTTGGTCATCAGTTCGAAGGTTTCCGGGGTCATCTCGTCCAGGCCGCCTGCACGAAGGATACCAGCATTGCTGATGAAAATATCCAGTCCGCCAAATTCGCAAACTGTCTCAAAAATCAGGTTTTCAACCGAAGCGGCATTCGATACATCAGCTTTCACAAAATATGCTTTGTTTTTTTCTTTACCGCCATTCAACGAATCGGCAAACTTTCTTCCAAGTTCTTCATTCAGGTCGGCAATTACCACGTTGGCGCCATTGGCCATCAGGTTTTCTACGATTCCGGCGCCAAAACCCTGTGCACCTCCGGTCACGATGGCATTTTTGCGGTCAACGCGTCCATTGGTAGCTCCCGTCGACATTGCGCTACGGTATTGTTCCACTTCCCAGGTGTCGATAAACTGAACCTGTTCCTGAGTCATCGGGTTTTGGCCACCAAATTTTTCGGAATACAAACTAACCAGACAAGTATCCATCATCACATCTTCCAGGGTGGCAACGCCCTGAGCATTGTCGTTTGCCAGGATGCAGCCGATTCCTTTGATGCAAATAATCTTTGGAGTTTTCGAATGAGTTTCTGTGTATATTTGAATTTTATCTGAAAGGTCATTCAGCAAGGCATCCACATCGCCAGAGTAATCAGCGTAAATGAACCACGAATTGCAATACACAATTCCATCCGGAATAAACGGTAAGGCTATTTTTTGAAACTCACTTTCCGAAGAGAGGAAACGTTCGAAGTACGAATTATTCAACACTTTCAATGTTTTCAGGTCATTTCCGGAAAGTATCATCCGGATAGCCGGAACAACTTTGGCGGCAACTACATCAACCGGTATATTGACGGCTGGTTCGATTTCGCCAATCGCACCATTGAGCAGGCTGATTATATCCGAATAAATCTCGCGTATTTCGGCAGTTGTATCTGCAGCCACGAAAATTCCGTGGTTTTGGAGCAAAATTACCTTCGGTTCTTTTCCTGTTCTTAGCCGGTACGCACTTACCCGGGTTTCCACTTCCTTATACAAAATGTATCCCGGATCGACATAAGGCACATAAACCACCGTATCGCCAAACAACACGGTCGTCAGGTATTCTGCACTGACGCTGCACATCAGACCGTTGACCTTGGTGCTGTGAGTATGGACCACGAACCTGAACGCCAGCAAATCGTGCAGCGAGGTTTCAACCGACGGGCGCTGTCCTTTTTCTGGATGAATGCGGGCATTCAGCAAATCATTTTTGATCTCATTTTCGCGGGCCATCACATCAGTTGAATAGGTTTTCCGGCCAATCAACTGTAGTACTTTGCGGTCGAGTTGGGCAAAACCATCTTCGTTTATGTTCGCCAGACTGTGTCCGCTGGCCTTGATGTACAAATGATCATCGTCTTTATAAGAGGTGTTTCCACCTCCGGCAATCACAAAATCGTTCTGCTTGCCGTAGAATTGTGATATTTCAATTAATTCCTGAATTGAAGCCTCCCCCAACCCCCTCCGAGAGAGGGGGCTTGAAGAATCGTGATGCGAAGATTTATCTTTTGACATTTTTACTAAATTATTTTTTGTTTGAGTTTTTTGAACTTTCACTTGCCTATGGTCTCCCCTTCGGGGAGATTTAGAGGGGCTTTTCTTCTAAAAATTGGTTAATTACGGCATTGCCTAATTCAGCGAACGAATTGTATTCGGCTGTTTTGCCGGAGCCATCGCCGCGGAGGAATCCTTCTTCTCCATTGGCAACCAAATACTGATGTGCGGCAATGATACAGGCGCCTTCGTAACCGATGCGATTGAGTTCTTCATCCAGATCGACACCTCCGCTACACGAAACTTTTACCGGATCAAGTTGCGGTGTATTGTGTTCGGTTCCGAAAGTGATCAGGAAATTTTTTGACCGGAAGAATGTAACAAATTCTTTCAATGCAGCGAAAGTATTTCGTCCGGGAATGAGTTCGATAGTGTAGATTCCTTTGCTGACAAGGGTTTCGTATAGTCTGGTAAAATCGCCTTCGTAATCAGTAAAGTTTCCTTTGGCATCGTCGAGCAGAACCGGATAACAAGGAATTCCTCCGGCTGAAATAATGATGGAATTCACTTGCTCAAGGCTTAAAAATGCTGTAGGATCTTCTGGAACAAAGGCACGACCTCCGGATTTCAGCAGGTTCCCACGGATTTCATTTTCCAAACTTGCAACATCGGTCAGTTTTGACTTTACTTGTTTTCCGGAGAAAATCTGGAAATAAAAGGCTTGCTTTTGCTCTTCAGTAGTGAATTTTTCGTCGATAGCTATGCGCAAAGCCTTGGCAATGTGCCGCTCGCGAAGCATGTTTTTGGCATATTTTGTTTTCAACTGTTCGAAGTTAAAACTGAATCCAACATTTAGCTCAGCCAACAGTCCGTTTACTTTCTTAAGTATTTCGGTGGTCTGAACATTGCTTTCATGCTGAACCTGCTGCAGCAAACGCATGGATTCGCCTTCCAAAACCAGCGGATTGGTCAGGCCTTTACCTGACATATAGGTGCGTCCCGGATTAGCCGGATCGTTTACCCGGATTCCCTGTACCTGCAGGTCGCTCTGTAAAGCCATAAATTCGATGTTGAACAGCGGGAAGATTTTATATTTCCTGGCCAGATCAGCAAATTCGGCATATCCGTCGGTGGTGTAGAAATCGTTGATTCCCAGCACCTGAACGCCTTCGGCTTTGGCCATCTGAAAGGCCTGTTCGATTTCAGTAAAAGCGCTGAAGGAATATGGCGTGTGAAAATGACCATTGACCAGCAAAACCTTGTTTTCGCCTTTATTTTTTTGAGCGTCAAGCAAATCATGACGCTCCGGAAAGTTCGTAAATATTGATTGTTTGTTCATTCGGTATATTTTTCTGAATTTGCCGATAAAGTAACACATTCCGGAGTGGTTTTGTATCCTTTGGTATCCTGTAAGTGATACCTGGGTATGAATTTTATTGAAATCACGATTCTCTCTTCGCCAGGCACGTCCAATTCAATACCAAACTGGTCAGGAAGTATTGTGCAACAACCAGGAATAATCCGCCAATCAGCGAGATTGCTGCAATTGCCGGCTTGGTCACTTCAAGCTCGAGCCTGAACAACATCTGCAAACTCTTCCCCATCCATGGATCGGACAAGGCGATACTTGCCGAAGCACCACAGATAAAAATCATGACAATGGCCGCGAAACCTGAAATCTTCCGGATCATCCGTGATAGCTCTCTGACAGGGATTTTCACCTCAACCATTCTTCTTCCAAAATACCAGCCCAATATTGGTCCTGAAATCAGGTTAAAAACCGGAAAACCCATGAAAAACCCATAGATCATGATATTGTAAAAGATAAAAACTCCGGAAACAAAAGCGAAAGGCAACTCATAACAACGGCTCATCCAACGTTTCAGGAAGACCAGATCGGTTAGAAAACCGCACAAAAAACCAGTGGCCAGACAATATGGAGCAATGCGTTCGTCCCTGCTGACGTAAAACCAAAGAACCATCGCCACCATACCGATAGAAAGTGGAAATACTCCGCCAACAACCAGCCCGATGGCCAGTTTATCGGGCCGATTTATTCCAAATCGTTTGAATTTAAACATTGATTTCGTCTAAAATGGTTGACCGACTTGATTTTATAAAGTTAAAAAATGTTTGCATCGGATCATTCCCTTAGGACAAATCTCTATTACCATTCCTTTACTTTTTATCGAAAAGATCAGGTTCCGACCCCATTTTTCACCTTTTACACTATTTTTGCCCGACTTTTAAAATTCTATGAGACTACTCCTCATTCTGCTGTCGGTTTTTTTTCTGAAGCCTGAGACCACTCCCGTAACTTTCAGGGACAATCAGATGAATTTTACCCGGGTCAGGGAAGCTTATTCACAAAAAGAGAAGGCGGTCCTGAAAACCCTGGCCGAATATTCGTTGTTGCGCGACTGCCTGCAGATTTATCTTCGCGCTTTCAAAACAGAAAAGAAGATCGAGTTGTGGGGGAAAAATAAACAGGATTCTGTCTATCTCCTCATCAAAGAATTCCCGATTTGTGAAGCATCAGGCACTATCGGACCCAAAAGGCATTCGCACGATCTTCAGGTTCCGGAAGGATTTTACCACATTTCAGAACTCAATCCATACAGCAAATATTATCTGTCGATGCGAATCAACTACCCGAATGCATCCGACAGCATCCGCGGCAAACAGGGTCATTTGGGAAACCTGATTTACATCCACGGCAACTGCGAATCGTCAGGCTGCATCGCCATTACCGATGAACGGATCAAGGAACTGTTCATATACTGCATCGAAGCCTACAATGCAGGCCAGAAGGAAATCAACATTACCATTTACCCGTCCCAGCTCAGCGAATCAAACTATTCGCGATTAACTTCGGAAAACAGCCGGAACAAAGACAAAATAAGCCTTTGGTCGGATCTTAAAAAAAGCTACGATCTGTTCAACCTGAAGAAAATACCGCCAACCGTGAAGTTCCTTCCCGACGGAAGCCATGAGGTGAATTGAGTTTCAGACAATCGACCTTTTTTTCACGAATTTGTTCAGCGGGTTCAGCAATACATGATTGCTTCCTGCCCATGACTCAAACTTTTGTAAGTCAGCGAACTCCGGAAAAAGAAATTGTAGCCCGCATTTCTTCAACCAGCTTAATTTTTCACAGAAAACTATCCTATAGCTTTGCTGTTATAAACTTTCAGGAAAAACAAAAAGTGATTCCTGACAAACAAGAAAAAATATGAGCGAAAACAAAAAGTTGTCCGACAAATTTCACGAAGTATTGAAACACGAAGGTGTCGTCTCGGTGGTGTCATGGGGTGTTGAACCTCATGTCGCCAATACCTGGAATTCGTATCTGGTGGCAACTGCCGACGAGCGGATTCTGATTCCGGCCTACGGATTCCGGAAAACAGAGACCAATGTCAATGCAAATAACCATGTAAAAGTTGCTTTGGGAGCCAAAGGAGTTTTGGGATACAAGGATTATCCGGGTACTGGATTTGTGATTGATGGTACGGCCAGATACTTCACGTCAGGGGAGGAATATGAGATGATGAAAGAGAAATTTTCATTCCTGACGCGGGTTTTGGAAATTACGGTTGAAAATGCCAAACAGACCATTTAGATCAATTCAAAGAGAAAGACTCCCTGTTTTCGCAGAGAGCCTTTCTTATCTTTATTAATCATTATTTGGAATTAACTGCTCCTATTTTTAGACTTAGTTTTTAAGTTTAAACCTGACCAACCGAATCGGTATTTCTGCCTTTTGATCGTTTAGCGTTTGAACTGCAATAACATTTCCTTTATAAAATTGAAATTTCGAACTGCCAAAATTGAGATTATACTTATCGGAGACAAAAGTTGATTCTGCGATTTTTTGTCCCTCCGTATTATAAGCGAAAACTGAAAATTTATTCTGATCTTTTTCTTTGGTGAACGAGAAAACAAGCAGGTTGCTATCTGAGTCGAACATGATTTGTGAAAAGGTTGGCAATTTTTCAGGATACAGGGCTGGATTCAGGTATTTCTGAACCTGTTCTTTTAGTTGGGTAATAGTTTCTTCCATTTTGGCTTTTTGCTTTTCATCAGCTTTTTCCTTTTCTTCTTCCATGGCTTTTATGTGTTCCAAAGCACTTTTGTAATATCCTTCACGGTCTTGCTGTGTTACTGATAACCGTTCTCCTACACTGACTGTAAATGACTTAATCAGTTTACCATCGGGAGAATAAATTTTCACTTCGCCTGTTTCGGGAAATGCCATTGCCAGGTTTCCTTCCGTAGTGGTTAAAAGTTGAGGTCGTGTAAACCCCGAATGGGTATAAGGCAACGACAGAGAACTTATTCCTCCTTCTTTATGCTTAATCACAATATCTTTGGCACCTGGACCTTCTGAAAACTTATCCCAGATAATTTTCTCTTTGCCTGTTTCTATGTCTTTAATTGTTACAAACATGCGGTATTTTGAAGTCCAGGAGGTATGCCCAAGAAGAGCGATTTTATTGTCCTTCAGTATAGTATTGCCTAAAGGCATAAAGTCGAGCCGAATAGTTTTTAACCAGTTTCCATTTAAATCAAAAAACAGCATTCTTCCGTCAACCGCGGTAGTACAGAGATATTTTCCGTCCATTACCCCAATTATAGTTGGCATGTACACAAAATCAGATTCTTTGCCACCTTTTTTACCGAATTCTTTCAGGTAATTGCCATCCTTATCGTACATTGAAATGGAATGACGGGAGTGATGACTCATAAAGATAGTGCCGTCAGGGGCGACAATAATCGCTTTATTTTGGCCGTCCATTCCCTGATCACGTGTTGCCCTGATGTCGTAAAAAAGCTGTTTCCAGTTGTTTTTTGCTCCAAAACCCGGATCTTCTTCCAGAATCACGGGATTCTTTTTATAAACGTCAACCAAAGTCTGACTGTTTGCCACGACAAACGTCAATAGAAATACGAATAAAAATACTGCTGATTTCATTTTCTTGATTTTTATAGCTTGTTGTTTTGTTTGTTAATATCCTGACTTATAGTTTCAAAGCTATCAATGGTAACAAGTGAAGGAAAATGCCGATTGTGCCAGTCGTAGTTTGCATCGTTCCCTGATGTTGCCTCTTCCCAAAGCAATAAATCTTCTGCTGTTGGCTGATAAACAGGTGTTTTTTTCTTTAGGAAGAGTTGTGCACCGCAAAGAAAAATCAGAATTACTGCAGCTATCTTTAAAAGCGAGTATAGAATATGCCGCTTATTCACAGGTTTTTTCGAAGAACTATTATTCCGGAATTCAGGAATTTCAATAGGATTGAACTTACTTTTCCCCAGTGATTTTTTAACCTGACAAGTCCATTCTGCCCGATCTTTTATTTTCAGCTTACATTCCGCGCACGAAGCAAGATGTTGCTCTGTAACATACCTATCTTGTATCGTCAACTCGTTATCGACAAATAACTGTATGTTTTTCCCGGTCAGGCACTTAGAGTTGGCTATCATGATGTAGTTTTTTTAGTTTCGTTAATGCTCTTGTTAAGGTAGTTCCGACTGAATTAAAAGGAATTCCGGATGCTTCAGCTATTTCTTTGTAACTCATTCCATCGCTGTAAAGTGATAGGATCAGTTGCTCTTTTACTTTTAACCGGAGCATCAAATCACGGATTCGCTGGGATTCATCCTGTTCAATAAAACTAACTTCAGATTCGATTTCTGATTGGAGTTGACTGTTTTCAACCGACTTGCCTTTTTTCCGAATGTTTCGGTGATGGTTGTAGCAGGAATTTACTGTGACCCGATACAACCAGCTTTGGATTTTCAAAAAATGCTGTCCGTCATGAATCGCCTCATAGAGTTTGATAAACACTTCCTGAGTAATATCTTTTGAAATATCTTCATCTTTCACCATCCTGTTTGCCAGTCGATAAACCAGATTGTAATTCTGTTTGTACATTTCGTTAAAAGGCATCTGAAAGTATTTTTATCTATGACACTAAAGCTATTCCTTTTGTGACAAAATATTAATTTATTCTCTTTTTGGTTAATACCCCGACCCTTGGGTCGGTTCCGCTTTCGCCATGTGCGTTAGCCTTTTTGATACCTCGCGGGCTTGCCCCGAGGTAGTTCATTTAAACAGGCATGAGTGAAACATAAAAAGAGGCTGTCCGCACCAACGGACAGCCTCTTTACAATTTAATCCTTACGTATTTATAATTTGATCGACTGACTCTTAGTCACTCGCTTATCTATACATTTCTAATTCTTTACAACCCAGTCAGTAATCCAGTCGCCTACTTCTGAAGTGGAATACGATTTCCCTTCAGCAATGTCAATGGTTACTACTTTGGCATCAAGCGAAGCATTAACCGCCTTGCGGATGATGGTACCTTCAGACTGAAGATTGAATGCATATTCGAACATCATCGCTGCTGACAAAATGGTTGCAACCGGGTTGGCAATGTTTTTACCGGCGGCCTGAGGATACGAACCATGAATCGGTTCGAAAACCGATGTGTGAATACCGATGGAAGCCGATGGCGATAATCCGAGTGAACCAGTAATGACGCTGGCTTCGTCAGTCAGGATATCACCAAACATATTTTCGGTAACCATCACGTCGAAGTTTTTTGGCCACTGAATAATTTGCATGGCAGCATTGTCAACAAACATGTATTCGGTGGTTACTTCAGGATAAGTCGGAGCCATTTCCTGTGCAACTTCCCGCCACAAGCGCGAACTTTCCAACACATTGGCTTTGTCGACCACGGTCAGTTTTTTGTTTCGTTTCATGGCATATTCGTAACCCAGTTTCAGGATACGTTCCACTTCCATGCGGGTATAAACACAAATATCATAAGCCGTGTTGCCATTGTCTTTGCGGCCTTTTTCACCGAAATAGATACCACCGGTCAGTTCGCGGATGGCTACAAAATCGGCGCCTTCAATCAGTTCGCGGCGAAGTGGCGATTTGTGCAGCAACGAAGGGAAAGTCACTACCGGCCGAATGTTGGCATACAAACCGAGTTTTTTGCGCATCAGCAGCAGGCCCTGTTCCGGACGAACCATGGCTTTCGGGTTATTGTCGTATTTCGGGTCGCCAATGGCGCCAAACAGTACGGCATCTGATTTCATGCACAAGTCGTGAGTCGAATCTGGATAAGGAACTCCAAACTCATCGATGGCACAGGCGCCGGTCAGTGCATATTCATATTCCAACTCGTGGTTGAATTTGGCGGCAACCGACTTTACAACTTTCATAGCCTGATCGATAATTTCAGGTCCGATCCCGTCGCCGGGAAGAATGGCTAATTTTAACTTCATTGTATTGTTTTTAAGCCCCCTCCAAACCTCCCACTAAAAGGGGAGGCTTAAAAAGGCGTTGTTAATTATAAGCCCCCTAAATCCCCCGAAGGGTGACTTTTGGACTTCCAATAAAAAGTCACTCACATTAATTCAGAACGGTTTCCCCTTTTTTCTCCAAAATTGGTGGAAGCTTTTTTAAGCCCTCCCTCCCGGGGAGGGTTTGGGTGGGGCTTCTTTAAGTCCCCTCTTTAGGAGGGGATTTAGGGGAGGCTCTACTTCTCTTTTTTCGCGCCGAAAGCGGCAAAGTTAAAATGTTTGTGCAGAATAATGGTATCGCTGAAGCCTACCCGTTTCATCAGATTCAACTGATAGTTCAGGGTACGGGGTGTATCTTCTGATTCGTAACGTTCCATGTACATATCGATTTCTTCCGGAGTGATCTGTTTCCAGAGCATACTGAGCCATCCGTCAAGCATCATCCGGTCAATTTCCGGAGTTTCCCCCAACACGATGTCGTTGATCCAGAATGTTCCTCCGTGCTTTAAGGCTTGATAAACTTTCGTGAAAACCGATTCCCATTCCTGATCTTCGCGCAGGTGATGCAGCGTTGTTCCGGCAGTGATGATGTCATAAGAATTCACTTCGAAAGGAATATCACGGTAATCGCCCTGAATGGCCAAAACCTTTCCGGAGATATTGGCAGCAACCCGCTCTTCTGCTACGACCAGCATGTTGGCGCTCAAATCGATTAAAGTACAATCCACTTCAGGAAGTATGGAAGTGACTTTGACCGCATAGTTTCCGCCGCCACAGCCTAAATCCATGATTCTTTCAGCATTCGGATTGAAAAGGGCAGCCGAACGGGCAATTAGTTCCATGCACAAAGGCGAATCGATGGCGGTGGTTTGACCGGTTTCGAGATTGGAAAATCGTTCAACCTGCTGGTCGAAGTTTTGGCGAATGGCGTCCGGTGAAGATTTTCGTTGAGAAAGCGTCATTGATTTCTGGTTTCGATCAGGTTCAGCATTCGCATGGTTGCCTTAATAGCTGCGGCTGTCTGGTCAGAATCAAGTCCGCGGGTTTTAAATTCATTCCCCAATTCCCAGATAATAACGGTTTCAACCAATGCATCTGTTTGCCCTCCAGGAGGAATGGTAACCGAATAGTCGAGCAATTT
Source organism: Prolixibacteraceae bacterium (assembly GCA_025355875.1). GTDB lineage: Bacteria > Bacteroidota > Bacteroidia > Bacteroidales > Prolixibacteraceae > Aquipluma. The sequence continues at coordinate 19,160 of JANXYV010000103.1, read as the reverse complement.
AGGGAATGGTTTTTCGAGTTGCCCATAGACCGATTTGATCGCATTCATAAAAGCGTCATACATTCCGTCTCCCGAAGCAGAAGCCTGATATTTTTCGCTTTTTATCTGGAACCCAACTGTAGCTGAAGGTTTAAGACCCATTCCATGCGACAGGGAATAGTTAATCAGTTTAACTGCAGGTTCGCTTTCGTCAGAATTCAACACATCGGCCACAATGTAAGGAAGGTCTTCGATCGTTACGGTTTCTTTGCGGTCGCCCAGTTCAATGATCCGGTCGGTGACCAGCTTTAACGAAGCCGGATCAAGTTCGATTCCCAAATCTTCGAGGTTATTTTTAATATTAGCCTTTCCTGAAGTCTTTCCCAATGCGTAAACGCGCGTCCGTCCAAATCGTTCAGGAAGCAAATCATTGAAATACAGATTATTCTTACTGTCGCCGTCTGCATGAATTCCACTGCATTGAGTAAATACAAATTCACCGATCAGCGGTTTATTAGTCGGGATGCGGATTCCGGAAAAGGATTCGACCAGCCGGGATATCTTATTGAGCATGCTTTCGTTGACCTTCGTTTGCATTTTCAAGTGGTCTTTCACGGTGGCGATGACACTCGAAAGCGGAGCATTTCCGGCACGTTCGCCTAATCCGTTCACGGTGGTGTGAACCGTCCGTATTCCGGCTTTGATGGCATGAAATACATTTGCACAGGCCAGATCGTAATCGTTGTGTGCATGAAAATCGAAGCGTGCTTCAGGAAATGATTCAATCATTTCGCGGCAATATTCGTAGGTTTCGTCAGGATCAAGAATTCCCAGCGTATCGGGCAGCATGATCCGGTCAATGTTCAGTCTTAGCAGTTCACTCACCATGAAATGAACGTAGTCTTTGGAACTGCGCATACCATTCGACCAGTCTTCGAGGTACACATTCACCCGGATTCCCAGTTCTTCGGCATACTGAATCGATTTTTTAATGTCTTCAATATGCTGTTCCGGAGTTTTCCGGAGTTGCTGGGTGACATGCTTATAAGAACCTTTGCAAAGTAAATTGAGCACTTTTCCTCCAGCCGAATTAATCCAATCGAGCGAAATTTTTCCATCGACAAAACCCAGGATTTCAATTTTATCGAGGTGCCCTTTTTCTTTTGCCCATTCCATGACCCGTTTTGCGGCAAGATATTCTCCTTCCGAGACGCGGGCAGAGGCAATTTCAATCCGGTCAACCTTCACGTCTTCCAGTAAGATCCGGGAGACACTCAGTTTTTCCATGTCGGTAAACGAAACTCCGGAAGTTTGTTCCCCATCCCTCAGGGTCGTATCCATGATACTGATCACCTGATCTTTAACCTCAACAACTTTTCCTGTCATAATTTAAAAATAAGAGGCCTCCCCAACCCCTCCAAGGAGGGGCTAAAAAAGCACAATATTCAATGAAGTAATTACTTTCAAACGGCTTCTCTTAAAGTACCCTCTTTGGGAGGAGATTTAGGGAAGGCTTTCGAATTCAGCGATTTCTTCTTTCATGCTGATCAAATAATCGATGTCGTCGAGTCCGTTTGTCAAGCAATGTTTTTTATACGGATTGATCGAAAATCCTTCAGATTCACCACTTTTTAGAATTGTAAATTTCTGGTTCTGAAGATCAACTTCGAACTGAGCACCCTGATCAGCTTCAATGGCCGCAAATATCTTTTCCAGAAACCCTGGAGATACAACCACCGGAAGTATCCCATTGTTCAAAGCGTTTCCCTGAAAAATGTCGGCAAAGAAGCTGGATACCACCACCCGGAAACCGTAATCGTAAATAGCCCAGGCTGCATGTTCGCGACTGGAGCCACTTCCGAAGTTTTTTCCGCCCACCAGAATCTGGCCTGAATATTTCGCCTGATTAAGTGGAAAATCAGCAATGGGCTGGTTTCTTTTGTCATACCGCCAGTCACGGAAAAGGTTATCGCCAAAGCCTTTGCGCTCGACGGCTTTCAGGAAACGGGCCGGAATTATCTGGTCGGTATCAATGTTTTCGATGGGCAGCGGAACTGCCGGCGATGTCAATGTTGTAAATTTATCGTATGCCATTTGTAAAATATTAGAATATTAGAATCTTGAATCTTGAATGACTAAGGTCAGAGGACAACAATTCATTTGTGAGAGTTGTTTTGCAATGTCATTCTTGATTTTATTAAAATTGAAGCAATCTCGTGAGCTTCATTTATAAGAACTGAACCTGAAGAACCTAAATTCAAACCTTCATCTAAAGCAAATTCAATCCAGAATTCACTCTCGTCTGCTTCTTCAATTGCAATACTCATTTTGCTTACCAGCACGGGGACTGTTTGAGCGATGCAAGATGCCCTGTAATTTGCTGCAACTGAAGTTGAACATCGTATTAATTGACCACTGATATGTCTTCCAAGTTGATCATTAGGAAGGCTCAACGAGAACTTAACACAATCGTGTGCAAACTTTTTAGTTCGCTTTTTTAGTTGATCTTTAAACAACGACAAATCAGACATTTTTCAAATATTAGAAAGTTAGAATATTAGAATCTTGAATGATCTCGAACAAAGATAAATCCTTCGAGGTATTTTTTTTACTCAAGATTCGAGATTCATCATTCAAGATTCCATAAGAAATTCCCTTGGATCAGTAATTTTCCCTGTCACAGCAGCAGCAGCAGCGGTTAATGGACTGGCCAGCAATGTGCGGGCGCCGGGTCCCTGGCGGCCTTCGAAGTTGCGGTTCGAGGTGGAAACCGAATATTTCCCTTCCGGAATTTTATCGTCGTTCATCGCCAGACAAGCTGAACAGCCGGGCTGACGCAGTTCAAAGCCTGCTTCATTCAGAATTTCAACTAATCCTTCAGCAATGATTTGTTTCTCGACGGCACGAGATCCGGGCACAATCCAGGCTGTAACATTGTCCGCTTTCTTTTTACCTTTTACAAACTGGGCAAAAGCGCGGAAATCCTCAATCCGTCCATTGGTGCAGCTACCAACGAAAACATAATCGATTTTCTTGCCGACCATGCGATCGTCTTCAGCATAGCCCATGTATTTCAGCGATTTTTCGTAGGTCAGTTTATCAGAACCTGTCAATTTATCGCTGTTTGGAACATTCTTCGAAATGCCGATTCCCATTCCGGGATTGGTTCCGAAAGTGATCATAGGTTCAATATTTGCAGCGTCGAACTCATAAACCTTATCGAAAACCGCGCCAACGTCGGTTTTCAGGGTTTTCCAGTAAGCCAGCGCTTTCTCCCATTCTTCATCTTTGGGTGCAAACTGGCGACCTTTCACATAGTCAAAAGTTGTTTGGTCAGGAGCAATCATTCCGCCACGTGCGCCACATTCGATGCTCATGTTGCAGAGTGTCATGCGGCCTTCCATCGACAAACTTTCGATGGCCGATCCGGCAAATTCCACAAAATACCCTGTTCCGCCTGAAGTAGTAATCTGAGCGATGACGTAAAGTGCAATGTCTTTGGCAGTGACGCCTTTGCTCAGTTTGCCGTTCACAGAGATCATCATTTTCTTTGGTTTTGGTTGCATAATGCATTGACTGGCCAACACCATTTCTACTTCGCTGGTACCGATTCCGAAAGCAATTGCCCCGAAAGCGCCATGGGTTGAAGTATGGCTGTCGCCGCAAACAATGGTCATGCCGGGCTTGGTCAATCCCATTTCTGGACCGATTATATGCACCACGCCATGTCCTTCGCTGCCCAATCCATGGTAAACAATTCCATGTTTGGCGCAGTTTCTTTTCAGCATTTCCACCTGGTTGCGCGACAATTCGTCTTTAATGCTCAGGTGCTGATCGATGGTTGGCACATTGTGATCGGGCGTTGCAACCGTTTTTTCAGGACGGAGAACTTTAGCCCCGCGCTTTTCCATACCCAGAAAAGCAACCGGACTTGTTACTTCATGAATGAGGTGCTGGTCGATGTACAGGACACTTGGCCCGCCCTCGACCTCTTTCACCACGTGTGAATCCCAAATTTCGTCAAATAAAGTTTTTGCTTCCATAATTTATTTTTTGGCCTCACCTTCAACTTAGTTGGTGCTGCTAATATTGAATGTTTAGTAATTTCTCAAACCTCATTTTTTGAGGTTATTGCCATTCCGTCCTAGAGTTCAATATTACTATTAAGTGCTTTAGCTCGCAGACGGATAACTGGTCTCATTCCACTCACCCTGGGTGCCGTTCCTTCGTCACTTTACCCCGGGCTATTTATATTTAAACCTTTCAGGGTAAAAAAATGCTATTCATTTCGGTTAATTTAGGTTGATCACGCAGGATTACCCTTACAACGTTTTACGACTGCAACTTTTCCGTTTTTCCGTCTTCGATCTCCATTATCCGGATTTTGTCTCTCTGCCCCATGCTCTCTGCTATTCCGACTTGGCTTTGGTCGCTCCCGGAATCTTATTGATTGCATCCAAAAATGCTTCCACCGAAGCGGTAATGATGTCGGTATTCGCGCCAAATCCGTGGTAAATGCCTTCTTCGTGCTTTACCTGCATGTGCACTTTCCCAAGGTCGTCGCTACCGCGGTTGATGGCCTGTATCAGGAATTCTTCCAGCACTACTTTGCGGTGGATAATTTTCCTGACAGCTTTCAGGGCTGCATCCACCGGACCATTACCGGAAGCAGTTGCATCCAGGACTTCTCCGGCAATATTCAACCTGACATTGGCAATGGGTACCAGTCCTTTTCCGGTGACCACCTGCAGAAAGTCCAGTTTCACGCGACGTTCTTTCTGGGTAACATCACCCAACAGAGCGGCCACATCGTCGTCTTTGATGTCCTTTTTCTTATCAGCCAGTTTCACAAACTGTTCGTACACTTCGTCCAGTTTCGCCTGATCGAGTTCAAAACCCATCAGTTCCAGACGATGCCTCAATGCTGCACGGCCACTGCGGGCGGTCAGAACGATGCTCGACTCATTGATGCCTACATCGGCAGGATCCATGATTTCGTAATTCTCCCGGTTTTTCAGCACACCATCCTGATGGATTCCGGAGGAATGTGCAAAGGCATTACGACCAACTACTGCCTTGTTTGGCTGCACAGGCATGTTCATCAGATTTGAAACCAGACGACTGGTCTTATAAATGTTTTTGGTATTCACATTGGTATCGATATTGAGCACGGCATATCGGCTTTTCAGGATCATCACCACTTCTTCAAGCGAAGTGTTTCCTGCTCGTTCGCCGATTCCATTGATAGTGACCTCAGCCTGGCGTGCACCGTTCATGATTCCGGCAATCGTATTGGCAGTAGCCATGCCCAAATCGTTGTGGCAATGAGTCGATAAAACAGCTTTGTGTATGTTTGGCACATTATCAACCAGAAATTTGATCTTTGCACCAAACTCATGCGGCATAGTGTACCCGGTGGTGTCCGGAATATTGACCACAGTTGCACCTGCCTTGATGACAGCTTCAACCACACGGGCCAGGTACTCATTTTCGGTACGGCCGGCATCTTCAGCGTAAAATTCAACATCCTCGACATACCGTTTGGCATATTTTACTGCGGCCATGGCTCGTTCGATGATTTCATCCTGATTCGAGTTCAGCTTGTAATGAATGTGATAAAACGAAGTTCCGATACCAGTATGAATACGTCCTTTTTTAGCGAATTTGAGAGATTCGGCAGCTACGTCAATGTCTTTCTCAACGGCGCGGGTAAGTGCGCAAATAGTTGGCCAGGTGACCGCTTTTGAAATTTCCACTACCGAATTGAAGTCGCCCGGACTAGAAATCGGGAAACCGGCTTCGATTACATCGACACCTAATTCTTCCAAAGCACGCGCCACTTCGATTTTTTCAACTGTGTTCAACTGACACCCGGGAACCTGTTCCCCGTCGCGTAAAGTGGTGTCGAAAATGTACAATCTGTCGCTCATCTTATTTAATTTTAGAAGCCTCCCCCAACCCCCTCCCAGGGAGGGGGCTTTAAAAGGCGTACAGTTTTTCAAAATAACCTCTCGGTTTAATTTATTTCAGCCATTTTTAAGTCTCCCCTGCGGGGAGATTTCCCCGCCTGCTGCGGGCAGGGAGGGACTGTTGTTTCTAAAAAAAAGGCCATCCCCTGTTTTGAGAATGGCCTTTCAAAGCTCTTTATAGTTTTACCCATACCATTCTCAATCGTGCATCCAAATTAGAATACCGAGAAGGAGACCTAGAAGGGAAATGTTAGCAAAACGTGTCATTTCTGAATAATTTGATGCAAATATGAAACTATTTTCTTTAAATGAAAACAAAACAGACTTTTTTATTCGGATTTCTAATAAAAAGATAAGGTAGTCTTAAAATAGATCCTCAATGTCAGTTTCATTTGTAAGTCTAATAACAGAAATTTCCTGAAAATGTTCAAAACTAAAATTAAGGTCTAGATTCCAATCACATGCACTTCCCTTTCCAGTTCTACCCCAAACTTCTCCTGAACCGATTGTTTGATTTCTTCGGAAAGTTCGAAAATTTCCTTTCCTGTGGCATTTCCGTAGTTTACCAAAACCAGGGCTTGTTTATCGTGGACTCCGGCATCGCCACGGCGAAAACCTTTCCATCCGCACTGTTCGATCAGCCAACCTGCAGCCAGTTTTGTCTTAATTTCATGTGCCGGATAGTGTGGCATTTCGGGATAAGTTTCCAGCAAACGCCCGGCCAAGGAAGATTCAACGATCGGATTTTTGAAAAAGCTTCCTGCATTCCCGAAAACTTTCGGGTCGGGCAGTTTCGATTCACGGATACCAATAACCGCTTTCCGGATGTTTCGAAGATTGATCGATCCGAGTTTTTCGGTTTCGGATTTCAGATCGCCGTAGTTCAGGATAAACTCCGGAAATTTATCGAGTTTGAAACTGACGCTGGTAATCACAAACCGGTCTTTCAACTGATTCTTAAAAATACTGTCACGATAAGAATACTGACAATCAACTATATCCAGCGTGTATTCGGTTTGTGTTTCCAGATCAAAACCGCTCACCGATTCGATTTGGTGCTGGATTTCCATTCCGTATGCACCAATGTTTTGCACTGCTGCCGCACCCACTTTGCCAGGAATCAGCGATAGATTTTCGATGCCGCCCCACTGATGAGAAACGGCAAATTCAACCAAATCGTCCCAAACAACCCCGGCTCCTACTTCAAGCCAAATGTTGTTTCGGTCTTCGTGCACAATTCTAATTCCGGGGACATTCGGATTGATGATTATGCCCTCAAAATCACTCACAAACAGCAGGTTACTGCCTTCGCCAAGAATGAGGACCGGAAGGTTCTTCCAGTCCTTGTTGGTGGCCAGAAAACCTGTCAAATCTTCTGCTTCGGTAAATTCAAAGTAATATTTGGAACTTGCGTTCGCACCAAAAGTGTGGTGTTTCCGGAGTTGATAATTGGAGTAAGCGCGAATCATCTGAAATATTTTCAGCAAATATAACAGAAGATCGTCCTTTTTCGTTTACCTTGGCGATACGAACCAACAGAAAATCTCCTTGAAGAAAGTTTCGCTCAGTGTCATCAACGATTTGGTGACCGACAACCGGGTGCACAAAGTGGCAGTCAGCCTGAAAAAAATGGGTTTTGAACCTGTTTTGATTGGACGATTATTGCCTGAAAGTCAAACTCTGGAGCGAAATTATACCACTCACCGGATGAAGCTTTTGTTCCGGAAAAAAGCACTTTTCTATCTTGAATACAATCTCCGGCTACTCCTCTGGTTGCTGAAAGCCCGGATCGACGTGTTTGTAGCTAATGATCTGGATACACTTCCGGCCAACTTTCTGGCCAGCCTGATCAAACGAAAACCGCTGGTATACGATAGTCATGAGTATTTTACTGAGGTTCCGGAACTGATCGGAAGACCAGCAATCAAAGCAATCTGGACTTTCCTTGAACGATTTTTGGTTCCAAAGGTAGATGCAGCCTATACAGTGTGCGATTCGATTGCTGAAGTGTACTTCGATTTGTACAAAGTCGGATTTAAGGTCGTGCGCAACCTTCCTGTTTGCTCAAAAAAGGAAAATCAATTCCCGGAAAGTGTTTCCAATTCTAAATCTCAAAAAATCATTTTGTATCAGGGTGCATTGAATTTGGGAAGAGGAATAGAAGCAGCTATCCGTGCCATGCAATATCTCGATGGAGCCGTCCTTTGGCTGGCCGGCGATGGCGACCTGACTGTTCAACTTATCAAGTTGGTTGCAGAATTAAAACTTGAACAAAAAGTAAAATTCCTGGGGCGTTTGCCTATTCAAGAAATGCAATCAATTACCAGACAGGCAGATTTGGGTATTTCACTCGAAGAAGATTTGGGTTTAAATTACCGTTTCGCCTTGCCCAATAAGCTTTTCGATTACATTCAGGCAGGAGTTCCGGTTTTGGTTTCGAATCTTCCTGAGATGAAGAAGATTGTTGAACATTATCAGGTCGGGATTGTGGCTGATACACATCAGCGAAAAGAACTGGCCGAAACTATGAAAACGGCCCTTTTTGAAATGGAGAAAAGAACTATTTGGAAACAAAACCTCGTGAAAGCGGCCAAAGACTTGTGCTGGGAAAATGAGGAAAAGGTTCTGTTTCAGGTTTACGAACGATTTCTGTAAAATGAGGCCTTGGTATAAATGAATAGAGGCGGCCACCATGTGCCGCCCCTACAAATTTCCTTTTTCCCTTTTTCCTTCTTTAAACGTCAATATTCGCGTAGATGGCATGATCTTCGATAAACTGGCGGCGTGGCGGAACTTCATCGCCCATCAGCATACTGAAAATATGATCCGCTTCGGCAGCATTTTCGATGGTTACCTGGCGGAGTGTCCGCATTTCCGGATTCATGGTGGTTGACCACAATTGTTCGGCATTCATTTCTCCAAGACCTTTGTATCGTTGAACGTGAATTCCGGACTCTTTTCCTTCTCCCCATTCTTCGATGATTCGCAGACGCTGTTGTTCGGTCCAGCAGTATTCTTCACGTTTCCCCTTTTTCACCAGGTAAAGCGGAGGTGTGGCAATATAAACATGTCCACGCTGGATGAGTTCCTGCATGAAACGGAAAAAGAAAGTCATGATCAGTGTGGCGATATGGCTACCGTCCACGTCGGCATCGGTCATGATCACTACTTTGTGATATCTCAGTTTGTCGAGGTTAATGGCCAGTGAATCTTCTTCAGTTCCAATGGTAATTCCCAACGCGGTATAAATATTCCGTATTTCTTCGTTATCGTAAACCCGGTGCATCATCGCCTTTTCAACATTCAGGATTTTACCTCTCAACGGTAAAATCGCCTGATAATGGCGGTTTCGTCCCTGTTTTGCTGTACCACCTGCAGAATCTCCCTCCACCAGGAACAATTCACAAAGTGCGGCATCTTTTTCAGAACAGTCGGCAAGTTTTCCAGGTAAACCTGCTCCGGAAAGCACATTTTTGCGTTGAACCAGTTCCCTTGCTTTTCGTGCAGCGTGACGGGCAGTTGCGGCAAGAATTACTTTATTCACTATGGCGCGTGCCGATCGTGGGTTTTCTTCCAGATAATTGGCCAGCATTTCGCTTACGGCCTGGTCGACCGGCAAACTGATTTCGGAGTTCCCCAGTTTGGTTTTGGTTTGTCCTTCAAATTGAGGTTCAGCCACTTTTACCGAAACCACAGCAGTCAGTCCTTCACGAAAATCATCGCCACTGATTTCGAATTTCACCTTCGAAAGCATTCCGCTGCTTTCTGCATAGGCTTTCAGGGTACGTGTCAGTCCGCGACGGAAACCGGTAAGATGGGTTCCCCCTTCGATCGTATTGATATTGTTGACGTACGAGTGAATATTTTCGGTAAAGGAAGTATTGTAATGGAGCGCAATTTCGACAGGGACGCCTGCTTTTTCAGATGAAATATGGATGGTCTCTTCGATAAGGCGTTCGCGGGTGCCATCGAGGTATTCGACAAACTCTTTCAATCCTTCTTTCGAGAAAAATCCATCGTGTTTATAGGCATTTTCATCTCCTTCAATCTTTACCCTTTTATCGGTAATATTCAGTTGCAGACCGGCGTTCAGGAATGCCAGTTCACGCAGGCGGGCAGAAATAATTTCGTATTTGTATTCAGTAACCAGGAAGATGGAATCATCGGGTTTGAACGTCACGGTAGTACCGGTACGATCGGTTACGCCAACCTCTTTCACATCGTACAAAGGTTTCCCTTTGCTGTATTCCTGCTGCCAGATTTTACCGTCGCGGTGCACCTGAACTTCGAGCAGAATAGAAAGTGCATTCACGCACGAAACCCCTACCCCATGCAATCCTCCGGAAACTTTGTAGCTACCTTTGTCGAATTTTCCACCCGCATGCAAAACGGTCATGACCACTTCGAGGGCCGAGCGGTTTTCCTTGGTATGTAATTCAGTCGGAATTCCACGGCCATCGTCGATCACGGTAATCGAATTATCTTCGTTGATGAAAACATCAATATTCTTGCAATAGCCTGCCAGCGCTTCATCTATCGAATTATCAACGACTTCGTAAACCAAATGATGCAAACCTTTTTCGTTGACGTCGCCAATATACATGGCAGGACGTTTCCGGACTGCTTCCAAACCTTCGAGTACCTGGATGCTATCGGCATCGTAACCACCATTTTCATTCTGCGTTCCCCAATCCTGGGTTTCTTCAATTTCTCTCATCGATCATTTTTTTATATCTCAAATCAACTCCTCATCAACCCTGCAACAAGGACTAAAACCAGTTTCAGAAAACGGTTATTTTCTGCCTTTTTCGAAAATTGCCGGATTGGGTAATAAAATCGGATGTTTGATTTTCAGTAAATTCTTCACAATAAATACACTTCAACAAATCAGTCGCAAATATAGAAAAAATGCCCGAACTACCGACCATCCATTCAGGAATCAAATTGTTAAACTTTTTAACAATTTATAAACTTTTTAATTGTTGTAAATCAGATGTTTAGATTATTGTTTTGCAGAATGAAAATCTCCCCGTAAACTTATTCCTCTTTCTCAGTTTCTTCATGCTGAAAAAGGCCAAAAAAAGTGATCCTAAAGAGGATTCCCAGCATTTGCAAACAACTGGCTCTTCTGCGATTTCCTGAAAATACGCGAAAGTATCAGAACCGGTAACTCGCCCCGGCCAAACAATTAAATCCTTTGCTCGCGTAACCCAGCCATTGTTCGTATTTCTGAAACCCGAAGTTATGGAATTGAATAAAGAAACTCAGTTTTTCGTTGAACTGATATTCAGCACCGGCATTCAGGTCGATGATCGGATCCATGGTAATTTCGTGCATGATTGGAGTGCTTGACATGTAGACTGAAGGATAATCGTTGATACCGGCAGTCCGCTTGCCAACCACAAAAATGTCAGTCGTAAATTTCAGTTGTTCAGTGGCTTTGTAAATTCCGGACAAAGTCAGATCAAATTTGGGCATCTGCCAGGCAAATGGCAAGGTTTTCAACACGTAGGAATGATAATTTCCCAACAGGTGAACCGAGAAGTTGTCCGATACCGAATGCATGATTTCTCCTGACAATTTCGTGATGTTCACATCGTCGTAAACCCAGTTAAAAGTATTATTCAGTATCCGGTCGGTTGCTGCAGGAATGTATAGATTCCGACTCTCCATAATGTAAAAATGCTGATCTTTCACTATCGAATACGAAACTTCAGCTACATAATTGGTTTTCGGGCTCAGTTTTCCTTTTAATCCGCCTGAAAAAACGGTTTTGTATTCGGCATTGGCCACGTCGTGGTAAGGATCGACATACGGGTTTTCGGTAGCGATCTCCGAATAGCTGTTGTGCTGCAAATGTCCATCAAGCCCCGCAAACAAGGTCAGTACCCGCTCCACCGGCGACCACTCCGCTTTCGCTTTGGGCCAAATGTAAAGAACGCCGTTGGTATCGTCATCGTAAACCAGAGTCGAATTCAGGCCAACTTCCAGGCTGGCATTGGCCGTCGCCCATTTCACCGAAGGATTGATATTCAGCAGCATCTGGTGCTTCGGACCTAAATTACCGGTAAACCGGCTCCGGATACTGTCGGCCCGGAAAGAAGTCATCGAAGCATTCAGAATTCCGAAGGTATTCCCGAACTTCTGTCCCAAATCGGCTGAAACGACCATCTGTCGCTCATTCTGCCCGGTTTTGGTACCCAGATAATGGTAATTCAGGCCAAAGTCGTAATTGAAAGCATCCGCCGAACGTGTTTCGTTTTTCAAATGGACATCCAGCGTTCCGTTCGAAAAATATTGCTTTTGCCCGATAAACGGAATCATCTGTGTTTTCATCGAATCGCTCAGCTCATCGCCGACATAGCCGAAGTAATTGAACGCTTTCCGGTCGTATGCCAGACTTCCGGAGAGGGTAGCCTCATGAAAAAACTTTTTGCCGAAAATTTCGGCCTGGTTCACCGATTGCGGAGCATTCACCTCATCTCCATTCAATAGATTGATTTCTCCGGAGGATGACAAATGCTTGAAATGCATTCCAAAGTTCGATTTTTTGTCAGGTTTTGCATTGAAAAAAAGCTCGCCGTAAGGTGTCAGATAGTTGCCAATTCCCAGTTTCAGCAAGCCTTTGCCCATTTCAGGCCGTGGATCGCCAACCATTTTAGCTGCTGCTACCGGCGTGGGTTCAAACGTCGAGAAAACCGGTTTGCTGTAGATCGAATAATCGAAGGTTGGCGTTTCAGTCGGTTCAGGATTGACTTTCGGAATATCATTGATTTTTGCCGCTTCGTTGACGGTGGGCTGGTAAGCTTTGGTTACCTCAACCTCCTGATGCAGCCTGGTGGAATCCTTTTGTGCCATAGCATTTCCGGTTGCAAAGATAAAAGCAACGATGGTTAGAAATGCAGCGAAATATGGTAGTTTTCTCATCTTCATTGTTTTTACTGTTTCTTTACTCCACCAATATTGATTTCCAGCGGCTTGCTCTGATTTTTTGTTTCTTTGGCCTCGCCCGCTTCGATCACCAGCAATTTCTGACGGGTAGCTTCGAGGATTCCGTCGTCTTTCTCCGGATAGTTTTCCTGAATACTCATCAGAGTGTGTTTCGCCTGAAATTCATCGCCATTTTTCAGGTAGATGTCCGACAGCAACAGGAAGCTTTTTGCCAGCCAGAACTGGTGCGGCGAATTTTTATCGATGAAATCCATGATTTCTTTTTCCGATTCCTTCAGCTTTTGCTTGTCGAAAAGAATTTGTGCCACCAGGAACTTCGCTTCGGCGCCCTCCGCCGAGTTAGTATCGCCAGATAATTTGCTTAAAAGCGGCAAAGCCTTGTCCTTGTTTCCCAGTTCGTAGTAGGAGCTAGCCAGTTTGTACGTGGTTTCGCGCCGGAGAATTTCTGAAACCTTTTCGGTGGCCAAAACCTGATTAGCCGCATCGGCGCAGGCCTGATAATTGGCCAGCTTGAACTGGCAACGCATGATTCCGGTTTGAACATCCTGCAATTTATTTCCGGCATCGGAGGTTTTTCCATACCGGTCGAAATAGGAAAGCGCCTGCTGGTAATTGTGCGCGTCGTATTGGAGGCCGGCAGCTCTGAAGAGCGAATTCGCCGTAAAATAGTTGTCGGGTTGGGCGATGACCATCTCATATTCGGACAGCGCTTTTGCGCCTTCTCCTTCAGAATAAAGCAATTCAGCCAGATAGAAATGCGAATTCAGGGCAAAACTGCCATTCGGAAACTGACTCAGGTAGTGTTCGAATTGCGACCTGGCTTTTTTATCTTTCGCCATGTACAATTTCTCGGCGGCCTGGTACGAAAGCGAATCCTGCTCAGTAGCCGAAACCTGAGATCCGGCAGCAAGATTTCCGGTATAGGCAAAATAGCCATCCACATCGTTCATTTCCACGTAGCTGTTCTTCATCCCGGCCAGTGCAGCCTTAGTTTCCGGACTGTTTGGCGAGCGATCGACCACCTGTTTGTAATATTTGATTGAATTTTGAAAATCGTTCGAATTGTAGCTAACCAAACCGAGTTGCACCAACGCTTTGTCCTGGAAATTGCTTTGCGGAAATTTAGCGATCAGATCTTTGTACTGGCTGATGGCCAATTGCGGTTGGTTCATCCGTTCGTAGGTGCGACCGAGTTCAAAAAGAGCGTCGTCCTGATACTGCGATTTCGGGTAATTCTGAATCAGCGATTGCAAACAGCTTATTTTCCCCGGATTGTCGCGCTGCAAACCTAGACAGAATGCTTTCTGGAACAAAGCATAATCGGCGTCGTACAGGTTCATCGTCAACGAACGGTCGTAGTTCGAAATGGCTGAACCATAATCACGGCTCAGGAAATTGCAGTCGCCCAGCCGGTTATTGGCATCGGCCACTTTTTCGGTCCGGATGTCGGCTTCCAGGTTCAGGAATTTCCTGAAACTCTCCGCTGCATTCGCGTAATCTTTTAACTGAAAATACGAATACGCCAAATTGTACTGCGCGGTTTTATATTCCGGAAGGGCAATTGCTCCGGAAGATTTCAAAAAGCTGTTATATCCTGAAATCGCCTGGTCGAAATCGTTCAGGCGGTAGGAAGCCTCAGCTTTCCAGAAAAGCGACAAAGCCAGGTATTCCTTGTTGAAATTTCCGGCCTGAATCGATTTGTCGAAATCTTCGGCAGCCGATTTGTAATCGAGGTTGTTGAAGCTTTCCAATGCCCGGTAATAGGCCACACGTTGGTAGGCCTTTTTCACCGCCGGACTTTTCACCTTGATTTTTTCGATCGAAGCCATGGCATCGCGGTAATTGCTGGTGCTCATGTACACTTTCACGAGGTAATCATAAGCAGCATCGTTCCGCTCCGAATTTGGATAGGTCGCCACATACTTGTCAAATGCCTTGATAGTTTCGTTGAACGGCGAATACGACAATTCATAGGTAATTTTGGCGTAATTGAACAGCGCGTCTTCCTTGATTTTCGCGTCGAAATCGAATTCCGATGCCGCTTCGAACGCCTGCCGCGCCTTGTTTTTATCCTTGGTCTCCACATAGCAATCGGCCAGGTGATAGTAGGCATTCTGGGCCAGTTCATCCTTTCCCTTCGAAGCGATTTCGAGGTGTGGAATGGCTTTGGCTTCTTCGCTGTTCAGGAAATAACAGTAACCCAGCATGTAATTCTCGGTTCGGCCCTTGTTGTTTTTATCCTTCAGGAAAAATTCCAGATACTGGATCGCCTCTTTAAACTCGCGCAAATGGAAATACGAATCGCCCAGAATGCGCGCCAGTTCCGGCTGTTGGTCGGCTGAAACCGTATTGATGATCGGCGTGGTGTAATCGACCACTTCGCGGTATTTCGACTGTTTGTAGTAAATCTGGCTGATGTAAAACGGGATCACTTTCCCGAAAACCGGGTTTTTCTTCAGCTTGACAAATTCCTGAAGGGCCGCATCGTAATCGCCTTTCAGGTATTTTATGTGCCCGAAATAATATTGGGCCGGCGCTGCATACAGCGAATTTCCTTCCTTGATGGCCGCAAAATCGGTGGCCGCGGCATCCATTTTTTCGAGCTCGAAATTCGAATATCCGCGCAGGTAATAGAAATAGCTGAGTTCATCAGGATTCAGATCCGCTTTGTTCAGGCCATCGAAGCTTTTCAGGACGGCCGCATATTTCTTCTTATCGAACTGGTAAACAGCCTGCTCGAACATAGCCCGGTTCCGGAACGAACTCTCCGGAAACTGTTTCATGAAATCGGCAATCTGTTGCTCGGCATTTCCATTATCCAGTTTCAGTCCGCACAAGGCCTGGTAAAACATCGCCTCGGCCCGGATATCCGAGTTTTCGGCGCTCTGTCGGGCAATCTGCTCAAACTGGCTGAGTGCGGAAATATAATTTCGGGCCAGGTACAACTCGCGGGCTTTTTGAATTTCAGGACTTATGGACTGAAAATAAACCGTTTGCTGCGCTTGTGTCAAGGCCGGCAGCAGAGCCAGAAAGAACAATATGATTACGATTCGGTAGGTCTTCATTGTATTTCTGAATGTTTTCTCAGGTTTCTTGGGATAAACAAATGGATCGTCGTTTTATACTGACAAAAATCGGGAATAAAAGTTGCTTCGGTAAAAATAACCATTCCGGCTGGCTCTTTCCTGAATTTTGACTTGAGTTCTTAACAAAAACTGTTATTTAAGTGAAATTAGTATTCGGAAGGATAAAAAAATTAGTTTTGTAGGAGACCAATTCCGAACAAAATGTCAGAAGAAAATAGTATCGAACTCGTTCATGCCGACATCGTTTTGCGCGACCACCAGGTACTGACCGACATCAACCTTGAAATCAAAACCGGCGAATTTGTATACTTCATCGGGAAAGTGGGAAGCGGCAAATCGAGCATCATCAAAACCCTGAATGCCGAGATTCCGCTCGAAAAGGGCGAAGGCAAGGTGGCCGGGTACCAGCTTTCGGGGCTCAAAACCCGCGATATTCCTTTCCTGCGCCGGAAATTGGGCGTCGTTTTCCAGGATTTCCGCCTGCTGAGCGACCGGAATGTGTTCGACAACCTGGCCTTTGTGCTAAAAGCCACCGACTGGAAAGACGAAAAGGAAATTGCCGACCGCGTGAATGCCGTGCTCGAAATGGTTGCCATGACCCACAAATCGAAATCGATGCCCCACCAGCTATCGGGCGGCGAACAGCAGCGGGTGACCATTGCCCGCGCGTTGCTCAATAATCCTGAAATTATCCTGGCCGACGAACCGACCGGAAACCTCGACCCGCAAACTTCCATCGAATTGCTGCAAATCTTCAAAGATCTGAACGACCAGGGAAAAACCATCGTGATTGCCACCCACGATTACCCGCTCATCCGCAAATTCCCAGCCCGAATCATCACCGTCGACGACCAGAAAATCTACGAAACGGTAATTAAAAGGAAGGAAGAGTAATTCCGGGGAAATTGGAAATTGGAAAGGTAGTCGGAAATTGGCAGGGTCAACCTTGAGTGGCTGACTATCCTATTTACCTGATTCTTCGTGTTTCGGTTCTCCGCCAACCTCCTTGTTTTCCTTTTTGTGCAGTTTATCCTGCCCGTTGTGCAACTTGTCAGATTATTATTTTAAATTGGATGCCAAAAGGTTTACTTCGATGAAACCTTTAAATTCAACACCATGAAACGATTGATCATCCTGCTGCTGGTAGTAAGCTGCTTCCGGGTTTCGTATGCTCAAGAATTGACCGCCGAACAACAACAATTGGCCTGGAAGTTTATCTACGACAATATGTTGCCGAAAGATTACCTACCTAATATCTATAAAACTGACATTATCATTAACCTGAAGGGAGAAATAACTTCAGAAGATTCTATTTTAGTAAACGATCTTCTTAAAAACTTTCGAAAAGCTATTCCTTACCTAAAGATTGAATTATCTGATAAACCGGGAAATTTGATATTGGGTTTGAATATTGGTAAAGAAGGCAGGATGACTACCGATATGGATAAATACCATAACATTCGTTCTGTAGAGATAGAAATGCAAATTAAGCTTTTAGATGCTCAACGAAAGCATTTTTTTTATTTTTGTTTATTCAAGGGGTTAACTTACTATACCTTGCCTGAAAAATTTGCTGATGGATTAAATGGAAGTGTTTTCAAGGAAGAAGATTTTAGCTCAATCACATTCTCTCCTTTTGATCTGTTTATCCTCAAAAAGATTTATGCACCTGACTTTTCTACTCAACTTATAAAGAACTTGCCACCTAATATAGAGCAAACGGCCTGGACATCAATTCGGACTAAATTTTTAGGTAACACAAAAGAACCGATTATTTTTAGAACGGATATTGCCATCAAATTGGAAGGAATTGTAAGTCGGGTTGACTCAATCTGTATGAATGAGTTGATTGAACAACTCAAACTGATTATTCCTAACCGAAATATCTATTTGACTTTAGAAAAAGGAAATCTAGTGTTTAGCTTCCTGGATGAAGGATCTCATCTTGGCTCTTCGGCAAAGAGATTAGGAAATTCAATACAATTCAAAAATATCGATTTGTTCTTTCCCCCCAACATGCAACAGGAGGATCGAAAAAAAGTTATGTACTTCAATTTGGTGAAGTCTTTAGCTGACATTTCCACATCGCAATTTGGACGTGCTCAAATATCTGGCTGCGTTTTTGATGAAATGTTCCCGGAAAACATTACTTACCAACCTGCAGACGCTTTCATTTTGAATAAAATCTATTCCGATGATTTTCAGGACCAGTTTAAGAAGCAATATATCAGTCAATTTTCGTATCGGGAGTATCTGGTTCTGATGTATCACAATGAATTAGACCTGTTGTCTTTTCTGCTTGCCTTGATTATTCCGGCAATATTACTGACCAGGCTATTTTTAAAAGGAACTTTTAAACCTCACCGCTGGAGTTGGAAAGAATACAATAAACAAGGGTTATACCTGATGGTAATTTGTTGTATTTACCTGTTATTTATGTCCTTAGATGACTTGCAACTCGGTTTTCAAATTTCGGTATTTAGTATTTTTGTTCTGCAAGGCTTAGTTGCAATTAATCTGAGTTACTATATTGAACGGTTCATTCTGAAAAACCGCAATTTAGGTGGATCGAAGGTTATTGTTATTTTTCTTATCACGTTTATTGTGATGTTAATCTCTTTTTTCTCGTTTAGGTTGAATATAGCTTACGAAAGCATATTAGCTAAAAAATCAGTCTATCCCATCTTAACAGGCTCAAACATTATCCTGTTTTCCCTTGCACGAAGCCTTTATATTTTCTTAAACGACCGGTATAAAAGCATTATTAATCAGAAGGATGTGGAGCTGGCGCAAATGGGAGAATTTCAAAAGCAAGCCGAACTTCAGTCGCTTCGGGCAAAGATCAACCCGCACTTTTTATACAATGCGTTGAATTCGATTGCCAGTCTGGCTACCACCGATGCCCGTAAAACCGAGCAAATGGCGCTGGCGCTGTCCGACTTTTTCAAATACTCCATCAACCGCGAACAGAAGCAGTTAAACACGCTTTCCGAAGAACTGAACGCCATCCGAACCTACCTCGAAATCGAAAAAGTAGGCGTAGTGGACAAAAAGAATGGTATTTTAAGGCTGTTTTGTTCATGTGGACAAAAAGAATGGTGTTTATTTTAATCATTTTATCGAGTTTCTAAATTACAACTTAACTTTGCAATATCAAGTAAAACGGAAGTAGGCT
>JANXYV010000101.1 GCA_025355875.1 Prolixibacteraceae bacterium | reverse complement strand
AGCCTACTTCCGTTTTACTTGATATTGCAAAGTTAAGTTGTAATTTAGAAACTCGATAAAATGATTAAAATAAACACCATTCTTTTTGTCCACATGAACAAAACAGCCTTAAAATACCATTCTTTTTGTCCACTACGCCGCATTATTCTTTTTATCTGTAAGATTTGGACGATAGGGGCCTGATCAATTCTAAGGTAAAAGCTACCTTTTGGGTGAATTTCTGCGTGATTTCGACGAACCTTTTGCCCTGCTGCCAGTTTCAACGCAATCAATGATTCCGGTTTGGATTATTCGTTTTACGATCAATACCTGAAAGTCCTTCGGAGCATTACTTCTGTCGAACTATTGATCTTGGCTCAGCAATACCTAAATCCGGAAGACTTTTATACGGTGGTGGCCGGGAAGTAAGCTGTGATACGGATCGTCCAAATATCCTAATCCGAAATCACTTCACGGGATGAGTCAGAATGTCTTCTTTTGTTTTTAAAAAAACGGGCGTGATTTCTGTGTGTTTATGACCGCCCTTTAAATGATGGACAGTAATGTTATGTTTCTTAAATTCTTCTTCCTGAAACTTTTTTTCATCTTCTCCCCAAAACACAACGATTTTTGAATCGTCAATTTTCATTATTTCGTGAAGTACATCATACGGCCAATGCCTGAAGGTAAGTCCCCATTGGTCGAGGAGGTGAATTTTGAAATCAGAGTTATCTGATGGGGAAATTAACAAGATAAACTCCACCTTGTTTTTCCATTCCTCGCTCATTAAATTGTAAACAAAGGGCACTACTTCAGATCCAAACGAATACCCGGCAAGAATAAACTTTTGGCGGTGATATTTTTTCAGGTTAGAATCAATGTAAGGCAAGATGCTGTCCAGGGTTTGTTGCGGTGTTTTCCGCTTCTTGAAAAATTTAACCGAATTTATACCCATAAAAGGCATCTTATTAACGCATAAACTGTCTTCTATTTTTCTGTCAAAATTGCTTCTTCCACCGTCACCCGTAAAGAAAACTACCAGTGGTTTATCACTGACATTCATACATACCGGCTGAATGATATAATTGGACTGTGCCTTCGCCTGGCAGCAAAATATAACCATGAAAAAGAACAGATACTTTTTGGACATGAACTTGGGTTTATTAGTTTTTAAAATCATATTTTTCATCAATTTCTTTGCGAACATGCTCCCAATCCAACACATTCTTCGGATTTTTTCGGTAATCGACTAACCATTGAAGCACAATTTCCTGATGTCAGTCAGGAAAGTCAAAATTCTGTTTTTCTTCCAGATCAATCTCCGAGAATTTATTTTTCAGGTATTCCCAGTCATTTCTAGGAATTAAAACGCCAGTTGTTTTTCCTTTATTGTCTGAATTGTATTGCAAGTTCATAGTGCTGGGTTTAAACGATTTTAATCAAAAATAGGAAAAATGTAGAAAATGTAGAGGGAATGAAATAGAAATGCGACACTATTTCATTCCTTTTATTTATAAGACTTTGCTATCAGAATTCTTTTAAATTGAAAAAAGTCAGCGTGCAAAGGAAAATTTAAAATACTGGTTTTTAAAAATCGCTACAAATTAGGATTTTTATGTCAATTGGGCAACTGGCAAATTTCAATTTCCTAACAAACCGTTAATCTTTCAGTTGAAGAAACATGAACTACTTTGGTTTTCCTACTTTTGTACTGGTAATTCAATGATCAGAAAAGCAAATGACAGAAAGTATTTCTTCCTCATCCGAAGTCGTCACCAGCAAAAAGCGCATCCGAATTGCGGTTGCGCTGATTTATTTCAGCTTGGGACTTTGCTTTTCTTCCTGGGCAAGCCGCATTCCGGATATTAAATCGGCGCTCCACCTGAATGATGCGATGTTCGGGACCATTTTGTTTTCGCTGCCGGTGGGTATTTTCCTGATGATGCCAATTTCAGGCAGACTCGTTACCCGATTCAGCAGCCGGAATGTTTTGATGTTTGCCTTGCCGGGTTATACCATCTGTCTGAGCAATGTGGGTTTGGTTCGCGAAGGTTGGCAGCTGGCCATGGCCTTGTTTGTTTTCGGTGTATTCGGAAACATGTGCAACATAGCGGTTAACACGCAGGGTGTTCTTACTGAACGCATTTATGGGCGACCCATTATGTCTTCTTTTCACGGAGGCTGGAGTCTGGCTGGTTTTACCGGTGCATTAATCGGACTTTTAATGATTAATCTGAAAATGGATGTTTACTGGCATTTCGTGACTGTTGTTTTACTGGTTTGGATGATCCTTTGGATCAATTTTCCTTTTCTGGTGAAAACATCGGCAGCTCAGCGGCTGGCTGAACCAAAGCGAAAACTATTCAATAAACCAGATCACGCATTGCTGCAATTGGGAATTATTGCATTTTGCAGTATGGCCAGCGAAGGGATCATGTTCGATTGGAGTGGTATTTATTTTAAAGATATTGTAAAAGCGCCGCCATCACTGGTAATTCTTGGGTATACTTCTTTTATGATCATGATGGCAACCGGCAGATTCCTTGCTGATTATCTGATCTCTAAAATTGGAAGAAAACTGTTGATGCAAATCTGTGGAGTCCTGATTTCTTCCGGATTGTTTACCGCGGTATTTCTGCCTTATCTGGTATCAAGTACCATCGCCTTTATGATGGTTGGACTGGGCGTTTCAAGCATTGTACCCACAGTTTACAGTGCCGCAGGTCGTCATGGTGTTATTCCTCCCGGAATTGCAATTGCTACGGTATCGAGTGTAGGTTTCCTCGGTTTTTTAATGGGACCACCTTTGATCGGGCACATCTCAGAGGCTTTTGGTCTACGGTATTCTTTCGCTTTAATTGGAATTTTTGGGATTGGAATTACACTTTTGGTTTCAAGAATCAGTGCCTTGAACAATCAGGCTTCCTGAACATTTTCAGGATTATTCTGCTTTTAGTTTCCGGATAATCTCCATAGTCTCTTTCACTTTTGCAGTCAGAATATCCCATCTGCCATTGGCGATCAACTCCTTTGAGATGAGTTGCGAACCCATTCCTACGCAAACCACACCTGCCTTGAACCATTTGGAGAGATCTTCTTCGGTAGGTTCTACGCCACCAGTGGGCATAACGCTGGTCCAGGGACAAGGACCTTTGATGTTCTCAACGAATTTAGGGCCGCCAACCTGTTCTGCCGGAAATATTTTAACCACCTCTGCACCCAGTTCTTCAGCATAACTAATATCGTTCAACGAACCGCAGCCGGGCGACCAAAAGATTTTTCGCCGGTTGCAGACTTTGGCCATATCTTTCTTCAAAACCGGTGAAACCACAAAATTGGTTCCCAGCTGAATGTACAGTGAGGCTGTTCCAGCATCAACCACTGAACCAATTCCCAAAATCATTCCGGGCAGTTCACGGATCGTATATTTGTTGAGTTCAGCAAATATTTCGTGAGCAAAATCTCCCCGGTTCGTAAATTCGAACACTCTGACGCCGCCATCATAACATGCTTTGATTACCTGGATGCAAACAGAAGGATCGGGATGATAAAATACCGGAACCATGCCTGTTTCCTGCATTTTTAAAGCCACTTGGATTCGCGTATATTTTGCCATTGTGTATTTATTTAATTGATAGTCAAAGGTTTTATATAACTCTGACTCACCCCGGCGCATCTTCGATGCTTTGCCCCTCTCTATGTTTAGAGAGGGGGGAAGACAGATTTATCTGTCTTGGGGTGAGTGAAGGATTTGTCTTATTGAAAATATTTTATCTCGAAACTCTTCCCGAACCGTCACCTTTCATCAGGTTTTCGACTTCGGGCACAGTGACCAGATTGTAATCGCCATGAATGGTATGTTTCAGGCATGAAGCCGCCACCGCAAAGTTCAGGGCTTTTTGATCGTCTCCCGGAAACGAGATCAAACCATAAATCAGTCCTGCCATGAAACTGTCGCCACCGCCAACCCGGTCGACAATATGGGTAATGTTATAGTCCGGAGCTTTCAGAAGTTGATTCCCGTCCCAGAGAACTCCCGACCAGGTATTGTGATTGGCATTCAAAGATCCGCGCAGGGTGACAATAACTTTTTTTGCCCGCGGAAAACGATCCATCATTTGCATGCAAACCGATTGGTACGCACCGGCATCCAAATGTCCGTTTGAAACATCTGTTCCTTCCGGTTTAATTCCAAAAACCAGTTCGGCATCTTCTTCGTTTCCCAGGATTAGATCACAACCTGAAACCAGTTCGGGCATTACCTCAGAAGCTTTTTTGCCATATTTCCACAGGTTTTTCCGGAAGTTTAAATCAGTTGACACCGGAATGCCGAGTCTATTGGCCATTTCAATCGCTTCTTTCAAGGCATCGGCCGCGCTTTGCGAAATGGCTGGTGTGATACCGGTCCAGTGAAACCATTGCGCATTTTCAAACACCTTTTCCCAGTTCACCATACCGGGTTTAATTTCTGAAATGGAAGAATGTGCACGGTCGTAGACCACTTTGCTTGGACGGGCAACTGCGCCGGTTTCGAGAAAATAGATTCCGATGCGCTCGCCGCCAAATAGCATGTTCTCAGTATTAACTCCGTATTTGTGCAAATCCATGAGGCAAGCCTTCTCGATATCATTTTCAGGCAGGCGACTTATAAATTCAGCCTTCAGGCCAAAATTGGCCAGCGAAACTGCTACATTGGCTTCGCCTCCGCCAAAAGTGGCATTCAGGCTGGATGCCTGTGAAAACCGTTGATAGTCAGGTGTTGCCAGGCGCAACATGATTTCACCAAAAGTGACGATTTTTTTCATATACTCTATTTTTTACCCAAAGGTTGTCCTTTCTTTTTTGTTACGAGTTACGAGTTGCGGTATCGCGAAACCCGAAACGCTAAAATATCATCCGCCTGTGTGTCAATATTTTGTCTTGGACACTTGATCTGATTATGTTTTTAATATTCTTCATCTTCTGCCTTGCCTAAAGTAGCTAAAATTCCGCCATCCACATACAGGATATGTCCATTTACAAAATCAGATGCCCTGGATGCCAGAAAAACCACAGCACCAGCCAGATCGTCTGGTTCTCCCCACCGTGCTGCCGGAGTACGGTTGATGATAAAATCGTTGAACGGATGCCCATCTTCGCGCAAGGGCGCAGTCTGAGCCGTGGCAAAATACCCGGGGCCAATTCCGTTTGCCTGAATGTTGTATTTCGCCCATTCGGTAGCCTGGCTTTTGGTCAGCATTTTCAATCCACCTTTTGCCGCCGCATAGGCGCTTACCGTGCTGCGACCCAATTCGCTCATCATCGAACACATGTTGATTATTTTTCCTCCCGATTTTCGTTCGATCATCCGTTTGGCAACCTGTTTCGAGACGATGAAAGGCGCAACTAAATCCACTTTCAGGACCATTTCAAAATCAGAAACTTCCATATCAACGATTGGAATTCGCTTAATGATACCGGCATTATTCACCAAAATATCTACCGGACCAACTTCTGCTTCAATGCGGGCAAGCATTTCAATGACCTGAATTTCACTGGTTACATCGCAGATATAGGTTGCAATGTTGATTCCGGTGGCAGCATATTGTTTTTTTGCCGCTTCAAGTCTTTCGGCGACAATATCGTTTACTACTATTCTTGCTCCTGCCTGGGCCAGTGCAATTGCCATTGCCATGCCCAGACCGTGTGTCGCGCCGGTTACCAGGGCCACTTTCCCGTTCAGGTCAAAAAGTTCATTCGTCATTTTATTTATTTTTAATTGATGCTAATTTTCAACGGTGTTTTCAATTTCATCGAAAATTCGCTCAGATATTTTTCCCAATCCTTTTCGTTTAAGAATACTCCTGCCTTGTCCCAGCAAGCTCCCTGGTAATACGTGAAGGGTCGATGATTCAATGCTTTGCCAAATGCAACCAGGTGGTTTTCGACAACCGACATTCCTTTGTTTTCAGCAATGACCAAACCGATCCCGATTGTACCGGATTTCTCGCTGGATGGCTCCCAGTAGGCGAGATATCCCGATCTTTCATTCATCGTCACCACCCCTTTTTCAGGCCGTTTGGTGATTCCCATTGCTACCGGAATGGTATCCAAATTGTTGGCCGAATAGGTTACGGACACCTGATTCAGTTGAGATCCAGCGTTGAGGGTGATCCGTTTGGTCTCAGTAATTTCCTTTCCATTGAACAGCCAGGAACTGTAAGTGAGTTCGAAAACGGTTCGCAGGTTTCCGGTCGTAATCACCTTGTAGCCTGACCAATTCTTCGAGAAGGAAAGTTTTCCGTTGGAGTAGGGGGCAATCCCTCCGGCTCCCAGCGTTGGTCCAACTTTATAGCAGTCCATTCCTTCACCGTGATCGACATGATAATCGTCCAGCTTGTACCATTTATTGATGATCATTTCCGGAGTTCGTTTGACCCACACATCCATTCCATTGCTGATTTCGCCCGTTGCCTGAAGGGCAGGTCCGTACATCCGGAAAGCAATCAAATCATTCTCCCAGGCAAAATCATCCTTTCGTTCCGGAACCATCCTCCCAAAAGTTTTGATTTTATACGCTTCCGGAGTTCCTTTTCGGATGTGGATATTCAGTATGGTTTCTGGGGCAATGCTGATCTGAACCAAAAGTTGTAAAGGTTTATGGTTTTCATCCAGAATGATCTGGTAGGGCAATTGTTCTCCTGTCAGTGTGCTTTCGACCACAAAGGAGGATGCCAAAACAGAGGAATTGCTTTTTGCCATTGAATTCCAGTCCAGTTCGATCACTTCATTTTTCATAGCAATTCCCAGCGTGTTTTCAATTCTTATTTCAATGGATTTGTCTGTTTCAGAACCAGTTGTGCGTACTGCCCAACCAACGAAGTACGCAGAAAGCAGAAAAAAGGAAATCAAAATCTTCTTCATTTTCTATTTGGGTTTCGGCCTGGTTATTTCAGGTCGGTGATCTTGATTGAATCTATATCGCTGTAATCCATATTTTCGCCGGCCATTCCCCAGATGAAAATATAATTGCTGGTTCCGGCTGCAGAGTGGATCGACCAATCCGGCGAAATAACGGCTTGTTCGTTCTGCATCCAGATGTGACGGGTTTCCTGAGGCTGGCCCATGAAATGGCAGACAGCCTGTCCTTCAGGAATACCAAAGTAAAAATATACTTCCATCCGGCGGCTATGGGTATGCACAGGCATTGTATTCCATACACTTCCGGAGCGCAATTCGGTCATTCCCATCTGCAACTGGCAGGTTTCTATTACCTTACTAACCAACAATTGATTGATCTGCCTCTCGTTGGATGTTTTCGGAGAACCCATTTGAAGCACATTGGCATCTTTTAAACTGATGTGCCGGGTTGGTAATTCCCTATGTGCCGGGGTCGAGTTCAGATAAAAATGTGCAGGTTCACTGGAACTTGCCGATTTGAAAATGATTTGTTTTGCCCCTTTCCCGATGTACAACGCTTCCTTGTACCCAAGCGGATATTCTGCGCCATCAACCATTACTGATCCAATTGCGCCCACATTGATGATTCCGAGTTCGCGGCGGTCGCAAAAATGAACTGATTTTAAAGGATCGATGCTCGTAAGTTCAAGTGGTTTGCTGGCTGGTACTGCCCCGCCTGAAATAAACCGGTCGAAATGCGAGTAAACCAAATGAATATGATCGGCTTCCATAACCTTTTCGATCAGATAATGAGTACGAAGCTGGGTGGTATCGTAGTTTTTAACATCGGAAGGATGCGATGCAAAACGTTCTTCAAAAATGATTGACATAGGATCTGGAACTGTTTTTTAACTGAATTAAAATTCTTTTGCACACAAATATAGTCGAAATTGCCTAAAAGAGATCTGAATATTTTATCAATAAAATAAGTGGGTTTGGCTTAACTATTTCGCGCTCTTTCATTATCGGTATACTACCCAATTCTGTTGTTCACTTGCAATTTTGCCCAATATAACTTGTTGTAAACTAGGGGTCATTTTGGTGTCCACGGAATGCAATTGAGGAAATGTCATAGAACTTGAATGATGTATTTTCTCATCAACTAATCATTTAACCCCTTCCTGTTGAGAATCAGTGGGATACATTTTTCAATCCTTAACTCCCGAGTTTTTGATTGTTTGGGTTCAGAAAAATAGAGGTTGTATGCTCTTTGCCGTCCGGGAGTCAATGCTTCAAAAGCAGTTTTTAAGGAAGAGTTTTCATCTAATTTATTTTGAAATTCTTCAGGAAACCGGAGTACTGGATTCTTATTTAAAATCACTTTCAAACCTGCTTTTTCAACTTCAATTGCTTCGTAGATGTAGGCTTTCAGGATGGCTTCCATCTCTACAATTTTCTGTACATTAGTGAACCGAATCTGCCGCCCTGCCTGCACATTCTCCGTTTGTTGAATTAAAATACTATGGACATCGTTTAACAAGGCACCTTTGATAAATAGAAGCGCACAATATTCTTTAAATCCATGCATTAGAACTACGTTGCTTTCATGAAAGGTGTAACAGGGAACTCCCCACTTCAATTCTTCAGTCAGAGGAGAGTCAAGTAGAATCATTCTCAATCTTTCAAATTCTGCCTGCCACTGTTTGGCTTTATCCAGAAAAGCATCAATCTTCGGATTCATTGTATTCATTGACATAGTAACTAAAGTTTCCCACGTATCTGAGAGTTGATATAAGCGGGAATTAGAATTTAATAAGTAGTGGTAAAATTGAATTTAAAATGCTATATTTGAGTTAGTTACAAATCAAAAAGCAGTTTATTCACAAAACCACTACT
>JANXYV010000100.1 GCA_025355875.1 Prolixibacteraceae bacterium | reverse complement strand
GAGCCTACTTCCGTTTTACTTGATATTGCAAAGTTAAGTTGTAATTTAGAAACTCGATAAAATGATTAAAATAAACACCATTCTTTTTGTCCACATGAACAAAACAGCCTTAAAATACCATTCTTTTTGTCCACTACGCCGTTTATCTCTCAAATTGACCTTTAGTTCGGGCATTTGAATACGATGCTAACTGCAACCAATACCAGCATGGTTCACCTCCTGAATCTGCTGTTTAACAGGCATACTATGAACCAATTAGCCAGTCGGCTAAAAACCGCATTGGATCCGGCCAACTTCAATTCAGACAGGATCAAAAATGGATGCTCACATTGGCTATAAATGAATAAATTAATCATTTTCAAATAAATATGGTTTCAAAATATATTGAATTATATTTTGAACTTAGCGTTTCCTTTTCTTTAATTTGCACAAAATTTTAAAAGTAAGAAGTAAACCATCCGAGATATGCACGAAAATCTTGTTATTGTTGAGTCACCTGCCAAAGCAAAAACGATTGAGAAATTTTTAGGTAAAGACTTTTTTGTAACCTCCAGCATGGGGCACATCAGGGACCTCGAAAAGAAAGATTTTGGAATCGATATTCAGAATAACTTTACTCCCAAATACGAAATTTCGGCCGACAAGAAGAAACTTGTGGCGGAACTGAAGAAAATTGCGAAAGATTCGAAGACCATCTGGCTCGCTTCCGACGAGGACCGTGAAGGAGAAGCCATATCCTGGCATTTAATGGAAACTCTGAATTTAGATCCGGAAAAGACCAAACGGATTGTTTTTCACGAGATTACAAAAGATGCCATCCTCAAAGCCGTTCAAAATCCGCGTCCACTCGACTACAATCTGGTAAATGCCCAACAGGCCCGCCGTGTTCTCGACCGAATCGTTGGGTTCGAAGTTTCGCCGGTATTGTGGAAAAAAGTAAAACCTTCGCTTTCTGCCGGAAGGGTACAGTCAGTAGCAGTGAGAATGATCGTCGAAAGGGAACGGGAGATTATTGGATTCAATTCAACCGCAGCTTTCCGCGTTGCTGCAAGTTTCCAGGTTGCTGACAGGGATGGTAAAATTGTGGAATTGAAAGCCGAATTGAATCGTCGCTTCGACACCCGCGATGAAGCCTACGCTTTTCTGGAAAAATGCAAAAATGCTGAATTCCAGATCAGTGACGTGGTGAAGAAACCGGGAAGAAGATCACCAGCTCCACCCTTTATCACCTCAACACTTCAGCAGGAAGCAAGTCGAAAATTAGGTTTTTCGGTAAGTCAAACCATGAGCGTGGCTCAGAAGCTTTACGAATCGGGAAAAATCACCTACATGCGTACCGACTCGGTAAGCCTTTCAGGTTTGGCAATTAACGCTGCAAAGCAAAAAATTATCAGCGTCCTAGGAGAAAAATACCACCAGGTCCGTCAATATAAGACCAAAGCCAAAGGCGCTCAGGAAGCACACGAAGCGATTCGTCCTGCCTACCTCGATCAGGAAGAAATTTCAGGATCGAATCAGGAGAAAAAATTATATGACCTGATCTGGAAACGAACGATCGCTTCGCAGATGAGCGATGCCGAACTTGAAAAAACTACAGTGACCATCGACATCTCAAACAGTCCGGATAAATTTATAGCCACCGGTGAGGTTCTGATTTTCGATGGATTCCTTCGGGTCTACATCGAATCAGACGATGACGAAGATCAGAACGGCGGCCAAAAAGGATTACTTCCACCACTGGCGGTAAAACAGGTCTTGCGTTGGGACAAAATTCAGGCAACCGAACGTTTTACTCAAAAACCTCCGCGGTACACCGAAGCAAGCCTGGTCAAAAAACTTGAAGAGCAGGGAATTGGACGCCCATCGACCTATGCACCGATTATTACCACCGTACAAAACCGGGGTTACGTGGTCAAAGAAGACCGTCCGGGGGTGGAACGCGAATTCACCGATCTGGTGCTTTCGGGACAAAAGATTTCAGAAAAAATTAAGAAAGAGCTGACCGGAGCTGAAAAGTCGAAACTTTTCCCTACAGATATTGGCATGGTGGTAACCGATTTCCTTCTTCGGTACTTCGACCTGATCATGGATTACAACTTCACCGCCAAGGTTGAAAAGGAATTCGACGAAATTGCTGATGGAGAGCTGGTTTGGAATGATATGATCCGGAGTTTTTATGATCCTTTCCACTCGAAAGTTGAAAGTGCTTTAAATGATGCCGAACGCACCAATGGAGTCCGGATAATTGGAATTGATCCTGTATCAGGTAAAGATATCTCGGTAAAAATCGGGCGATTTGGTCCGTTGGCGCAACTTGGCGAAGTTACTGAAGAAGGCGAAAAACCACAGTTTGCAAGCCTGCGCCAGGGCCAGCATTTGGAAACCATCACGGTAGAAGAAGCTTTGGAACTTTTCAAGCTACCAAGAAATCTGGGCGATTTCGAAGGAAAAACGGTGACGGTTGCAATCGGCAGGTTTGGTCCGTATGTGAGGCATGACAGCAAATTTATTTCGCTCGAAAAAAATGTGGACGATCCATATTCCATCGAGTTGGACCGGGCCATCGAACTGATTGAATCAAAAAGGGAAAAGGATTTGAACGCCGTAATCAAGGTTTTTGAAGAAGACCCAGAGGTAAAATTACTGAACGGAAGATGGGGACCCTACATCTCATTCAAAAAAAACAATTACAAAATTCCAAAAAATACCGATGCGGCTGCACTGTCTCTTGACGATTGTAAGAAGCTGATTGAAAAGCAACCGGCGCCAAAGAAATCAAGAAAAAAATAAATATTCATGGGCAAACATATTTTTGTTTGCCCATTTTAATTAAAACAGTATTTTCAACTACTGATAAAAAACCTCTGATGGACTTGCTACATTATTTTGATCCTGTTGATTTTGAGAAGGTTGAATATGCTGAATGGACCAATAGAAAACACTCTTTAGGAGCACTTTTGCAAAAAAATCAGGAGAAACTGAAACCAGAAAAGGCCGATCTGATCATTATCGGAGTGGGAGAAGACCGGAATTCGGTTGTTTCAGGTGCTGGCAAAGCTCCGGATCTAATCAGAAAACATTTATATAACCTGAACCGGATTGGTCCTAGGTTTAAGGCGCTGGATCTGGGAAACCTGAAAATCGGGCACACAGTCAACGACTCTTATTTTGCCTTACGCGATATTTGCGAACAAATCCTTGAAAATAATCAGACTTTAATTGTTCTGGGCGGTAGCCAGGATTTAACTTTTGGACTAACCAAAGCTTTTGACGGTCGCCTCTTCAATATGGTGACGGTCGATCCAAAACTGGATTTCAGGAAAGGTGTAAAAACCATTAATTCCGAAAATTACCTGAACCTCATCATTGAAAAACAGAAGAATCTATTTTCATATACAGCACTCGCCTATCAGAATTATTTTATTGATGCCACCGATATTGACCAGTTTAATAATTATTTCTGGGATGTGAAGCGGTTAGGTCAGGTGAGGTATGATCTGACTTCGGTAGAACCGATCCTGCGAGATGCCAATGTGTTCAGTTTTGATCTGAATTCGGTAAGGTATATCGATGCTCCAGGCCAATCGATGTGCTCACCCAACGGACTTTACTCCGAAGAAGCTTGTCAGATAGCCCGTTATGCCGGAACCAGCGACCATTTGAAGATCGCAGGCTTTTTCAACCTGATTCCTGAAAAGGATGAAACTTCGAATTCGACCAATTTGATGGCGCAAATCGTATGGCATTTCATGGAAGGTTTTTTTTACCGCAAACCTGAAGATCC
Source organism: Prolixibacteraceae bacterium (assembly GCA_025355875.1). Lineage (GTDB taxonomy): Bacteria > Bacteroidota > Bacteroidia > Bacteroidales > Prolixibacteraceae > Aquipluma. Next base: position 80,457 of record JANXYV010000100.1, on the reverse strand, counting down.
AACCGAAGATTCTGAAGATTTTAACCAATATATGGTCGATATGTCGAACCTCAGCATGACCCTTGTTTTCTTTCAAAGCCGGAATTCGGGCCGCTGGTGGATGGAAATTTCAGATTTTGAAGACCGTACCGGAGGAATGTATATTGTGCCTTGTGAAGAAGAAGATTATAAGAAAGCATCGAACGGTGACATTCCCGACCGATGGTGGAAAAACATACGCAAAATGCACAAAAGACAAAATAAATGATAAAACCATGCGTTCATTGACTTTGGAGTTTAACGCTTGTTTGGTACAGTAAACATTTTTTCATTATTTTACTGCTCGTTAATTAGGCGAAACCTAGTCGCAACAGTGCTTTTATGAAAAAAATATTTTGTTTTTTATTTTTATATATAATAGCTAACTTAGCCGCAATTGCTCAACAAGATCCGCAGTTCACTTTTAACAAACAAACCTTGTTAACAGTAAATCCAGGATTTGCAGGAAACGACGGGTTAATAAATGGTACAATATTAAACCGATATCAATGGGATGGGATCAAAGGAGCACCTAAAACATTGGTATTCAGTGCTGGCGCGGCCACCAATTTGTTTGGAATTAAAAGTGGGGTGGGGTTCAATCTTATCAGTGACGAATTAGGATTTGAAAAGAATATAAACATCAGTCTGGACTATGCCTACCGAATGAAGACCCGGTTTGGCGATTTGGGAATAGGTCCAAGTCTGGGTTTTTACAGCATGGCAATCAATGCAGTCTGGTACATTCCCGAGAGTAGTTACCACCAAACTGTAGATCAGGATAATGAAATCCCGCCGGCGCAAGCCAGCCAATTGGCTTTTGATTTGGGATTTGGAGCTTATTTGAGATCGAATACTTATTTTTTCGGAGTTTCGGCCACGCATATCAACCAGGCTTCGATTTTAATGGGCGATGCGTCTCGATTTTATTTGGCTCGTCATTATTATCTGTCAGGAGGTTACAATATTACACTTCCTGATCCGTTATATGAAATACAGCCTGCCGTTTACATAAAAACTGATATGGCAGCATACCAGGTTGATTTTAATGTCGAGCTGGTTTATAAAAAGAGGTTTTCGGCGGGTTTGAATTACCGGTTCAACGATGCAGTAAGCATTCTGGTAAGTTTTGAAATGAATAATGGACTGAAGATGGGATATGCCTACGATATTATTACATCAGCTTTAGCTGGTTACAGCGGTGGCTCCCACGAGCTATTCCTGAATTACAGTATCGATTTGGGCAAAAACAGAAACAAAAAATATAAAAGTATCCGGTACTTATAAAGAATATATCAGAAGCAACATACAGCTGTACTATGAAAAAACACTTTTCTATTGGGTTAGTTATTATGGCAGTTGTCGCACTAACCAGTTGCGATAAGTCGGGCAATGGCGAACTAACAGGAGTTAAGGGAAGAGGGAAATGGTTTGAACCAACTCCTTACGGAATGACCTTTATTCACAGGGGATCCTTTAATCTTGGACCGAACGATCAGGATGTAACTGCATCGAACACTCCCGCTAAAACAGTATCAGTCGATGCCTTTTGGATGGACGATACTGAAATCACCAACAACGAATACCGGCAGTTCATTCAATGGGTCAGAGATTCCATTGCGCGTACGCTGTTATCGGAGCAATTCCCTGAATTCATGAACACCGAGGACCGTAAAGGAAATCCAATCGATCCGCCACGTATAAACTGGCGGCAAAAGCTTGACTGGACCAATCCGGATTATACAGAAGCTCTTACCCCGATGTATATTCCTGAAAACGAACGTTTCTTCAAGAAAAAAGAAATTGACGCACGCAAACTATTCTATGAATACCACTGGATTGACCTCAAACAGGCCGCCAAACGCGTAAACACGTACAACTATAAAACCCAAAAATACGAAGGATCTGTTACCGATATCAACGGGGTGGACAAACCCATCACCGATCGGTCTTCATTTATCTTCAGTAATCAGGTTGATATTTATCCTGACACCTTATGTTGGATCAGGGACTTTACTTTTTCGTATAACGAGCCATGGGCGACCCGTTATTTCTGGCATCCCGGATTCGACGATTATCCTGTTGTTGGGGTGGGATGGCCACAAGCCAAAGCATTTTGCCACTGGCGAACCAAACTTCATAACGATTTCCTGAGCAGTAGAAAAGAAGCCACGCTGCAAGATTACCGCCTTCCTACTGAGGTAGAGTGGGAATATGCTGCCCGTGGCGACCGCAAACTGTCGATGTATCCATGGGGAGGTTATTATACCCGCCAGAAAGATGGAGTTTTCATGGCTAACTTTAAGCCACTTCGCGGAAACTATGTGGAAGATGGCGGGATGGCCACCATGAAAGTTGGCAGCTATGATGCCAATGATTTCGGACTATACGATATGGCGGGCAACGTGGCCGAATGGACCAGCACTGCGTATGATGAATCAGCCTACATGTACATTAACGATTTTAATCCGAATTTTGAATACAACGCAAAACCTGATGATGCGCCTGCCATGAAACGAAAAGTGATTCGTGGGGGTTCGTGGAAAGATATTGCTGCCTACCTTCAGGTTTCTACGCGAAGTTTTGAATACCAGGATACAACCAAATCATACATCGGATTCCGCTGTGTCCGATCTTCGTTTGGCAATGAATTTTAATTAATCAACTAACTTATTTTCTGATGAATATTGGCGAAATACTTAGGTCAAAAAGGTGGAAAGTCCTGATGGGTTATGTTTATGGTTGGGGTGCATCTCTGGTGCTCATTGGTGCATTATTCAAACTCCAGCACTGGAACCATTCGGGAATCATGCTCACCATTGGTTTGTTGACAGAAGCGTTTATCTTCTTTCTGTCCGCTTTTGAGCCGCCTTTGGAACAGCCTGATTGGGCAAAAGTTTATCCGGAATTAAATGAGGATTACGAGCTGCTCGAGACTACGGATGAGGTTCAGGCAAGTGTGAAAGGCAATTTGGAATCTATTCTGAACAGCACCAACATCACGCCCGAACTGCTCACCAAACTTGGGAAGAGCCTTATAGACCTTTCAAATACAGCTTCAGGGATCAGCGAAATTTCGTCAGCTACCCTGGCAACTGACGTATATGTGCGTAACCTGAATTCGGCCTCCGAATCCATGTATGCATTTTCAGAAACGAACGTTGAGGCAAATTCTGCACTTCACAAATCGGTAGGAGAATTGACCACTACCTATAGCAGCGCCGCTCAACGGATTTCGGAAACCGGTGAAGGAATGCTTACCAAGCTGAACGATTCCAGTATAAAATTCACCCGGCAATTAGATGAATCAGGCTCAAAACTGGTTGATTCGTACCAGAAACTCGCAGGATCAATTGAGAAAGGGTTCAAAGATCTTGATTCGAATTCATCGAGTTATGGCGAGAATATTCATAAACTCAATAAAAATATTGAATCCTTGAATGGTACCTATGAAAAACATCTAAAAGGTACGAGCGAACAGATCCATGCCTCAACGAAGCTCTTCGAAGATCTCAATCAAATGAACCAGATTATTGTATCATCAGCGCAGGAAATGAAGAAATACAAGGAAAATGCTGAAAAGCTGAATGCAAACCTTGAATCTCTGAATTCAATTTACGGGAATATGCTTGGTGCCATGAATTATAAGAAGAAGTAATTTAATAGAGCGAAGACTATGTCGAGTAAAAATTGCCCGGAATCTACCAGGCAAAAAATGATCAATATGATGTATCTGGTGCTGACAGCAATGTTGGCGCTAAACGTGGCAGCTGAAGTGCTCGAATCATTCCGGATTGTGGATGCCAGTTTAATCCAGACACTGAATAATGTCAACAAAAAGAATGAACAGATATACAGCTCATTTGATGTCGCCTATATCCAGAATCCAACCAAAGTTAAGGAATGGAAAGATAAAGCCGATCAGGTCAGGCAAAAAACGAAGGTGCTGATTACCAAAATAAAAGATCTCAAAGAAGAACTGGTATTTGCCTCAGGCGGGATTCCACTGAAAAACATGGAACCCGGTTTTCAGCTTTCTTCCGGCGAACCCATTATTGTGAACAGTAAAGGCGATACTATCCTGATCAAAAAAGAAGATGACCTGAATACGCCGTCCGAAATCATGATCAACAAGAAAAAAGCGCTGGATCTGAAAACAGACATGAACGGATACCGCGATTTTATTGTCTCCTATTTGGAATCAGATTCTCCTCTGCGCGAAAACCTGATCAAACAGTTGGACACTTCTGACCCAAAAATTAACCTTAAAGAAGGCGGCGAGAAAAAGACCTGGGAAATCCAGCACTTCGAAAGTAAACCGTTGATTGCAGTCATTACCATGCTTTCTAAAATGGAGATTGATATTCAGAATGCTGAAACGAATATTATTACAACTTTATACACCCAGATTGATGCAGCTTCATTCAAATTCAACCGACTTGGGGCAGCAATCATAGCAAAATCGACCTATGTGCTTGAAGGTGATCAATTTGAAGCGGAGGTTTTTCTGACAGCCGAAGACACCACACAGCAACCCGAGATTTTAGTCGGAGGAAGTAAACTTCCGATAAAGAATGGCAAAGGAGTTTATCACGCCACTGCATCAAAGGTTGGTACATTTAAATGGGATGGACTGATCAAATTCAAGAATCCGGAAGGAAATATTGTCAATTATCCGTTCAAAGGCGAATACCAGGTTGGCCGTCCGAGTGTGACCATTTCACCGACCAAAATGAATGTGCTATATATGGGGATTGCCAATCCGATTAAAGTATCAGTGCCGGGAGTTGCTTCCGAAAATCTTGAATTGGCAGTAGCCAACGGAAGATTTGAAAAAAACGGTGACGATTATTTTGTGTATCCGGCCAAACTGGATGCACTTGGAAAAATTACCAATATTTCTGTCACTGCTAAAATGAACGGAGAAAGCCGTCCGATGGGCTCAATGGTATTCCGTGTAAAAGAAGTTCCTGATCCACTGGCTACCATTGGTGGAAAAAACACTGGAAGTCTGAGAAAGGAAGAATTAATGGCTGAAGATGGTGTATTTGCTGAATTGAAGGATTTCGATTTTGATTTGAAATTCAAGGTTACCCAATTTGATGTAAACTATACCGGAGCAGGCGGATACTCAAAAGTCGATAAATCGACCAGTAACCGCTTTACGCAGGAACAAAGAGACCATTTCAGCAAATTGACGCAGGGAAGTATGATTGTTATTGATAATATTATGGCGAAAGGGGACGATGGCACAAACCGTCCGCTAGCCCCGATTACTTTTAAAATAAAATAGTCATGAAAAAGGTATTCATATTCATTGGAGTATTGGCTCTTTTGGTTGTAGCAACCAGTCACGAGACAAAAGCACAGATTGTTGACGGCGCCTACAAGCGCACTGATCTGACCAACCGTAAACCTACTCCTCTCCCATATTTGAGGGAAGCAGATGTGATGTGGAAAAAGAAAGTATGGCGGATTATCGATCTTCGAGAAAAAATTAACCAGACTTTATATTTCCCAACTGTACCGATGGATGGACGATTTAATTTTGTCAGTCTGCTGGTTCAAGGAATCAAAGACGGTAAATTAACCGCCTATGATGCCAAGGACGACGATGAATTCAAAGTTCCTATGACTTTTGAGCAGGTTAAGGAATCCTTTGGCGCTACTACCCGCACACAGATGGTTAGAGACATTGATACCGGCGAAATGAAGCCAAAAGAAGTCAAAGGGGAAATCCAATCTGAAGTGATTAAGCAGTTCATGATTAAGGAGGAATGGTATTTTGACAAACAGACCTCTACCATGAATGTACGGGTGATTGGAATCTGCCCTATTCGTGAATTTTACCTCGATGGCGATGTTAATCAGGAAAATGTTCAGCGTCGCCAGGTATTTTGGGTATATTATCCTGAAGCCCGCGACTTGCTGGCTGCCAACGAAGTTTTCAATGATCAGAACACGGCCCGCAACTCTTCATTCGATGATATTCTCCTGAAAAGAAAATTCAATTCCTATATTGTAAAGGAAGAAAATATCTATAACAACCGTTCCATCAGCCAGTATATGAGCGGTAAGGATGCCATGCTCGAAAGTAAAAAAATCGAAAACTCAATTTTCGATTACGAACAAAACCTTTGGGAATATTAATTTCTGAAAATAGATGTGAAAGCCTTATGGGGATGTTCCTGATAAGGCTTTTTTTTTGAAAACTGAATTATGTATAAAATTTTGCTCACTGGTTTGATTTCGATTCTCCTGCTTGGTTCCTGCAACCGTGATTGGACGAGTCAGCTTACCAGCAAGCAGAACCGAAAACCCTATTTCGAGCCTATCCCTTACGGAATGAGGTTCATCAAACAAGGCAGCATCAATATCGGGAATTCTGAAGAGCAAGCCGACCGGGCAAATACGTCGGTTAAGACAGTTTCAGTACCTTCATTCTGGATGGATGATACCGAGATTACCAATAACGAATACCGCCAGTTTGTATTTTGGGTCAGAGATTCGATTGCAAGGCAATTACTTTCGGAATCGATGCCTGAGTTTATGATTACGGAAGGGAAAAAAGGGGCCATTATAGAAAACCCCCACCTCAACTGGTCCGAACCGATCGACTGGAAAAATCCTGATTTCCAAACAGCCCTTCAATCCATGTACATTCCGGAAACGGAAAGTTTTTACAACAAAAGGGAAATTGACTCCCGAAAACTTAATTTTGAGTATTACTGGGTCGACTACAAGCAAGCTGCCAAACGCGTCAACAGTTATAATTATCAAACCCAAAACTATACCGGAACCATCGTGGATGCAACCGGCAAGGAAGTTCCCATCCAGAACCGCTCTTCCTTCCTGATGCACGAGACCACACCGGTCTATCCCGACACCCTGGTTTGGATGCGCGATTATACTTTTTCGTACAATGAGCCTCTGACCAAGAAATACTTCGCTCACGTAGCTTACGACGATTATCCGGTCGTTGGTGTAACCTGGGGCCAGGCCAAGGCTTTTTGCATGTGGCGTACCAAGCAACTGAACACCTATCAGGAAATGCTTAAAAATCCCGGTGTGATGGATTATCGCTTACCCTCTGAAGTTGAATGGGAATATGCGGCTCGCGGAGGCCATCAGATGACACTTTATCCCTGGGGCAGTTATTACACCCGAAATCAGGTAGGAGCTTTTGTAGCCAATTTTAAACCGATGCGCGGCAATTATGTCGCTGATAGCCGGAAGAATATTGCTACCGAAAAGGTTGCGAATTTCCTTCCCAATTCTTTTGGTTTGTACGATATGGCCGGAAATGTTGCAGAATGGACTTCGAATGCCTACGATGAATCTGCTTATCAGATCATCAGCGATTTCAGCCCCGATTTTCAGTACGATGCCAAACCTGACGATCAGCCAGCTATGAAGCGAAAAGTCATCCGCGGAGGTTCATGGAAAGACATTGCCTATTATCTGCAAGTTTCGACCCGAAGTTTTGAATACCAGGATTCAGCAAAATGTTACATCGGGTTCAGGTGTGTGCGCAGTACATTCAAGCCGAAATATTACGAATAACTTCATAAGATATAATAAGGAAAAAGAAAAGCAGAAAGGAACCTTCTTCCTTTCCTTCTTCCTCATTTCTTTTTTCTTTTTAAATGAAGCTTTCCCCTTTACTCAGCCTGACATCGTTCACAAACTGCCTGATTTGTTGCTCGTCTTCTTTCCGGCAAACCATCAAAGTGCCTTCCGATTCGACCACAATATAACCATCCAAACCCTGAAGTACGACCAGTTTATCGCCCGGCATGTTCACAATGCAGTTTTTTGCGCTATAGAGCATTACTCCATCTCCGGAAACGGCATTTCCATTAGGATCTTTCCTGGAGTTGTCATACAATGATCCCCAGGTTCCCAAATCGCTCCACCCAAAATCGGAACACATCACATACACATTGCTGGCTTTTTCCATAATTCCGTAGTCGATCGAGATATTTTGACATTCGGAATAAGTTTTGTTGAGAAACGGAACTTCATCCACGGTACCATAAAGTTTATTCCCCTTTTCAAACAGTTCTGAAACAGAACTCAGGTGAACCTTAAAAGCTTTCAGGATCGACTGGAGCGACCAGATAAATATGCCTGAATTCCAGAAAAATTCTCCGCTTTCGAGAAATATTTTGGCCAATTGCAGATCGGGTTTTTCAGTAAAGGTCTTTACCTTGTGTAAATTACTGATCGAACCAATCGACTTCGAACTTTCGATCTGGATGTAACCATAACCGGTTTCAGGACGGCTTGGCGGTATTCCCAGAGTGAGCAGAGCATCGTTATGACTCACAAATTCCAGCCCTTTCCGGATTTGCTCCAGAAAAACATCCTCCTGCTGAATATGATGATCGGAAGGCGCTACAATAATATTTGCGTCAGGATTAATTTTTTGGATTTTGTGGCAGGCATATGCGATACATGGCGCTGTATTTCTCCGCAAAGGCTCAAGCAGAACCTGACATTCATGAATTTCAGGGATTTGACTCAGCACAAGATCCCGGTAATCGCTACTGGTAACGATATAAAAGTTTTCGTCGGGACATATCTCTTTATATCGGTCGTAGGTCTGCTGGAGAAAAGTTCGACCCGTTCCAAGTATATCAATGAATTGTTTCGGCATATTGCTTTTGCTCAGAGGCCAAAACCGGCTACCAATACCACCAGCCATGATTATACAATAGGTATTATTCATTCTGTATCAATTTTATTTTCAATAGTTTATAGTTTAGGAGCGGTGGGAGGACCCATGCTGAAGTACAAGCAAATCCGGTCCTCAATTCCTTTATCAAGATAATGAGTTTAAAATTAAAACCATCGAAAAAATGACTCTTTTTGGAATATTTGTACCTTTAGAAACAGAAATATTTGGGCGTCATGATTCAATTTACCGCATTAAAACATTGTTTCATAAACACTTAATCTATTTTAGGTCGAAATAAATATTTACAGAAAGAGATAAAACAAGTCTTCAAATGGATATTTTAAATCAAACAGGAAGATATTTCGCACTTCTGCTTAAGGTTTTCAGCAAACCTGAAAGACACAGCCTGTATATGCGACAGACTTTCAATGAAATCGAAAACCTTGGCATCCAGTCGGTTGGGATCGTAGCCATTATTTCCATATTTATGGGTGGGATCATGACCCTTCAGGTTGCCTACAATATGACCAGTCCCTTATTGCCAAAAACACTGATAGGCCTTGGAAATCGGGATTCGCTGATCCTCGAGTTTTCATCTACCATCATGGGTTTAATCATGGCCGGTAAAATCGGATCAAATATTACCTCAGAAATTGGAAGCATGAAGGTTACTGAACAGATTGACTCACTTGAAATCATGGGAGTAAATTCGGCCAGCTATCTAATTTTGCCCAAAATAGTAGCCGTTGTTCTGATGTTTCCCTTGCTGTATATTCTGAGTGTCTTTTTCGGAATAGTTGGCGGACTCATTGTTGGCCCGGCTGTTGGCGCAGTTAATATTACCGACTATATTAATGGCATTCAATATGAGTTTAATCCGTACTATGTGACTTTTTCACTAATAAAATGCCTGGTTTTCGGGTTTCTGATCGCTTCTGTCTCTGCTTTTTTCGGGTATACTGTTGAAGGAGGGGCTTTTGATGTGGGCAGTGCAAGTACCCGGGCCGTGGTGAACACCAATATTTTAATACTTGTCTGGGATTTAATTCTAACTCAATTGATTCTATAAATGATCGAGATCAAAAATATCTACAAATCTTTTGAGCATAAAAGCGTTCTGAAAAACATCTCAAAAGTGTTCAACCAGGGTGAAACCAATCTGATTATCGGACGAAGCGGATCGGGGAAAACGGTATTGTTAAAATCAATTGTTGGCTTGCACAAAATTGATAAGGGACAAATATTATACGATCAACGCGATTTTACCTCCATGGGGCAAAAACTCCGGAAATCATTGCGGCAGGAAATGGGAATGGTTTTTCAGGGCGGAGCGCTTTTCGATTCATTAACCGTTGAAGAAAATGTAAGATTTCCGCTCGACATGTTTTCAAACCTTTCTTCCATTCAGAAACAGAAACAAGTGGATTACTGCCTCGAACGGGTAAATATTGTCAATGCGAATAAACTGAGCCCGTCCGAAATTTCCGGGGGGATGAAAAAAAGGGTAGCCATCGCACGTGCTATTGTTTTAAACCCAAAATATCTGTTTTGCGATGAACCTAATTCAGGCCTCGACCCGGAAACTTCTTTGGTTATTGATGCCCTGATTCGTTCAATTACGATCGACCTTCAAATTACGACCATCATCAATACCCACGACATGAATTCTGTGATGGAAATCGGCGACAATATCCTGTTTATTTCCGAAGGCGAAATGTGCTGGGAAGGTAACCGTAAAGACATACTTCATTCCGACAATCAAAAACTTCAGGAATTCGTATTTGCCAACAAACAGTACCAGAAGATCCGGGACGATAAAATGAATGAATAGCTATCCTTTCGGCGTCAGAGTTACCACCGGAATGATCATTTCTTCGAGCGAAATTCCCCCATGCTGAAAAGTGTTCCGGTAATATTGTGCATAATAGTTGTAATTATTCGGGTAGGCAAAAAAGTCGGTATTCGTCGCAAAGATATAGGATGTACTCACATTCCTTGAAGGAAGATAGATCAAGGAAGGGTTTTTAATGTCGTAAATTGCTTTTGATTTGTAACTGAGATTCCGGCCCAGTTTATACCGCAGATTGGTATTGGTTTCACGGTCGCCAATCACCTTTTGAGCATTATCTACGCGAATGCTCCCATGATCGGTAGTCAGCACCACTTTCACTTTGTTTTCAGCAAGAAGTTTCAATAAATCAAGTAAAAGGGAATGGTTAAACCAGCTAAGGGTTAACGAACGGTAAGCCGATTCGTCGCTGGCCAGTTCTTTGATCATGTCCATTTCGGTTCGGGCATGAGAAATCATATCCACAAAATTGAAAACCATGACCGAAAGATCGCTCTGAAGGATGTTGCCCAGGTAATCGCTGATTCTTTTATCGCCTTTCACATTGGTTATCTTCTCAAAAAATAATTTGTAATTCTTCCCATGTCTGACCAGTTGTTTTACCAACAGATCTTTCTCGAAGCGGTTTTTATGACCTTCGTTGTCATCATCATCCCAAAAATCAGGATACAGTCTTTCAATTTCCGAAGGCATCAAACCTGCAAACATGGCATTGCGAGCATACATAGTCGCTGTTGGCAAAATGCTGCAATACAGGTCTTCCTCTTCAATATGATAATAATTATTCAGGACGGATGCCAGAACCCGGTACTGGTCGTACCTCAAATTGTCGATCACCAGCACAAAGACTTTATTGCCGCCATCCACTTGCGGGAAGATTTTTTTTCTGAAAATATCGGGCGAAAGCAGCGGCCGGTCATCGGAGTGCGATCCAAACCAGGATTGATAGGTATTCCGGATGTAACGTGAAAATGAATTGTTCGCTTCCAACTTTTGCATTTTCAATACTTCATCCATGGCTGAATCTTCAGAAATACTTAATTCCAGCTCCCAGAATACCAGTTTTTTATACACCTCGACCCACTCTGAAAACGAAAGATGATCGCTAATTTGCATGCCTATTTTCCCGAACTCGCTCTGATAGGCAGAATTCGTCCGCTGCGTTACCAATCGTCTCTGATCGACATTCCTTTTGATCGTGAGCAAAATTTGATTTGGATTCACGGGTTTAATCAGGTAATCGGCCATTTTCGAGCCAATCGCCTCATCCATGATATCCTCTTCCTCGCTCTTGGTAATCATCACTACCGGAACATTCGGATCAATGGATTTAATCTCGTTCAGGGTTTGTAAACCGCTCAATCCAGGCATATTTTCATCCAGGAAAATAATGTCGAAGAAATCTTTACGAACCAACTCAATGGCATCAGTTCCATTGTTCGCAGTAACCACCTCAAAACCTTTTTCCTGAAGAAAAATGATATGAGCCCGTAAAAGGTCAATTTCGTCGTCGGTCCAAAGTATCTTTGTCTTCTTCATAAAGCAATCATCTAAAATTTACACGCAATCAGAATTTTTCAGCCGCTGAACCTGAAATGAACCTGGAATATCCTACCTTAAATCAATTTATTTACCTCTGGATAAATATTTGGTAACCAAAGTCATATCCGCAGGAGACAATCCTGCCCTTGGACCCATAATTGATACAATACCTTTCCAATCGGTTGGCGAATAGTTGTCAGGCGAATAAAGCGAATGACAAGAGCCGCACCTGCCAAGGAAAAGATCGCGGCCTTTCTGCAATTCAGCCAGCGTGGCAGTCGGAGTAACATTCGCGGTCGTTGGAGTATAATAAGGGTCGGAAGGAGTAGAATTCTTTAAACACGAACTGAAAAGAATCAGGCTGCCAAATGTTAGAACTGTCAGAATTTTTAATCGATTCATAAGAAAAATGACTTTTTAAGGTATACGAAATTAAAATGTTGATGCACATCAAAAATGAGTACAACCTATATAACAAATACGAACTGAGAAAAGTGTGGACTTAACAAAATTTAACCATCCTGGCCAAAAAACTTTAAATTACAGGAACTCCGGACCCTTATTGCTTTAGGTAAAACTGTTTATAAAACTCCATGTAAGTTAAAATATTCTTGTCTTTCCTGAAAATCGTCTCATTTTCAGGGGTGATGATGAAATTGCGATAATTTGCGTTCTGAATCGGTCCGTATACCTGTTGATCATTCACAATGGTTCGCAGATAGGTTAGTCCCGACTGAACATTCGAAAGACCTTCGACTTTAACCAATATCCTGAAATCGTCGAGCATGGCCGATGACACTATGAGCGCTTGTTTCGGGTAGTTTTTTTCGTTAAATTTCCGGATGACTCCAACCAGCATTTCCGCATTCACTTCTTCTTTCGGTATGATCAGGAAATAAGATTGATTTCCTTCAACCGGAGAGTTATATGGTCCTTTATAGGCAGCTTCTCCTGAATTCTGAAGACTTGCTAAAGCTCCGATATAATTGGTGTTAAAGAAGTTGAGATAATCCGAAATCCGTTTAGTCTCAGTCAGTTTTTTAAGATTGGCATCGGTAATAATAAAATTGCGATAGCTCAGCGTATCCAGACTCTTGAAAAGTTTCCGGTTGGTAACCGACTTGGTGAAGTATGCAATAGCTTCATTCCTGGTCTTAAACGGGCTGACAATCATCAATTGATAGTCGGCAACCTGGCTCTGCCTGATTTCAAGGTTTGACTGTCGATATTGATCACGGTTGAGCGCGTTAAACGCTGCTGTGACTGGTTTCAGGTTTGCACCTACCGAATTTACCGCAACTACAAAATTTTGTTGACCGGTTTCCTCTTTCGAGTACAAATCAGCGCCCGAACTCACCGGGTTGATAGAAACAAAAGAGCCTTTTTCCTTTGGCAGCTCTTCTTCCTGCTTCGCCTTGGCCAGTAATTCCTCAGGTTCCGGAAGCAATTCGTCGGAGAAATCACCGGTAATAAACCGGCTGTAGTTTTTCACAAAAAACTTTAGGTATTCAGCGTAATCCTTATCGGTGGTAATTTCTCTGAAATTGGTTGACGAAGCAATGAAATTCACATATTTTATTCCTTTCAGCGATTCGAAAACTTCCCTTTTCTTGATAATCGACCGGAAATAAATCAGACCTTGCTCTTTGTCGTTCAGCGAACGCACAAGCAATAACGAACTGTTGCCGTTCAGGTTTTGGGCCTCAATATCGAAATCGACTTTCGTATAGTGATCGATGTTATAATTTGCCAAGTCAAATTTCAATCGGTTGAGGTCGATATTCGCATTTTTAGGGTAGGCAATTACAAAATAATGCAGCAGTTCTTCATCGTACGAGAATTTACCTCCAAACTCATCGGCTCCTTTCTGATTGCCGGGCAAAAGCTCATTGTTCTGAATTTCATCGCTCAGATATCCTGATGCAACCAATTTCTGATAATCGACCAAAGTACTGTCCTGAATCAGTTTTAGAATTTTTTCGGCCAGGGCTTTGGGTTCGGCCTTGGGATAATTAGCCACGTAATCCGTAAGCAATTTGCCCAAATTTTCGCGGCTCGAAGATGTGCCTTCGGCAACGATGCTGAAAAATTTAAGTTTGGGAAGGAGGAGGCTGTCGGGCTTCATAAGCAAGACCTGATCGACAACTTTTCCCGATTGGGCATAATTTCCATTCTTAAATTCAAGGAAAGCCTTTTGATACAAGCGGTTCACGCTGTCAGCCCTGGCTTCCAGCTCAACAAAGTAATTCGGGTTTAGCAGGTATTTGGCATACTTCGACTCCGGATATTTTCCAATGATCAGATTTTTGTAGTATTCGGCCTTTTCCGGATTGTTTTGTTTGGTATACAAATCATACAATTCGAACCACGACGACAAGGCGAAAAGGTTTTCGGGATAGCGGGTATTCAGGTCTTCGAACGACGCAATGGCGCGAGGGAAGTCGGCGAAATCGGTTTTAAATATGCGACCTGCGTTAAACAGAGCATTCCTGATTTTCCCATGAGAAGCCAGCATCAACGAATCGTTAACAGGCAAATCCTGGGTATAAAATTCACGGCTCTTCTGATCTTTCACTTTTTTCACCTTTACAGTCCCTTTGGTGGTCAGAAGCGAATCTTCGGCAGCTGCAGCATCGCCTTCTACATTGGCACTTTTATCCGACCTCCTCCAGTTATCTTCCAGTTTACGTTTTCCCCACAATCGTTCAAATTCTACCTTTCCATAAGCAACGGTAGTCGGGTTGTAAAAATACCAACCTGCCCCTTCCTGTTTCTGGCTCAACCCAAAACGGCTTTCATTTTGCCTGAAAAAATTCTGGTTCATCATCTTGGCCGCTTCGTCCTTCTTGGCTTTTTCTTCTTTCGCAACGGCCAGCTGAATCCATTTATCGATCAGGGCATTTCTGGAAGGTTCGTCCATTTTGGCGATACGCTGCAAGCTATCTTCACGCTCAACAGTGTAGATATTGTCGGTCAAACGTGTCAAACTTTTATGCCGTTCATAAATTTGCGGATAGTTTGGGTATTTATTGTCGATCACTACCATTGCACTGTCGTAATATGCCTGCGCCTTTTTGTATTCAGGTTCATCAAAATAAATCTGCGCCAGAGTTAAGCAAGACAACGCCCGCTGATAAAGGTTTGCAGAACTCAACCTTGCAGAATGGGTATATTCCTCCTTTGCCTGCGACTTGTTACCTTCCTTCATCGAAATGTTTCCCAAAGCAAAGTAAATCTGGTCGCTGAACTCCTTGTTCTTTTGGTCGCGGAGCATTCTACGAAGTTCCTTCCGTAATTTATCCGCATCTCCGGTTCCGGTAAAAGTCCCGGCTGCGCTGATGTGAGCATTGAATGCCATTTTATACGGTGGGTTCATGTGGGTAATTTCCCTGAAAATCCGGGAAGCTTTTTCGGGATTTCCCGTTTCCTGATACCACTGTGCCAGCACATATTTGTACCGAAGTTTATCCTCCTTCTTTCCGCTTTGTTTGATCGCGATCGAAAGAAACGGTATTCCTTCGGTATACGATTTTTGCCGGGCATAGTAATCTGCAGTAACAGCATCCAGCTCACCTTCGAGCTTCCGTGGGAAATTCTCGTCGGTCTGCAACTGCTGAATAATTTCATAGGCTTCGACATACCTGCCCGTTTCAGTATAGCATCTAATCAGCCATACGAAGGCCGTGTATCGCGATGGATCATCCGGATATTTGCGGACCACATATGAAAAATTTTCGATGGCCGAAGCAAAACTGTGCTTGTAAAAGTAAGCTTTGCCCATCAGCACATACGCATCGTCGACCCAATTGTTGAATTCCTCGCGGCTGGCGAATTTGATGTATGATTTGGTACGGTTCTTCTTTCGTTTTGGCTTTTTGGTAATCGAATGCGACTGAATCAACTTTGATCCTTTGAGAATGGAATTGTCCAGATCTGCATTGGCCGCGGTGGCCGTTGAAGGGTTACTTGATTTGAAGATCGGTAAAATCTTCGAATAATCGTCCTCATACGATTTTTTAATCTTCTCGGCGCCCTTCTTCAGGCTTTCATGTCCATTGAAATAAACGTTGTAATGAGCCAGCAGGTTATGGTACATTCGCGACGCAGCAGTATTTTTTTCCGTCGAGCAGCCCGACAGAATTACCAATACACAAATGAAGAAAATACGATATAAATAGTGTTTGCCCAATAGCTGAATTTTGTTGCCTCAAAGATAAACTGCCAATCTGGAATAATATTGTATCAAAATCCCTATTAAGTGCAGCTTTCCGAAATATAACCATCGATTTTTTAGCGCCCACAATATTACGAACTTTCATAGAAATTCCGAAAGAAAGCCTTAAATTGTAGAACTTAAACTGGTCAACACTTCACACCATGATACTTCAAAAAATCAGATCGATTTTTCATCCTGAACAATTCCAGGGATGCACCCGAAAAAAAAACTATTTTGAAGGCTGGTACTTCAAAGTGGTCAATCAGGCTGAAACAAAAGCCTTTGCCATTATTCCCGGAATTGCGATCGACGCAACAGGAAAACGGCAGGCTTTTATTCAGGTGCTCGATGGGAAGAAGCGCACGTCCGTTTATCACAAATTTGATTATGAATCGTTCATTCCGGCCACCAACCGCTTTGAAATTGCAATCGACGGAAACCAATTTTCGGAACAAAAAATCAGCCTGAACTTACCCGATCTCAAGGGTGAATTGATGTTCTCCGGAAATGTCAGATGGCCCAATCACTGGTACTCGCCAGGAATTATGGGGCCGTATTCTTTTCTGCCGTTGATGGAATGTTACCACGGAATTGTGAGTATGGATCATTCAATTCGCGGGCAGCTCGTGCTTGGCGACGAAACGATGAATTTCGATGCCGGTCGCGGATATACCGAGAAAGACTGGGGCCAATCATTTCCAAGTGCATACCTTTGGCTCCAATCCAACCATTTCAGTCAGACCGGAATTTCGCTCAAAACTTCCATCGCTAAAATACCTTACCTGGGCTATTCTTTTGTGGGTTTCATCGCAGGCGTTTGGCTTGGAGACCGACTTATCCAATTTACAACTTACAATCAGAGCGTCTTGCGAAAATCGCTGATCGATGCCGAAAGAGCTGAACTGGTGATGCAAAACAAAATTTTCACCCTCGAAATCCTGACCCGCCGCGAACCCTCAACGGCCCTGGCTTCTCCCATCATGGGCCTGATGGATGGCCGGATTGAAGAAAGCATGAATGCCCTGGTTGAGGTAAACCTGACCGACCGGAAAACCGGAAAAACAATTCTGAACGACATTGGCCGCAATACCGGACTGGAAGTGGCAGGAAAAATCAATGAAATCATCATTTCGTCATGAACGTAATTGAAACCTATATTACAAAATTTAAATCCATGAACCTGAATACCAAGCCGTTCAAATTTGGAATTGCGCTCAGTGGAGGCGGAGCCCGTGGGATTGTTCATATCGGTGTTCTGGAAGCACTTCATAAACACGGAATTCGACCGGAAATCATTTCCGGGGCAAGCGCCGGGGCATTGGTTGGAGTGTTTTATGCGGCCGGAATGGAACCTTTACGGATTCTTGAATTGGTGAAGTCGAATAAAATGGTCAAGATGTTCAAATGGCAAATGCCTTCGAATGGGCTGATCGACATCGGCAAAATCGCCTCCCTACTAGAGCAGAATATTGAATCTGATGACTTTTCAACGCTTCAGAAACCATTTTACTGCTCGGTGGTGAACCTCAACAGCGGAAAGTCGGAAATCAAACACGAAGGAAAGCTTTTTCAATGGGTTATCGCATCGGCTTCAATTCCCATTATTTTTGAGCCTCAACTCATTGACGGGAATTCGTATGTCGATGGCGGATTGCTCAATAACCTTCCAGTGGACTGCATCCGAGACCAATGCCAGATTCTAATTGGCGTACACGTGAATTACAATGGTCAGGAAGACCAAATTTCAGGATTAAAAGCTGTCGCCGAACGAACCTTGAGGCTGGCAATGGGTCAAAATGTAAAGGAAAGTCTGGCAAAATGCGATTTTGTGATTGATCCGCCCGAAACCCGAAAATTCAATACCTTCGATTTCAACAAAGCCGACGAAATTTTTCAAATCGGATTCGATGAAACCGAAAAACGGATCATTGAAATGCGCAGATCAATTGACCTGATTCAACTTGCCCAAGGCAAAAAGAACCGTACAATAAAAAATATCTGATTCACGTTTCAATATTTGAGCCAGTTATCTGCTAAAAACCAAAAAGCTGCTTATTTTTGTACTGAACCTTCACCAATTGTTTTCAAAAACTTAACCATCATTTTTTTGCATCGAAAATTTTTAATCATTTTAAATCCAATCCAATGAAAAAGTTATTGTTTGTTTTATCAGTTATGGTGTTGGTTTCGTGTGGCCAGCATAAAAAAGAAATTGCACGTATGCAGGCCAAACAGGATAGCATTGCTGCCCTGGGCGTTCAAAAAGACAATTCCATCCTACAGTTCATTGGTGCCATGAACGAAATTCAGGGCAACCTGGACTCGATCAAAACCATCGAAAAAATTGTTTCGGTTCAGACTACTCCCGGAACTGAGCTCAAAGCGGAAGCAAAAAAACGGATTCTCGAAGACATTGCCCAAATCAATAACCTGCTCCAGAAAAACAAGGAACTGGTTCAGTCGCTTCAGGGGAAACTCCGGAATTCGAACCTGAAAATTGCCGAACTTCAAAAAATGATCGATAATCTGACCAAAACCGTTGGTGAAAAAGATACCGAAATTGCCAGTCTGAAACAGGATCTGGAAAAACTTCATGTCGACGTGGCCGGATTGAACCAGAAAATCGAAACCATTACCGCCGAAAGTGAAAAAACTATTAAAGAAAAAAATGCCGCCATCGATGCGCAGACCATTGCCATGAATACCGCCTATTATGCCTTTGGAACCAAGAAGGAACTGACCGAAAAGAATGTGATTGAAAAAGAAGGCGGCGTTCTGGGAATGGGGAAAACACTGAAAATAAAGAAAGATTTTAACCGCGACTATTTCATGAAAATTGACATCCGCGAGTTCACCAAATTACCTTTGAATACCAAAAAAGCCAAACTTGTTTCCTTCCATCCGGACGGCTCTTATCATTTTGCACTGACCGACAAAAAAACAGTTGAAAGCCTGGTGATTGACAAACCGGAAGATTTCTGGAAAGCATCGAAATACCTGCTGATTGTAGTAGAATAGAAAAAAGAAAAAAGAAAAAAGGCTTCGGAAACGGAGCCTCTTTTCTTTTTTGTAAGCTAGTGGTTTTATGTCCGACAAAGATCCTGAATAATAATTTTCCTCATTCCTATCGGTTAAACTCCAGCCTCTTCCCTATTTTCCCGGAATGCACGGCACCATTCGAATAAACCAAATCTCCGTTTACAAAAGTGTGGGTCACTTTGTTTGTGAATTCAGTGCCATCGAAAGGCGACCAGCCGCATTTGTACAGGATGTTTTCGTGTGAAACCACCCACGATTGCGCCGGATCAATCAACACCAGATCGGCAAAATAGCCTTCGCGGATGTAGCCACGGCGATCAATTCGGAAGAGATCAGCAGGGGCATGGCACATTTTTTCAATCACTCGTTCCTGCGAAATCTTTCCTTTCCGGCTCATTTCGAGCATGGCCGTCAGCGAATGTTGAACCAAAGGTCCGCCTGAGGGCGCTTTAAAATACGAATGGTCTTTCTCTAAAATCGTATGAGGCGCATGGTCGGTGGCCACCACATCAATACGGTCGCTCAGCAAAGCTTCCCAAAGTGCAGCCTTGTCGTCAGCCGATTTAATGGCCGGGTTCCATTTGATCAGGTTTCCGTAGATGATATAGTCGTGTTCGTCGAACCACAAATGGTGCACACAAACCTCGGCAGTAATTTGCTTTTCTTTGACTGGTCCGGGGCTGAAGAGCTTCATTTCATCGGCAGTTGAAAGATGCAAAACATGCAAGCGTGTTCCAAATTTAGTGGCCAGTTCAACAGCTTTCGACGAGGATTTGAAACAGGATTCGGCGCTCCTGATTTTCGGATGCGCCGAAATCGGAACAAACTCACCATATTTCTCGCGGTAAGTGGCGGTATTACGGATGATTGTCGGTTCATCTTCGCAATGGGTAGCCACCAGTAATTTGGTATTCCGGAATATTTCTGAAAGCACATCTTCATTATCGACCAGCATATTTCCGGTGGATGAACCCATGAAAATTTTAATTCCACAAACCTTTGAACCGTCCGTCTTCAGCACTTCGTCCAGGTTGTCGTTAGTGGCGCCCATGTAAAAAGAATAGTTGGCGGCAGAAACTTCAGCTGCCCGCCGGTATTTCTCTTCCAGTAATTCCTGCGTGACCGACTGTGGATTGGTATTGGGCATTTCCATGTACGAAGTCACACCACCAGCCACGGCAGCCCTCGATTCAGTGGCAATCTCGCCTTTGTGCAGCAATCCCGGTTCGCGAAAATGCACCTGATCGTCGATTACACCCGGAATTAGGTATTTCCCTGCTGCATCAATCACAATTGCGCCATAAGTTGTTTCATCGGGACTGACATCGCCGGCAAAAATCCGGGCAATCAGCTCTCCGTCAATCAGGACTGCCCCTTTGAAAATTTGTCCTTCATTGATGATTTGGGCATTTTTAATGAGTGTTTTCATAACCGGCTTTTTTGTTTTTGCACAATTCAATCAAAATTACTGAATATATAAACAAAAAGACCGCTGTTGCGGTCTTAAAACAGAGATATTTATTTTTTGGCATTATTGCTTTTTTATCCGATAATCGGTGAACCAGCTTCTGATCTTCATTTTCAGCACTCCCCAAAGCGCTTCGTTAAAAATACCGCCGCTCATTTTCGAGGTTCCTAATTGTCGGTCGGTAAAGATGATAGGCACTTCAACGATTTTAAAACCATGTTTCCAGGTTTTAAATTTCATTTCAATCTGAAATCCGTATCCTTTCAGCCGGATGTTGTCGAAATCGATCGTTTCCAAAACTTTTCGGTCATAGCATTTAAATCCGGCGGTCGAATCCATAATTTTCATGCGGGTCACGGTACGCACGTAAACCGACGCCAGATATGACATCAGCACCCGACCAAGCGGCCAGTTTACAACATTAATTCCTGAAATATATCGTGAACCGATCACCAGTCCCGCCTTCCGTGTGACACAGGTTTCATACAAACGTTCCAAATCGTCTGGATTGTGCGAAAAATCGCTATCCATTTCAAAAACATAATCGTATGAACGTTCGAGCGCCCAGTGAAAACCGGCCAGATATGCTTTTCCCAATCCCTGCTTCCCGGTTCGCTTCAGAATATGAAGTTTGGCTCGAAATTCAGGAATTAACAGGTCAACGATTGCGGCAGTTCCATCCGGGGAATTGTCGTCAATAATCAGGATTTCAAAAGGGGTTTTCAACGAAAAAACCTTCCGGATCATCCGTTCGACGTTTTCCTTTTCGTTATAAGTTGGGATTAATACCAGGTTTTGATGCACGGGTTTCTCTATTTTCAAACAAAAATACGTCTTTTTATCAAGCGCATCGGGAGATTTGCACATGTTTAACAATTTTTAGAGTTTTGCCTGAATTTGCCAGTCAAAAACTTCCATAACAACCTGACATTTTTGTGATCTGAATGTAATCTGGAAACTTTATCTTCATGCCGTTAAAATCCTAGGTCATGTATTTAAAATTCGTTTCTGTTTTCATTTTCAGCTTGATTTTGAGCCATTCCTTCGGTCAGCCAATGGATTCAAAACTAAAAGTGGTTTCTTCTCCTTCAGGAAGTTTACCTACTCAAATCAATAAATCCGGAGAAACCATTATTCCCAATGGCAGGTTTGTCACGCCTTTTGGAAAATCAATCGAAGTGGCGCCCCATCCTTTTGGGTTAACGCTGAGCGCTGACGGAAGCATCGCAGTAACGGCAAATTCAGGCACTTCTCCACTTTCCATTTCCATCATCAGGAACCTAAATTCGGCCAAACCTATCGTCCTGCAGGTTCCACCCGGACCTGAGACCAACAAAGGTGTGCTCGCTTCGGTTTTCATGGGATTAGCGATCTCTCCTGATAACCGTATTGTTTACGTGGCCGGAGGACAACAAAACAAGATTTATCTGTTTTCGATTGATACCGGCGCCAAACTCGATTCAGTGAGTTGTTCGGTCGACGAAAACGGATTGCCCAGTCCGGATGGATACATTGGCGATCTGAAACTGAGCAAAGACGGACATTTCCTTTATGCAGTCGACCAGATGCTTTTCCGGATGGTTGTTGTGGATACTCAATCTAAAAAGATTGTTGCCAGCGCAAAAACCGGTCGGTATCCGTTTGGGATCATCCTTTCGCCCAACCTGCAAAAAGTGTATGTAGCCAATGTGGGTATGTTCGGGTACAGCAAAATCGGAAACATCGAAGCCGAAAAAGATTACCAAAAAGCGCTCGATTTTCCTGCTTTTGGTTATGGATCTGAAGAAATGAAAAAAGGAACCCGGATTGGTTCGAACGACATACCCGGCCTTGGCGAACCGAATGTTCCCGAATCATTTTCAGTGTGGTCGTTTTCGGTGACAAATCCAAAGAAACCACAGATTCAGGCCAAAATAAAAACCGGCGTCCTGGTAGGAGAATTGATTGAAGGAATCCCTGCGGTGGGCGGATCAAGTCCCAATTCGCTGGCTGCAACCGATCGCTATGTTTTCGTGAGCAACGGAACCAACGATAATATTTCCGTAATCGACATCGCTCGCGATACCATTGTGGCTGAAATTCCGCTCAAATTAGATCCGGCTGTGAAACAATTTCGTGGCGTGATCCCTTTCGGACTGGCTGTTTCTCCCGATCAGAAAAAACTTTTTGTGGCTGAAGCGGGAGTGAACGCGGTTGGTGTGATAGATATTCCTAGCCTGAAAGTAATCGGACATATTCCTTCTGGCTGGTTCCCATCCAAACTAGAGGTTACTCCCGACGGGAAATCGCTGGTGGTAAGCAATGCCAAAGGATTTGGAAGCGGACCCAATGCTGGAAAAAATTTTCAGGAATGGAAATCGGGAAGCTATATTGGGAATCTGATGAAAGGCTCGGTTTCGCTGATGAAAATTCCGGACGAAAAATCGTTGGAAAAGCTCACCAAACAAACCATCCGCAACAACTATAAGATCGAAGATTACTCGAAAGTTCAGAAACGGAGGGCAAACAATCCGATCCCCGTTTTTGGGGGAGAAAAGGAATCTCCGATCAAATACCTGGTATTCATTTCCAAGGAAAACCGCACCTACGATGAGATTTTCGGACAACTGAAGAAAGGGAACGGCGATGCCACGATTGCCCGGTATGGTCACAGAGCAAATTTCACCAACCGGAACCGAACCCTGAAGATCGAAAATGCCACTGTTATGCCCAATCACCTGAAGCTGGCTAACGAATTCGGAATATCCGACAATTTTTATGTCGACTCTGATGTTTCGGCCGACGGACACCGCTGGCTCGTGAATACTTATCCCAACGAATGGGTGGAAACGACTACTGTGGCTAGTTATGGGGGCAACCGTTCGTACAACGAAAAGTCGAAAGCGCCGGGAAGCCTAGCCATGAACGGATCAGCAGGCGCCATTTATCCGGAAGATTACAACGAGGCCGGATCGATGTGGGAACATCTGGAGCGGAACAAGGTCGGGTTCTACAATTTTGGATTTGGGGTCATGTTCGAACCAGCCTTTTACGAAAACTCTTTTAAATATACCGGCATTAAACAATATGTGAATTTCCCGGTACCACTACCGATGTTTTCGAGAACTTCCCAAACTTATCCAACGTTCAACATGGGAATTCCCGACCAATTCAGGATTAATCAGTTTATGAAAGAATTTGACGACAAGTGGATCAAAACGGGAACTGCAATGCCTTCGGTGGTTACGGTGATTATTCCGAACGATCATGGTGCTGATGAGCGTCCCGATGCGGGTTATCCGTTCCGCGAAAGCTATATGGCCGATAACGACCTTGCTGTTGGCCGGATTGTGGAATATCTGTCTCACACTCCTTTCTGGAAAAACATGGCCATCGTCATTACGGAAGACGATGCCCAGAACGGAATTGATCATGTTGACGCGCACCGCAGTGTGCTGATGGTGATCTCGCCTTACAGCAAAAGGAATTACGTTTCGAAAGTACATTACAGCTTCGGAAGTATTTTTAAAACCTTCTGGAATGTGCTTGGACTTCCCTACCTGAACCAATACGATGCCGCCGCCAACGACTTTGCAGATTTTTTTCAGGCAAAACCTGATTTTACTCCTTTCCATGCCGTTGAGGTCGATCTGCGGATTTTTGATCCCAAAAAAGCCCTGACTCCACTTGACGAAAAATTTGACTGGAAAGCGGTGAAAGAGTCGCCTTTGATTGATGATGTAGAAGACATGCAGGAAGACCAGAAAGAAAAACCGGACTACCGGCTGGAGGATCAGAAGAGGAAATAAAAAGGAGTCATTCATTGTCATTAAGTCATTCATTGTCATTGATATTCAGTCAAGAATCAATGAATAACCATCAATCACGAGAATCAAATGACCATGAATGACATTTCAGTTTCTCACCATTTCTTCATGCCTTCGGGCAGTGGCGGCTGATTGGCATCGCGCTTGAAAACGGCTCTTTCAAAGAATGCATTCAAATCTTTCATCTGGGATTTATCCGGCCTGATTTCAAGCTGATCTTTACCTTTACCAATCCGGTATTCCATTTTACTGCAATTGGCAACCGAAGCCCAGAGATTTTCAGGAATGACATACGTTAGATCCGACAACTTGTGAATCTGAAGGATTTCATCATCAACAATCAGAACCAATACTGAATCGGATTTGGTTTTCGGAATGAGTTTTGAAGTCTGAAATTCAACCCTCAATTTTGCTTTTCCCGGATCTGAAACTTCAAAACGATGAACCGTTTTAATTTTTCCCTGCTTCGGCTGTACTTTCGCGTCATTCATCTCCAAGGAATAGGCTCTAATCTGACAGGTCAACTTCATTCGTTGAGAAGAATTCCCGGGATCATGAGTTTCAGAAACTGGCCGTGAAGAAGAACAGGAAAAGAATCCCAAAACAATCAGTATTGAAAAAATCAAATGTCTCATTGAGAATCAATTTTCGTTGAACTCAAATTTAGCAAAATATATGCCTCAATGAAGATTTCCAATACATTTTAGCCGGATCGCGAATTGAATTTACATACGTTAACAACTCTTTTTATCTGTAGGTTAAACTTTGCCCGTTTTCACCGGTCTGAAGGGTATTGTAAGAAAAATTTAATCAAAATTTGACTCGTTTTAAATAAACCTTAATAAACATGAGATTTAAAGACCTATTTATTGCCGTACTAATTATTCTTTCAACTATGTCAATGGCCTATTCACAGGTGCCACCGGCAAAAGCCAATCCGGGCGCAGCCAGTGTGATAAAAAATGGAAAGATCAAAGGAAAAATTATCGATGCCGAGACCAAAGAAGTGATGGAATATGCCAATGTGGCTATATACAATCTGAAAGATTCCAAACTGGTTACCGGAGGCATTACCAACGCCAGCGGAACTTTTGAAATCAGCGATTTGATGCCTGGCGAATACTATGTGCAGGCAAATTTCATCGGTTTCGCAACCACCAAAGTGAATGCAGTGAAAATAACCCAGAATTCGTCGACGATTGATCTGGGAACCATCGAACTGGCCGTCGACCGCACTCACGTGGCCGAAGTGGAAGTGGTTGCTGAACGCAACCGGGTGGAGTATAAAATCGACAAAAAAGTGATCAATGTGACCAACGACATCAATGCTGCCGGAGGTACTGCGGTCACAGTGCTCGAGAATACCCCTTCGGTTGAAGTCGATATCGACGGAAACGTCAGTCTGCGCGGTTCTTCCAGCTTTACCGTATTGATCGACGGACGTCCAAGTGTGCTTACCGGAAGTGATGCGCTGAAGCAAATCCCTTCGGCTGCCATTCAGAATATCGAAATTATCACCAATCCCTCGGTGAAATACGATCCGGATGGCATGGCCGGGATCATTAATATTGTGATGAAGAAGAATGTGCTGGCAGGCGTCAATGGCGTGGTCAATGTAAACCTGGGAACCGGCAAAAAATACGGAACCGATTTCCTGGTCAATTACAAAACCAAGAAGTACAATCTGCTGTTTGGAGGCAACTGGAACGACAATACCGATTTTGGAACCATGAAATCGACCCGCGAAACCTACAAGCAGGATACGATAGTCTATTTGAACTCGGAAGGAAGCCGCGATCAGACCCGGAAAGGGCAATCGATCAAAGGCGGATTCGATTATTTCTTTTCCGATAAAACTTCGGTAAATGTGATTGGTGAAATTGGTAAATTTAATTTTGACGCCTTTGGAACCGGAAACCTTCATGAATATGATGTGCCCGGAACCTACAGCTTGTATTCGATTCAGGAAAATAATTCCGGACGAGGTGGAAATTATGTTTCAGCCACAACCAGTTTCCTGTCAAAATTTAATGATATGGGAACACATAAACTGGAAGGTTCGTTCAATTACCGAAACCGTAAAAGTAATTCGGATGAATCGATCGATGAAATAAAGTCAGATTCGGTTTATGAAATCAATTCCGGATATATTTCTAGGGTAATCACCAACAATAACGGGACTTCCAACGATTACCGGCTGAAGGTGGATTATACGCTTCCGTTAAAAGAAGGTGGCAAGTTTGAAGCTGGCGCTCAAAGCCGGATGGAGCGTGAAAATGATTCTTACGGATTCAAAAATTTTGATCCGGCCAGCGGCGAATTCGTCAACAACCCAAAATATACCAGCGACATGATCTTTCGCGAAGATATTCATTCGGTTTACTCAACCATCTCAGGAAATTTAAAAGCCATCCAGTATATGTTTGGATTGAGGGGCGAATACAACTACCGGGTGATTGATCATCAGGCGGTTGAAAATCAAAAATATACGCTCAACCGGTTCGATTATTTCCCATCCGCGCATCTTTCTTATTCGTTGGTCGACGAAAGCCAGTTCATGGCCAGCTATTCAAGGCGAATAAACCGTCCCGACGGACACGATCTGGATCCATTTCCCAATTATATCAACCAGTACACCATCCGGATCGGGAATCCAAACCTCAAGCCTGAATACACCAACTCATACGAATTCAGCTATATGCGGAAATATGGTACCTCTTTCATTTCATTCGAAACCTTTTACCGGACTACCAACGATCTGATCACCCGCATTCAGGCCTTGAAAGACGGGATTATATACATGACTTCAGATAACCTGAACCGCGACCAGTCGCTGGGAGGCGAGATTATGGGAAATGTCAATATGAGCAAATGGATGTTGGTGAATGCCAGTTTTAGTTTGTACAACTACAAATTGATCGGCTCTGTTGCAGGCGACCAATCGGTCGATAAACAAAGTACCAACTACAACGCACGGTTAAATGCCACAGCCAAGATTTCATCCAACAGCCGGCTGCAGCTCACCGGATTCTATCGTGGGCCATCAGTTTCTGCACAGGGAGAACAGAAAAGCAGCGCTTATGCCAACCTATCGTACCGGCAGGATTTCCTGAAAAAGAAACTCTCGGCAACCCTGAGTGTGAAAGACATCTTCGGCACCATGAAAATGGAAGGAACTTCAGCCGGCGACGGGTTCAAATCCTCATTCAAGATGCAGCGCGAGCCCCATGTGGTGATGCTGACCCTCAGCTACAAAATAAACAATTTCAAAACCGAAAAACAGGCTCCGGCCGACCAGCCATCTCAGGGCGGTGAAGAAATATTTTAAAGGGTATTCAGAAAACAGAAGATTAAAAGGCGGAATCCGGGAAACTGGATTCCGCCTTTTAAGTAATGGTCCATAAAGAAAGCCGTCCTTTCAGACAGCTTTCTTTACAAAAACTATGAATTTGAGAAATAGTTACAAAGTAGCCTGTCCCGGAACCCAGTCGCACGGTGTTCGTTCGCCGGTTTGCAAAGCATCGAGGATGCGGATAACTTCTTTCACGTTTCTTCCAACGTTCAGTCCGTTGACCGAAACATGCTGGATCGTTCCTTCAGGATCGATGATAAATGTTGCCCGGTAGGCAATTTTTTCAACCTGCTCCAGAATTCCGAGTTCTTCAGAAAGAGATTTGCTGGTATCAGCCAACATAGGGAACTTCAGGTTTTTCAGGCCAGGATGATTATTACGCCAGGCCAGGTGTACAAACTGTGAGTCGATGGAGGCTCCGATTAAATTCGCATTTCTCTTTGAAAACTCTGAAAAATGCTCGTTGAAAGATACAATTTCGGTTGGGCACACAAAGGTGAAATCGAGAGGCCACCAAAAGAATACGGTCCATTTGCCGTCAATGTCGGCATTGGTTAAGGTTGCAAACTCTTTGCCTGGTTCGAGCGAAACCAAGGCTTGTTTCGAAAATTGAGGAAATTTTTCACTAATGGTCTTCATGTTATACTTTTTAAATTTGAATTCGAATGAATATTTAGACAAATATAGGCGTCTATTGTTCGCCAGTCAAATCGAATTTTTCAATCCTGAATAGAAAAAAGCTATCCGAAAAAATTCACTTACTTGATTTTAGCTCTTCCCATGCTATATAAAGTTATCAGGAGTCCTTCCAGGAGGAGAATTAAATTACAAAAAGATGGTTCCGCGGTCTTGGTGATTCGGTAAGATAATTTTATCTTTAGCAAAATTTTTATCCGCTGGAATTTATCATTCAATACCTAAATCGTAATTAAATTAATAATCAATGGAAAACAAACTAAGCAGAAGATCATTCATTGCAACTTCAGCGACCGCTGCTGCTGCAGTTACCATTCTTCCAAGTAATGTAGTCTCCGGAATGGGCTACAAAGCTCCCAGTGACAAATTGAATATTGCCGCTATTGGTATCGGCGGTATGGGGCATAGCAACCTGACCGCTCTCAAATCAGAAAACATCGTTGGATTGTGCGATGTGGACTGGAAGTATGCCGAAGGAGTTTTTAAAGAATTTCCGGGAGCCAAGATGTACAAAGACTGGAGAAAATTGTACGACGAAATGGGCAAGTCAATTGATGGTGTTGTCGTTGCAACCGCCGATCACACCCATGCCATCATCGCTTCAACGGCCATGGCCATGGGCAAACATGCTTATGTACAAAAACCTTTAACCCATACCGTTTATGAGTCACGTTTGCTCACAAAACTGGCTGAAAAAAACAAATTAGCTACCCAAATGGGGAATCAGGGTTCTTCTCAGGAAGGCGTTAGCCTGACCTGCGAATGGCTGGCCAATGGCGAAATTGGTGAAGTGACCAAAGTGGAAGCATTTACCGACCGTCCGATCTGGCCACAAGGATTAAACACTCCAAAACAAGGCCAATGGGTTCCTGAAACCTTGGATTGGGACTTATTCACAGGACCGGCAGCAATGCGTCCTTACAACGAAATTTATCACCCATGGAACTGGCGCGGCTGGTGGGCATACGGAACTGGCGCATTAGGCGATATGGCCTGCCATATCCTTCATCCTGTATTTACTGGTCTCGAACTGGGTTATCCAACCAAAGCCCAGGGAAATTCAACCTTATTACTTCAGGATTGTGCTCCTACAGCCCAGTCTGTTAAATTAACCTTCCCTGCCCGTGCACCGAAACGTGCATGGAAAGGGTCGAAAAAAGGTGCTGTTCTTCCACAGGTTGAAGTGTACTGGTTCGATGGTGGTATCAAACCAATGTTACCAGCCAAATGGCCGGTAGGTAAAGATCCGAACGATGCAGGTGGCTGCGTATTCTTTCATGGCACCAAAGGTGTTTTGGTTTGTGGTTGTTACGGCGTGAATCCCTGGATTCTTCGTCCGGATGGTACAGTTTCAAAACCTGAAGCTCCGAAATTCCGTCGCCGCATCGAACTTTCACACGAAATGGATTGGGTTCGCGCTTGTAAGGAATCTCCTGAAAGCCGCGTAAAAACTGCTTCCGATTTCAGCATGGCCGGTCCATTCAACGAAATGGTGGTGATGGGCGTTCTCGCAGTTCGCCTGCAAACCCTGAACAAAGAATTGGAATGGGACGGACCAAGTATGAAATTTACCAACATTTCTGCTGACGAAAAAATCAAAATCGTTATCGAAGATGGCTTTAAAATTCATGACGGACACCCAACATTCAATAAAACCTACACGGATCCGGTTCCTGCTACTGAATTTGCAGCCGAACTGATCAAGCATACTTACCGCAAACCATGGAGCCTTCCTAATATGCCGGCTTAAGTATTTTTAACTGATATTTTGAAAGGTGAATCCGAAAGGGTTCACCTTTTTCGTTTCTTTAACGTTTCCTTTCATAGTTTAATTTCTGAATTTAAACCAGAATACCTATTTTCACCGAATAAGAAATCTATTACTTTTTGAACAGTTTTAGCATGGAAAATAATCGTTCAAGCATCAGTCGCCGTCATTTCCTGGGTACAACTGCTTTAGCTGCCACTGCAGTAACCATTTTACCTTCAAAAGTGATGGCCGGATTCGGGTATAAAGCTCCGAGCGACAAACTCAATATCGCAGGCATTGGAGTGGGGGGAATGGGGTTCAATAACCTCTGCAACATGAGCACCGAGAATATTGTGGCCTTGTGTGATGTGGATTGGAAATATGCCGATCGGAATGCTTTCCGCAAATGGCCAAACCCACCCAAATATCAGGATTACCGCGAAATGTTCGACAAACGCAAAGACATTGATGCTGTGATGATTGCCACTCCGGACCATTCTCATGCTTTGCCGGCATTAATGGCCATGAAAGCAGGGTATCATGTTTACCTTCAGAAACCACTCACCCATTCTGTATTCGAATCACGAATTCTGACTGAAACGGCACTCCGGTATGGAGTTGCCACCCAAATGGGAAACCAGGGAAACTCGGGTGAAGGAATCCGGAAGACCTGTGAATGGATTTGGTCGGGTGCCATTGGCGAAGTGACTTCGGTGGATGCCTGGACGAACCGCCCCATCTGGCCTCAGGGGCTGGAAAGGCCTACTGAGAAACGACGTGTACCCAACACGCTGAACTGGGATCTTTTTATCGGTCCTGCCAAATTCAGGCCCTATCATGAAGTTTACACCCCATGGAACTGGCGCGGCTGGTGGGATTTTGGAACCGGTGCACTGGGTGATATGGCCTGTCACATTCTTGATCCTGTTTTTAAAGCGCTTATGCTACAGTATCCAACTGCAGTTGAAGGTAGTTCTACTTCAATCAATAACGAATCGGCGCCGAATGCCGAGAAAGTTATCTACTGGTTTCCTCGCCGCGACAACCTTCAGCGTGTTGGGATGCCCGAAGTAAAAGTTACCTGGTACGATGGCGGAATGTTGCCCGAACGCCCGGAGGAACTGCATGAAGGAGAACAAATGGGTGACTGGAACGGCGGTGTGATTTTCCACGGATCAAAAGGAAAGATCATGTGCGGATGCTATGGGGCAAATCCAACTCTATTGCCCACTTCGAGGATGTCCGATTTTAAAGAACCTGAAAAAATTATCCGTCGCATACCGGATGCGGAGACGAATGGCCATGAACAGGATTGGATTCGTGCGGCCAAAGAGAATAAAAACAACCGGGTAGAAGCCAGTTCCAACTTCAGCTACGCCGGTCCGCTTAACGAGATGGTGGTCATGGGTGTTTTGGCTGTCCGTCTTCAGGATTTGAGAAAACGGTTGTTGTGGGACGGCAAAAACATGCAGTTCATCAACATTGGCGGCGACGAAAATATCCGGATGGTCACTTCCAACAAATTTGAAGTGGTGAATGGCGATCCGAAATTCGATACCAAATACGATACAATCCCGGCACTCGAAGCTGCCGAAGAATGGATCAGGCATACTTACCGTAATGGTTGGGAACAGATTTAGGAAGTTCCGGATTCAAATTTGGAAATTTTAAGTCATGAATAGTAATTCAGTGGTCATTGGTTGTCATTGGAAAACCAAAAATGACGTGAAACAAATGACACCAAATGACCATTATTTCCCGACAATCATCCGGTTTTCAACCATCCGGTTCATATATTGCTGGATAACTGCCTTCATCCGCTGTTCTTCCTCGGGCAAAGTGATTTTTCCGACAAGGTTGTGTCGAAGCTGAGGATCATCCTTCCGGTTATAAATGTTTGTCAGTTTATCATTAGTTAGGTATAGCGCATAATCGCCGCTTAAAAATTGGTACGACTCTTCCAGGTAATTCAGCACAAACCTTTTTGCTAAAGGATCGAAAACACTGTTCCCAAACGAAACATACGGAGACGGATAATTCAGGTAGTTCAAAATACTTGGCATGATGTCGGTTTGCTGCACCAACTGGTCGTCAACCCCCTTCAGACTGCCGTCGGGCTTGTAAAACAAGATCGGAATCGAGAAGTATTTCGTCGAACTGTAATACTCCGGAATGGCCGAATTGATGGCGTGATCGGCACTAATTACAAACAAGGTATTCTTATACCAAGGCATCTTGCGGGCCGTATCAAAAAACTTTTGAAGCGAATGATCGGTGTAACGAATACACTTGTCAAGGGAAATGCGGCCCTCCGGAAACCGGTCTTTGTATTTCTCCGGGATTTGGTATGGGTGGTGCGACGACACCGAAAAGATAGTCCCCAGAAACGGTTCCTTCATGTCGTTTATCTGACGAGCAAAATACTGGAAATAGGCTTCATCCCAGATCCCCCAAACGCCATCAAATTCGACCCGGTCGGGGTATTCATTCAGTCCTGAATATTTTTGGTAACCCGCCATTTTGGTAAAAACATTAAAACCCATCGTGCCGTTTGGCGCAGCATGGTAAAAAGCCGACTGATATCCTTCCGCTACCAGCAAACTTGCCAGACTGTTGATTTTATTCTCTTTGCATTCGGTAACGGTATATGGAACAATCAATTCAGGAATACTGGCAGTTATCGCCGGAATGCCGTCGATCGATTTACGTCCGTTGGCAAAAGCATTCGTACAAATCAGGCCCTGGCTCATGAGCGAATCGAGGAAAGGCGTATAACTGCGGTCGCGCGGATCGCTGAATTGCGGGTTTAACGAACCCACAAACGCTTTTCCGAAACTTTCCAATATAATGATCACCACGTTATCTTTCCGCATCGGTTCTCCGGAAGCCGGAACATGAACCGGGTTGAAAATCCGGCTGGTTTCTTCTTCCGACCGAAAATACGATTTGCTTCCAAAATCCTTTTTACCCAAGGTGCTGATCATGCTAAACGGAGTATTTTGAACAAGGCTGAGTTCTTCCGGGGCATTCAAAAACGCGAAGTTTCGGTAGAAAACAGGGAAACCATTACTCAAGGGTGATTTTCGGTCAATCCCACGTTCAGCAAGAAAAATAAAACCAAACAACAACACAGTTCCGGAAAGAAAGAAAATCAAAGAATTCCGTCCTGCAACCGGTTTTGGTTTGAATACCGAATAAAGGATGGAAAGCGCAAATAACAAGACTATCAACATGAAGGCTATGTACCAGAAATCATGGATGAACCGGAAGATAAGCTTGATGTTTCCGGCATCGAAAGCGGCAATATCGATCGAACTGGCCGTGATACGTTTCAGAATATAGCGGTAATAAATGATGTCAATCAGGTTGAACGCCAAACCCAATCCATTTCCTATCATAAACACCAACTTCAGGAAATGCTGATACCAATTCGCGAACCGGAACCGAAACGGCAAAAGAAAGAAGATCGCGTATACCACATTCAGATAAAGGATTGCCTGAATATCGAAGAAAAGCCCGGCCTTCATGATCTCAAGGAACGAAAGAAAAATTACTTTTGGGAAAGAAAGGGTATTGAAGCTGTAAAATAAGATCCGGCAGAGCGAATAAAAAGCCATCAATAGCGAAATACGGTAGAGCAAAACCAGATGCTCGTTGATTTCCTTCGATTTAACCCTAAAATTCCGCATGTCGACTCTTTAAAAATTGGAATGCAAAAATAGCAGCTTATTTGTAATGATAAGTATTTAATTCAATTCAATTTTTGAAAGAGCAATCGACCATTCACTCCGACTTTCGATACCACAGCTGGTCGCGTTCAATAACGAGCGGAGAATCGAAGTTATTGCTAAAAAGCTGGCCAGTTCCCAAACCTTGTTCTCCCTTTGGATTCAGCTGAAAGGTCCATTGCGCAATGGCATTCAAGCCAATGTTCGATTCGAGCGCCGAGGTAATCCACCAACCTGCACCGTATTTTTCGGTCAGTGCGATCCATTTTTCGCAAGCCGAAAAGCCACCGAGCAAGCTGGGTTTCAGTATTAAATAAGCCGGACGGATGGTTTCCATCAGTTTTTTCATTTCAGGCTGGCTCGAAACTCCGATCAGCTCCTCATCCAAGCCAATTGGAACCGGGGATTTCCGGCATAATTCGGCCATATCATCCCAGTTTCCCGCCTCGATGGGCTGTTCAATCGAATGAAGCTGCAAATCAGACAGACGTTTCAGATTTTCAAGCGCTGTTGGTAATGACCAGGCACCGTTGGCATCCACCCGGAGTTTAATTTCGTCGGGCGAAAATTCCTTCCGGATGGACTTCAGGATATCCAATTCGGTATCAAAATCCAGCGCGCCGATTTTCATTTTGATGCACCTGAAACCTGCTTCCAACTTGGCGCGGATTTGCTGTTTCATAAACTCGGACGTGCCCATCCAAATTAACCCATTGATTGGTATTCCCTGTTCTCCACGCGTGAAAGCGGAAGGGAAGAGTTCTTGTTTACCGCCGGTTTTCAGGTCTATCATGGCAGTTTCGAGTCCAAACCGGATGGAAGGCCAGCCATGCAATTCAGCGGGAAACGAACAAAAAAAATCGATTTCTTCGCACACCTGAAGTAATTTTGAACTCATTTTACTGATACTATCAAGGCTCAAATCAGGCAATGGTGCACATTCTCCGATCCCGGTGCTGATTCCGTCAGACAATGAAATGAACCACGAATCGCGGGTGGTATATACACCCCGCGAAGTCCCGGAAGCTTGTTTGAATTGGAGCGTATATTTCTTGAAACTGGCTTTCATATTTCCTGAAATTTTGTTTTCTCATTGCCAGCAGCCAGGTGCTAGCTGCTGATGTTTACTTTCTTAACCATTAGCTGATCTGAACATTCATCCAGCAATTTCCTGACACTTTTTTGAATAACAGGATGAATAAAGTCCGGTGCAATTTCGCAAAGCGGAACCAACACAAATTTCCGTTCCTGGATCCGCGGATGCGGAACAATCAGATTTCCCTGGTTGATGATTTGATCACCATAAAAAAGAATGTCGATATCCATCCTCCGTGAATCAAACTGATCCGTTTTTCGCGTCCTGCCCATTTCAAGTTCAATCTGCTTGGTGCCGGAAAGAATTTCTTCAGGAAGAAGCTCCGATTTCATTTCTATCACCTGGTTCCAAAACAGATCTTCCGAATGAAAACCCCAGGGTTCAGTTTCATAAACCGACGATTGCAAAGTGATTTTTCCAACCCGCCGTGCAAGCATACCAAGAGTTTCGGAAAAAATCTTCTGTTTGTCGCCCAAATTTCCTCCCAATAAGATATAAAGCTTGCTCATAACAGACCGGATTGTGTAACAAAAACACTATTTTCGTACAAATCTATCGCACATTTTTATCGAAACAAACTAAAACAGTCAAAATACTCATGAAGCAGTTTTTAAAATTTACCCTGGCCTCCATCCTTGGAGTGATGATCGCCGGAATTCTCCTTTTCTTTCTGGCCATCGGAATGATTTCTGCGATGGTTTCCTCGTCGGACGAACCGACCCAAATATCAGGGAACAGCGTTCTTCTCCTGAAATTTGACCACGACATTGTGGATCGCGCCAGGAAAAATCCTTTGGAAGGTCTTGATTTTGGTCTGTTTCAAGGAAATAAAACCGTCGGATTAAATGACCTACTCGATTGTATCCGCAAGGCCAAATCGGATGATAACATCAAGGGGATTTACCTGAACCCGATGGATATTCAGGCCGGTATGGCTACCGTCGAAGAAATCAGGTCAGCTTTAAAAGATTTCAAAACTTCAGGAAAGTTTATTTATGCCTACGGCGAATATCTTTCGCAAAAAGCGTATTACCTGGTTACAGTGGCCGATACTTTGGCGCTGAACCCTCAGGGATCAGTCGATTTCAGAGGACTGGGCGGCGAACGGACTTTTTATAAAAATGCCTTGGAAAAACTGGGAGTTGAGATGCAGATTGTCCGTCATGGTAAGTACAAATCAGCGGTCGAACCTTTCCTTCTCGATAAAATGAGCCCTGAAAACCGGCTTCAAACCGAAACGTATCTGAAAACAATCTGGAACGAAATGCTGACTGATATTTCGGCGTCGCGCAAAATGGGATTCGACGAACTAAACGACATTGCCGATATGGTTGCCACTTTCAGGAAAGCCGACTTTGCCAAACAGAAAAACCTGGTCGACCGCCTGAAGTATAAGGACCAGGTGATTTCTGACCTTAAAAAACTGACTGGCATTGGCGAGGGAGGAGATGTGAAAGCAGTGGATATTTACAATTACATTAAAGTTCCCGAGCAGCGCGCTCAGAAAGGTCTGGCCCGCAAAAAAATTGCCGTGATTTATGCCTCCGGAAGTATTGATGCCAGTCTTTCGGACGATGGTATCCATTCCGAGGAATTTTCGAGGACCATCCGCGAAGCCCGGCGCGATTCGTCGATCAAAGCCATTGTTCTGCGCATCAATTCTCCGGGCGGAAGCGCATACGGTTCGGATGTGATCTGGCGTGAAGTAAAACTGGCTGCAGCTACGAAACCAGTTATCGCATCCATGGGTGATGTGGCTGCTTCAGGTGGTTATTATATCGCCGCAGCGGCCAATACCATCATGGCCGACCGTACCACCATCACCGGGTCCATTGGCATTTTTGGAATGATTCCCAATGTGAAAAACCTGCTGAGCAACAAACTTGGCATTACTACCGATGTGGTAATGACCAACGAACATTCTGACATGATTTCGGTGATGAGGCCGATGTCGCAGTTTGAACGCGACCTGATGCAGCAGACCATTGAGGAAGGCTATGATACGTTTGTTTCACGGGTTGCCGGTGGACGAAAAATGGAAAAATCGGCCGTGGATGAAATTGGCCAGGGCCGGGTATGGGCTGCTCCGAATGCCCGGGAAATCAAGTTGATTGATACCTATGGAGGATTGACCGATGCAATCAACCTGGCCAAACAAATGGCCAAACTCGATAACTTCCGGATTGTGAACCTTCCGAAGTTGAAAGATCCTCTCACTGAGTTGCTGAAAGAGTTTTCAAACTCAGCCAAAGCAAGCTTCATGAGAGACGAACTGGGCGAAGGATACAAATACTACGATCAGCTTCGTGGCCTGATCTCGCAACGAGGAATCCTTGCCCGGATGCCGTATGATATTGACATACACTAGAAAAACCAGGAAAGCGTCATTAGTCAATGGAAAAATATTTCCTCTTTCCAAATGACTAATGACTTTTTCCATTACTTATTGAGCATGGCATACAATCAGACTTTAGCCAATCGCATCCGCGAACAAATCCAGGAAATGGAGGGCATCGAAGAAAAGGAAATGTTTGGTGGCTTGTGTTTCCTGCTCCGGGATAAAATGTTTGTGGGTGTGATCAAAGACGAAATGATGTGCCGGATCGATCCGGCCCGGTATGAAGAATCGCTCGAAAAAACAGGCTGCCACGAAATGCTTTTTACCGGAAAACCCATGAAAGGCTGGATAACCGTGGACGATTCAGGCATGAAGACGGTCAATGACCTCCAATCATGGATTGATCTGGCGATCGGTTTTAACCAATATGCCAGGTCATCGAAGAAGAAAAAATAAGGGATTCCGTCTGAGAAAATGGAAGAATTTCTGTTCCGACCTTATTTCACTCCGACTATTTCTTCTAACTACATCAACTGCTTCTTTTCAACCCAATTCACAAATTCCAAAAAATCTTCAGCATATCAGCGCAACCTTATTCAGACTTGCCACGTCTAGGAAGTACGAATGTTCAAAAAAGCTGCTTTATGAAAAAATATTTACTCCTCGCGTTTTTGTTTTCAGGTCTGATAACCAACGCACAAACCAATACCAGCACCGGCAATTGCAAGGCACAGTTTAAATACTCCGTGAATAATATGTTGATGAGCCCGGTTCCCTCTACAGCAATTAATTTCTACGACCGTTCAGAAGGAAAGGTAACCGCCTGGTTTTGGGATTTTGGCGATGGCACTAAAAGTCAGGAACAAAACCCTTTTCATATTTATATCCATCCGGCACCCAGTCCATATGTCAAATTAAGTCCATATCGCACGGTCAGTCTGACGATTTTGACTTCTGACACCTGCAAAAGTTTCTATTCGGAAGTCATCGACATCATGAGTGGAACGACTACTTCCAGTCCGGGTTGCAAAGCATTTTTCAAATATTACCAGACTGATTACGATTCGGTCCGCGGAAAGGCCACCTTCCAGATGGATAATTATTCGGAAGGCGATTCGCTGACTTATCTCTGGAAGTTCGACGACGGACAAACCAGCACTGAAAGACAACCGCTTGTCACCTTTGACAACAAACCCGCCAAGCATCTGGCCTGTTTAACCATTACCGGAAAAAATAACTGTGCCGATAGTTTCTGCGACTCGGTTAAATTCTTTAAGCCAGTTGTCATTATTAGTCCTCCGCCAGCCTGCATGGCCCGATACAAGTATCACGAAGTCAAACTTGACTCGCTTGCTCAAAAAGTTACCTATGAATTCAATAATTATTCGGAAGGAGATTCGCTGACTTACCTGTGGTTCTTCGATAACGGTATTACCAGTACTGAAAAAGAGCCGGTAATTACCTTCGATATCAAACAACTACCTATCAAGGCAAGCCTGACCGTTCTCGGGAAAAATGGATGTTCGGACATATTCTGGGATGCGGTTTACTTTTTCCATCCGATAATTTATCCGCCGATTCCGGTAGACAGCATAAAATGTGAAACCGCTTTTGGCTATTCGGTGAATTACAATATCAAACCTTTTGCTCCTGCCCTGGTACTGGATTTCTATTCGAAAGCCTTTCCCGAAGTTCTTGAATGGAATTGGGATTTTGGCGATGGAACAAGCAGTAATGAACAGAATCCGACTCACATGTTCAATTTCCCGTTAAACATCGACCCGGTCCTTGGCGACCCAAATCCATTCCGGAAGGTTTGCCTGACTGTAAAAACGGTGACCGGCTGCATGGCATCTTCCTGTCAAACCATCAATATTTATATGAGTACCGTTCCTCCGGTTGATCCTGTTCCTCAATGCCATGCCTGGATCAAGTATTACCGGCCCACCGATATCATTTCAATTCCTGAAGTTATCCCTTACAAGCTGATTGATGCTTCGGAAGGCAAGGTTATTCGCCGGCTCTGGCAATTCGAAGACGGAACTACCAGCAAGGAAGCAGAACCTCAGGTCAATTTCAATTTCATGAAACCTGACCAGAAAGTTTGCCTGACCATCTGGACCGCTGACAGCTGCTCGAGCACCTGGTGCGAAACGATTCTGGTCAATGGAAATATTCCGGATTCAATTAATACTGGTAAAACCTCATTGTATACCATGCGGTACCAGTCCAGTTTTCCGCAACAAATGCCGTCGTGTGCCGGTTGGGCCAAGGCACAGGTTTACCTGAAAGATTCGCTGATCAATGCTTCCAACTATTCCTGGTCGACCGGAGATCTGACTCAGGAAGTGAAAGGACTTTGCCCCACACAATTCTATACCGTCAAGGCAACAACCCCCAATGGAACAATCGTTTCAGGAACATTTATCTTCAATTCAGATGGCACAACGACCGACGTTTCGCTCAATTTTTGGGTGACCGGTCTGAAAGAAAATCCGATGATTCTTTGCAAACCTGTGAACAGAGCTTATACTGTTGAATGGCATCTTTGCGACGGAAGCATCATAACCGGCGACAGCATTCCGGTCAATTCGATGAACTGTGCAAGCGACAACGCGAATATGGTTTTGAAAGATGCCGCAGGAAATGTAGTTTATACCGAAAATATTTCGCAGAAAACGTTTGCAACTCTGATTAAACCTGATCAACAGGAATCATCCTCGGTGAAACTTTACCCCAACCCGGTAAAAGACGTGCTGAATATCACCTACTCCGGAAAACTGGTGAGCGAGATGCAGATTGAAATCTGTGATATAAGCGGAAAGAGTGTTTCAAGTCAAAAAATTCAGGATGTTGAATCAGGACAGAATATCAGCCTGAATGTGAATTCGCTCCAAAAGGGAATTTACCTGTGTAAAATGACTTCCGGAAAGAATGTCATTGGTACTGAGAAATTTATCAAATGATTCGGATAAAATAGGAAAGCTGTCAAAAAAATGCCCGTTTGGATTGAGTTCCAACGGGCATTTTTGTTGATTCAAATTTCTCCCGAAAAGCTTTCCGTGGCTGGTCCAGTCATAAAAACAGTTCCGTCTTCAGCCCATTCAATTTTAAGGTTTCCGTGTTGCAATTCGACAATGACCTTTCGGTCAGTGAGTCGGTTGAGGACAGATGCAACAGCCGAAGCACAGCAACCGGTTCCGCAAGCCAAGGTCGCTCCTGCCCCACGTTCCCAGGTTCGTACTCTGATCCTTCCGCGATCAACTACTTCCACAAAATTTACATTGGTTCCCTTCGGAAACAAAGGATGTTTTTCGATGACGCGGCCAATCTTTTCCA
This sequence comes from Prolixibacteraceae bacterium, assembly GCA_025355875.1. GTDB lineage: Bacteria > Bacteroidota > Bacteroidia > Bacteroidales > Prolixibacteraceae > Aquipluma. The sequence goes on along the minus strand of JANXYV010000100.1, from coordinate 39,540 downwards.
GATCAATGGTTTTCACCTCATCCACAAAAACCATGGTATGCGGAACTCCCATCAGCAAACTGGTCAGCTGAAACTCCCGGTCACCAACCTTCACCGGAACACAAATCGCTTCCTTTTCATCTCCCAGCATTGGGATATATTTTCTTTCAGTACCAGGCTTCCCCATATTTACCCGTACCAATATTACCTTGCCATTTTCGGTAATTACTTCAGGAACAATAATCCCGGCGAAGGTTTCGATCTTGAAGGATTTGGTGCGAACAAGTTGTCGTTCGCAGGCATACAGGGCAAAGCAGCGAATGGCATTGCCGCACATGTTGGCTTCGCTTCCATCGGCATTGATAATTCGCATCTGCAGATCGGCCACCTCCGAAGGCAAAACTGCCACAATCCCGTCGGCGCCGATTCCAAGCTGTCGGTGGCACCATTTGATTGCCAAGGAGGAATAATCCAGTTCAAGATTCTCAGGGTTTTCGAAAAAAATAAAATCGTTGCCCAGTCCGTGCATTTTAGTAAACTTCATAGAATCAAGGAAAAAGTTAAAAGTCAAAAGAAGCTGAAATTCTGCAACTGAACCCTCCTGAGAACCTGCGAATCCGAAGATTTTTCCGGCATGAAAGCTGGAACTTTGCTCCTGAATTAAGTTTCAGTATGACAGAAATGGATAATTCCAACAAAGTTCATGGATTGAACAGTATTTATAGCTTAAAATAGTAATTTTGCAAAGTTAAACATATTGTCCTTAAAATGGATATTCAGGAAATAAAACAAAGGTTTGGAATTATCGGAAGCTCGCCCGAATTGTTGCGTGTGATCGGGATTGCAGTTCAGGTTGCACCCACCGACCTGTCGGTACTGATAACCGGTGAGAGCGGAACCGGGAAGGAATCTTTCCCGCAAATAATCCACCAGTTTTCGGCACGCAAACACGGCAAATACATTGCTGTTAACTGCGGGGCCATTCCTGAAGGAACTATCGATTCAGAACTTTTTGGGCACGAAAAAGGATCTTTTACAGGCGCTTTGGCCGACCGGAAAGGGTACTTCGAAGAAGCCGACGGCGGAACTATTTTCCTCGACGAAATCGGAGAATTACCGCTTTCGACTCAGGTACGTCTGCTTCGGGTACTCGAAGCTGGCGAATTTATGAAAGTTGGTTCATCGAAAGTGCTGAAAACCAACGTTCGGGTAGTTGCTGCAACCAATGTACTCATCACCGAAGCCATCGAAAAAGGAAAGTTTCGCGAAGATTTGTACTACCGTTTAAACACAGTGCCAATCAGGGTTTTGCCTTTGCGCGACCGGAAGGAAGATATCCACCTGCTCTTCCGTAAATTCGCCTCCGACTTTGCAGACAAATACAGGATGCCAGCGATCAGGCTTGAACCGGATGCGGTTTCGGTTTTATTGAACTATCAATGGCCGGGGAATGTCCGTCAACTCAAAAATATCACCGAACAAATTTCGATTATTGAAAAGGAACGTCTGATTGATGCAAAAAAACTGCTGAATTACATCCCGGTGCAGAACGAAAACAAGCTTCCCGCCCTGTACCGCGGCATCGACGAGAAAACCTTTTCGTCGGAACGTGAAATTCTTTACCAAATTCTGTTCGACATGAAAAAGGATATGAACGATCTGAAGAAGCTGGTTCATGATATCCTTCAAAATGAAGCCACTCAAGCCGAAGTTCGTGACGACAATGCCCAACTGATCCGCAAACTTTACCAGAACGAGAGTGGCAATTACGTACCTGATCAGACTCCGCCTAATCGGACAACCATCACTCCCGCTGCCAATCCGAATATTTATGATACGGAGGAATTCGTGGAGGAATCATTATCGCTCGAAGATAAGGAAGTGGAAATGATCCGGAAGGCGCTTGAAAAGCACAAGGGAAAACGAAAATATGCAGCTTTGGAGTTGGGCATTTCAGAACGGACCCTTTACCGGAAAATTAAAGAATATAACATTGAATAAACCCATGAACAAACGAAGTTCAATACTAATCCTGCTTTCAGTAATTGGAGTCCTGCTGATTTTTACGGCCTGCAAAGTTGGCTACTCATTTACCGGGGCATCCATTGCCCCCACTGTCAAAACTTTTACAGTAACCTATTTCCCGAACCGTGCCCGCCTGGTAAATCCAAATTTAAGCCAGCTATTCACCGACGGATTGCAGAGTGTTTTGGTGAGACAAACCTCTTTGAACCAGATTACCGATAATGGTGATTTGGAATATTCCGGACAAATTACCGATTATGAAGTCAAGCCCATTAATATACAGTCAGGCGACGTGGCTGCGCAAAACAGGCTGACGATTGGCTTAAAGGTCAAATTCGTCAACAATAAGGAGCATGAGCAAGATTGGGACAAAACATTTTCGGCTTATGAAGATTTCGATAGCAACCGCACGCTCAGCGACATTGAAGACGAGCTCGTTCCTTTAATCGTCAAAAAACTGACCGATGATGTATTCAACGCATCGGTAGCAAATTGGTAAACCATGAAGGCAGAACAGATCTTTCAATACATTCAGGCTCCTGAAAAGTTAAATCAGGGAACTCTGCCGTTCCTGAAAGAGCTGACGCAAAGACATCCTGCATTTGAAGCTGCCTGGATTCTCTACCTGAGAAACCTGAAAAATATCAACGATCCGTCGTTTGAACAGGAACTGATTTCTGGTGCAATCAGGATCCAGGACCGCCGGAAATTATACTTGTTCCTGAACCAAAAAAATCAGGAATCTAAGGTAAATAAAGCTGAATTGAATGAACCTGAAAAGACCGGAGAACCGGACATTTTCAACCTGATTTTCGCCCCCGATTACCGACTCGAAACAACCGGGGAAGAGGATGTGTCTCCTTCTGAACCTGCTGGTAATGAGGAGAAAAGTTCTTGGAAAAAGTTCCGCCTGATCGACAAGTTTTTGGAAGCCCAGCCCAAAATGCCGGCAATAAAAATTACTGAATCGGCTTCGCCGATGGAGGGAGCAGAGCCAATCAAGGAAGATACTGAAGACCTGGTGACCGAAACCCTTGCATCCATCTATGCCCAACAAGGTTACTATAAAAAAGCAATACAGATATTTGAAAAATTAAGTTTGAAATATCCGGAAAAAAGTGTTTACTTTGCCGCTCAGATTGAAAAAATCAAAAGTTTAATGAACAATTAATTTCAATGATATGTACGTACTGATCACAGTTTTATTATTTATTGTTTGCATTCTACTGATTCTTATCGTTTTGGTTCAGAACTCAAAAGGTGGTGGTTTAGCAAGTAACTTTCAGTCTTCGAACCAAATTATGGGCGTTCGCAAAACTACCGACTTTCTTGAAAAAGCAACCTGGGCTTTGGCCGGAGCTTTATTGATTTTATCCATCGGGGGTACTGCGTTCATTCCAAGGAATACTAATTCCGGAGCTCAGTCAGCGATAAAAAATCAGATCGACAATGCGGTTGATCCAAATCAGGTTCCGACTTTTCCTGCAGCCGAGGCTCCTGCAAAACAGGCTGCTCCCGCTACTACTCCTGCTACTACTCCTGCACCTGAACCTAAAAAGTAAGTAAATCCTTCGGGTTGAACCCTGAACAGATCATAAACGAAAGTCTTCAATGCAAACCATTGAAGACTTTTTTTTTGTTAGCTTTACCAGACAAACCAATCTTAAACCAAGTTCAATGAACCGATTATTCTCCTTTTTCAGTATCACCATACTGAGCATCACCCTACTTGTATCCTGTCATAAACAAGTTCTTCCTCCATCACCGGTACTTCCGGTTCCAACCGATAGTCAGCTGGCCTGGCATGAAATGGAGCAATATGCTTTTGTCCATTTTACGACCAACACCTTCACCGATAAGGAATGGGGTTCAGGCGACGAAAGCGAAAAAGTTTTTAACCCAACGGCTATGGATGTGACCCAATGGACGAAAACCATCCATTCTGCCGGTTTGAACGGATTGGTATTGACTTGCAAACATCACGACGGGTTCTGTCTTTGGCCCAGCCGGTACACCGAACATTCGGTAAAAAACAGTCCATATAAAAATGGAAAAGGAAATGTGGTCGACGAGGTAGAAAAGGCATGTCGTGCCGAAGGCCTGAAATTTGGAGTTTACCTCTCGCCCTGGGACCGTAACCGGGCGGATTATGGATCACCTTCGTATGTTGAATATTACCGCAACCAGTTAAAAGAACTTTTTGCTGCGCATTCACCGGTCTTCGAAATGTGGTTCGATGGTGCAAACGGTGGAGATGGCTATTATGGTGGCGCCCGGGAAAAAAGGCAAATCGATGGTAAAACCTATTACGACTGGCCGACTACTTTGAAACTTATTCGTGGCATGGAACCCAACGTTATTTTCTTCAGCGACGCCGGACCGGATATTCGCTGGTGCGGAAACGAAAGCGGATATATTGGTGAGACCAACTGGAATACTATTTCAACGGATACTTTGTATGCCGGAAAAAGTGGAATAAACAGTCTCCTGAATTCAGGCGAAGAAAACGGAACGAACTGGATCCCGGCTGAAGTCGATGTTTCGATCCGTCCGGGATGGTTTTACCATGCCAAAGAAGATTCTCTGGTCAAGTCTCCGGAACAATTGTTCAATATTTACCTCAGCTCGGTTGGACGGGGCTCAAATCTCATTCTCAATATTCCTCCCGACCGCCGTGGTTTGATCAACGAAATTGATGTGGCTTCGCTTCAGGGCTGGAAAAAGCTGATCGACGAACGATTCAAAACCAATCTGGCGCTCAACAAACCGGTCACAGCATCTTCTGTTCGCAGCGGTTCTCCGGTTTATGGTGCTTCGATGATAACCGATGGCAACAAGGAAACTTATTGGGCGACCAATGATCAGGACAAAACCGGAAACCTGGAAATTGATCTGGGCGGGAAAAAACCAATCAGTTACATTCTGGTTCAGGAATACATCAAACTTGGACAGCGGGTAAAAAGCTTCTCCGTTGAACTCGAAATAAACGGAAGCTGGCAGGAAGTAGCCAAGGGGACGACCATCGGTTACAAACGAATTATTCGTATAAATCCGGCTGAGGCGCAAAAGATTCGCTTAGTTATCAATGATTCAAAGGCATGCCCGGTTATTTCGAATGTTGAAGTTTATTAAAATCGTACAAAAATTCCGTAATCTTTTTCTTGTCATCTATCATTCCTATTACTTACCTATTTCTTTGCCAGGTAGGCACATTCCTGAGGTCTGAGATTGCAACTGGTTATTCTTTACATTTTCCATCATCCGGGTTTTTATTTCATCCATTCACTCACTTACCTTCCTGAATCCGTCACTTACCGACCGAAATTGCCGAAACATCTACCTGGGTTCAGGCCGTCAAAAGCAATTTCCGAAATTTGGCACGAATAATTAACGAACAGTTTACATTCAGGAAACGTTTCTTGTTAGAAATGTTTCCTTTCTTTGTGCCGAAATTAATATTGAACCCAAAAGATGTATGACAAATTAAATATGAGCGATCCGAAACTTCAGGAAATTCTGGAAAAAACTGTAGAGTTATTCTATGAGTTCGGAATCAGAAATTTAAACATGGACGATATTAGCCGAAGTTTGGGCATTTCGAAAAAGACACTCTACCTCTATGTGAAAAGTAAAGAAGACCTGATAGAGAAGCTTTTTTACCTAGATGAAATGAAATGGGACCTGGAAATGTCGAAACTGACAGTTGAAAATATGAATGCCATTGAAATTCTGCTTCAGGTAAGCTTAAGGGTTTTTGAAGAGATGGGACGATTCAATCCGAAATTGAAGTTTGAGCTTAAAAAGTATTATGAGCCTATTTTTCAGCAATTTATGATTCGAAAACAGAACCATATTTTCAGTCAGATCAGCAAAAATATTGAAAGAGGAATTGCAGAAGGACTGTATCGCAACGATATAAATGTTGAACTCGTGGCAGGTTTGTATGTTCGAAATTTGGTAATGATGCATAACAACGACTTCTGCTTTGTTGAAAATATCACTTTCGATCAGGTTTTTCAGGTCATGTTCGAAAACCATATCCGGGCTATATCAAGTCAGGAAGGCATCGTTTACTTCGAGAAACGAAAATCAGAAATTACTCAGTTGAACAAAAATATTTAATAACCTTATAAACAGCACAAAAACATGTTCAAAAAACAAAAACAGATTATCCTTCTGGGATTCATCGTCCTCGGGGGAAATTATCTTGCCTCAGCACAGGAAGTGATGAAACTCTCGCTTCAGGAAGCCTTAAACAAGGCATTTAAGTACAATACCAGCATCATGAATTCGCAGATTGACATTAAAATTGCAGAAAAAAAAATCTGGGAAACTACCGCGATAGGCCTGCCTCACGTTGATGTGAAATCGGCCTATACTCATCTTTTTGTTGTTCCTACAATGAGTTTTCCGGCCACCCAGTTGTCGTCGAACTACGTTCCTTTTGATCCAGGTACCGGAACAGGAACCACCAGTAGCGTTACTCTGGAGTCAGGAGAAAGCATCCACATGAATAACGTAGCCGGTGCAAAGATTGAGCTCGGCGTTCCAAACAACGTAACTACCGATTTCACTGTTTCCCAACTTATTTTCAACGGGGCCTATTTTGTTGGATTACAAGCTACAAAAGTATACCTGAATCTGTCGACTGAGAGTAGCGAAAAAGCCAAACAGGATGTGATGGAATCGGTAGTCAACACTTATCACATGATCCAGATTACCAATGAAGGAACGAAAATCCTGAACCAGAACCTGGATAACGTCAATAAGACCCTATACGAAATCACAGAAATGAACAAGCAGGGTTTTGTTGAAAAGACGGATGCCGACCAGCTGGAAGTAACTGCAAATGGACTGCGCAATTCGATTAATCAAATCGTAAGCAACCAGGATTTAGCCTATCGTTTATTAAAAATCCAGATCGGAATGGAAGAATCAGCGAAAATAGTCATTTCCGATTCCCTGGTTTCGAACCAGTCATTGACCAAGGAAAGTCTGCAACTTACCAGCGAACCTTTCAGTCTTGAACGAAATATTGATTATCAATTGGTCGAAACGGCTCATGAGATGGCCAAACTTGATTACAAACACGAAGTAACCAATTATCTTCCGGTCATTTCAGGTTATTACAATCATACCAAGAAACTCAATGCGCCGGCTTTTGATTTCGCGCCCAAGGATCTGGTTGGAATTAATTTATCGCTTCCGATTTTTAGCAGCGGTCAGCGGATGGCAGCTGTTGCTCAGAAAAAAATGGCCGTAGAGAAATCTGAAAACACCCGGATATTCGCTTCAAACAGCATTGTGATGCAGGCGGCTCAGGCACAAAGCGACCTTAAAATAAAACTTGAAAAACTACAGATTCAAACCCGAAACAGAGAGCTTTCCGACGAGATCTACCAACGCACGCTCGAAAAATACAAACAGGGTATGTCAACCAGTTTAGATTTGCTGACCAGCCAAACCCAGTATCTCACCAACCTGAATAACTATTATCAGAGCATTGCCGATGTGATGAGCGCCAAGTCAAAACTGGAAAGGGTATTCAATATCAATCCTGACACCACCGGAACAAAATAATTCAAATCATTGATTTTCAATATTAAAATAACAGTAAAAATAAAATAACACAGATGAAAAAGATTATCATTTACTCGGCACTTATCGCTTTTTTGGTTTCGTGCAGCGCGAAAACCGACCAAAAAGCCGAACTCGAAAAACTGAAATCGCAGCGCGAACAGTTGGAAAAACAAATTGTAAAGTTAGAATCTGAAGTCGATCCAAACGGAGCAGTTCCGGATGTGAAAGCGATTTCAGTAAAAGTCACCCCGGCAACTCAATGTGTTTTCAACCATTACATCGATGTACAGGGAACGGTTGACGGAGATCAGAATATTGCCGTCAGCCCGCAAATGGCTGGCGTAGTTACAGCTGTTTATGTGACTGAAGGATCTTCGGTAAAAAAAGGTCAGGTACTAGCCGAACTCGATGCCCAGGTACTGAAACAATCGCTGGAAGAAGTGAATACCCAACTTGCCCTGGCTTCCAGCATGTTTGAGAAACAAAGCGCCCTTTGGGAAAAAAAGATTGGCAGCGAAGTTCAATACCTGCAAGCCAAAGCAGGGAAAGAATCGCTGGAACAACGAATGAATACGATTAAAGAACAAATGAAAATGGCCAAAATCCTTTCACCGATTAGCGGAACCGTTGAAAGTGTCCCTCTCCGCGTGGGCCAAATGGCATCACCGGGTATGCCAAATTCTACCATCCGTGTAATTAACATGAGCGTGGCAAAAATCACCGCTGACGTTTCTGAGAACTATGCCACAAAAATTAAAGATGGAAACCTTGTGTTGGTTAGTTTTCCTGATCTTGGAAAAGACATTGAAACCAAACTGAATTTTACCAGCCGGTTTATTGATCCAACCAATCGCACCTTTCGGGTTGAATGTAAGATATCTTCCAAAGATGTTGAGTTGCGCGCCAACATGATTACCTACATCAAAATCAAGGATTATTCGAATGAAAAAGCATTTTGTCTGCCGGTAAATTTTGTCCAAAACAATCAGGATGGCAAATTCATATACGTAGCCAAACAAAATGGCAATGAATATACTGCCGAACGCCGCACTATAAAAACCGGAATGGATTATAACGGAATCGTTGAAATAGCCGAAGGAATTACTGCCGGCGAGAACATCATCACCTCCGGATTTCAAAACCTGAACGCCGGCGAAAAAATAGTTTTCTAATTCCAAAAAAGACCAAATATGTCGAAAGAAAACAAGTTTAAAGAATTTTTTGCAACGAGCTGGGCCATCGATAACCGGACAAGCGTATATGTGCTTGCCACCCTCATATCGGTTCTGGGAATGATGAATTACTATTTTATTCCGAAAGAACAATTTCCGCAGGTCGTGATTCCCTATATCGTTGTAAGCACCCCATACCCGGGAACTTCGCCGGAAGATATGGAAAACCTGGTCACTCGCCCGATCGAGAAACAGCTGAAATCTATCTCGGATGTAAAGAAAATAACCAGCAACTCCGTACCCGATTTCTCCTCCATTATCGTTGAGTTTGATCCAAATTTGTCCATCGAAACTGCCAAGCAGCGTGTTCGCGATGCCGTTGACAAATCGAAAAGTGATCTTCCAACCGATTTGCCAACTCAACCGCAAATCATGGACATCGACATTTCGGCAATGCCGGTGATGTACCTCAATCTCTCCGGAAACTTTGAGCTGGACAAACTGAAACATTATGCTGAAATGATTCAGGATAAAATTGAAGGCCTGAAGGAAATTACCCGTGTCGATATTGTTGGAGCTCTGGACCGCGAAATCCAGGTGAACGCCAATATCTTCAAAATGCAGGCGGCCAAAGTCACCTTTTCCGATATCGAAAGGGCAGTTTCCGCAGAAAACCTGACCATTTCAGGAGGAACCCTGACCAACAACGGAGTCCGGAATACGGTCCGTATCAAAGGTCAGTTTGCCAATGTTCAAACCCTGAGGGATATTGTGGTTCATTCGTCGAGCGGCGCATTCGTGAAACTCAGCGATATCGCCGAGGTAAACGACGGTTTTAAAGAACAGGAAAGTTTTGCCCGTCTCGACGGAAAGAATGTAATCACCCTGAATGTGATTAAAAAGAACGGAGCCAACCTGCTGGATGCTTCGGATGAAATCGTGAAAATTGTGGCAGACATGAAAGACCGGACTTTCCCCAAAGGAATGGACGTTACCATTACCGGCGATCAAAGTCTTCACACCCGGAATACACTGGAAGAACTCAACAATACGATCATCATCGGGTTTATCCTGGTAACCATCGTGCTGATGTTCTTCATGGGATTTACCAACGCATTTTTTGTTGGTTTGTCGGTTCCACTTTCCATTTTTGTGGCCTACCTGATCATTCCAGGACTGGGCTATACCATGAACATGATTGTAATGTTCGCCTTCATCTTTGCCCTTGGAATTGTGGTCGACGATGCCATTGTGGTGATCGAAAATACACACCGGTTGCACAAGTTCAATCCTGACATAAATATTGCGGCCAAGAAGGCGGCTGGCGAGGTTTTCCTGCCTATTTTATCGGGAACGTTAACGACTCTGGCGCCGTTCTTCCCGCTGGCTTTCTGGCCCGGAATTGTCGGTCAGTTCATGCATTATCTGCCGGTTACCCTGATCATTACCCTTTTTGCCTCTCTTTTTGTGGCCTACGTATTTAACCCGGTATTTGCGGTTTCGTTCATGAAACACGAATACGACCACGAATTTCAGGAAGGAAGCGGATGGAAAAAGATCCGGACCATCATGATTGTTATGCTGGTTTTTGCCGGAATCTTTTATGCCACCAAAGTATATGGATTAGCAAACCTCCTCGTTTTTGGCGTTTTGATGATTCTCTTCTTCCATTTTGCGTTGAAGAAAATGATCAAAAGCTTCCAGGAAAAACTCTGGCCATGGGTCATGAATGTGTATGAAAATCAGCTACGTATGATCCTAGTTGGTTCACGTCCTGTGATGATACTTTTCGGAATGATTGGCCTTTTCTTCTTTACCATCTGGCTTACCGGAGCAGTAAAACCTACCGTTCTGTTTTTCCCGAACAGCGACCCGAACAATATTTATGTTTACATCAAAATGCCGGGAGGAACCGATCAGCGGGTGACCGACAGTATTACCAGTATTGCCGAACAGCGCGTTTACAAGACCATCGGTAAAAATAATCCGGATGTGGAATCCATCATTTCGAACGTGACCATCGGCGCCGAAGAACAGGGTTTTGCATCAACAGGAACTCCGTTTAACAAGGGAAAAGTTTCGATCAATTTTGTTGAGGCTAAATTGAGAACTTCCGGAGTTTCGACCACCAAATACCTCGAAATCCTGCGTAAGGAAGTGAAAGATATTCCCGGCGCTGAAATTTCGGTCGATAAAAACAAAAATGGTCCGCCAACCGGTAAACCAATCAACATTGAAATAACCAGTGAGAATCTGGAATTTTTGGTAAGCGATGCCTATGCGTTCCGCGATCAAATTAAATCCATGAATATTCCCGGAATCGAGGAATTAAAAACCGACTTCGAGATGAATTCTCCCGAAATTATTGTCCAGATTGATCGCGACCGGGCCCAGCGTCTTGGAATCTCTACCGGCCAGATTGGGATGGAAATCCGTACAGCTCTGTATGGAAAAGAAATTTCGAAATTTAAGCAGGACGAGGATGAATATCCGATCATGCTCCGATACGAAAAAGTAACCCGCGACAACATCAATGCGCTGGTAAACCTGATGGTTACTTACCGTGATATGAATACCGGCATGTTGCGCAGTATTCCGCTGTCGACTGTGGCGAAAATCGACTACACTTCCTCGTATGCCGGAATAAAACGTCTCGACCAAAAGCGTGTCATTACTGTTTACTCGAACGTTTTATCGGGTTATTCGGCCAACGATATTGTGCCCATCATTAAAAGTGAAGCCAAAAAATTTAAACTTCACGAAGGTTCAAACATTAAACTTACCGGTGAACAGGATGATCAGGCCGATACCATCAAATTTCTCCTGAAAGCCATGATTATTGCCATCGGCGCGATTTTCTTCATCCTGATCACCCAGTTCAGTTCGGTCAGTAAATCGCTGATTATTCTGAGCGAGGTAGTATTCAGCATCATCGGCGTTTTGCTCGGAGTAATGATTTTCCACATGGATTTAGTGATTATGATGACCGGTTTGGGCGTCGTAGCGCTGGGCGGTATCGTGGTCCGAAACGGAATCCTGATCGTTGAGTTTATCGATTCGCGAAAGGCGGCTGGCGTTCCTACCCGTCGGGCCATTGTGGAAGGATGCCGCACCCGTGTTACCCCGGTAATCCTGACAGCCACTGCAACCATGCTTGGATTGGTTCCATTGGCTGTGGGCATGAATATCAATTTCACCACCCTGTTTACCGAACTGAACCCGCATATCTATTTTGGCGGCGACAATGTGGCCTTCTGGGGACCATTGGCCTGGTCAATCATCTTCGGGCTGAGTTTCGCAACTTTCCTGACTCTGATGTTTGTTCCGGCTTTGTATGAGCTGGATTACACCATGAAGCTAAAAATGGCCAAAAAGAGAAATCTGAAACGGATCAAGGCGCTGAAAAAGTAAGATTTTGAGTGTGAAATAAAGTGAAAAGAGGCTGGCTCCGCGGAGTTCAGCCTCTTTTAGTTTTGGTGATAGATACCTTTAACCCAATAAAATGCGTTCAATCTCCCGGCTTGCCTGCGCCAGCGCTTCTTTGGTCTGGTCTTTCAATTGTTGGGCTTGCTGCCTGATGGCAGTAATATGGTCAGCAATTTCTTTTTGTTTGGTAAGTGGAGGGATGGGAATTGGTAAATTAAGATACTCGCTTAATATTAAGTTCCTTATTCCATTTGTTTGGCTTTGCATAACATCAGTAATTTTAATATTATGCAATGTTTTTAGGTAATTGAACACATATTCCGGACAAACAGTCTTGTTATCGATTCTGATTTTATGAACGAAATTACTGAATCCAAGATTGTAATTTTGTATGAGTTCTTCTGTAAGAATCGCGATTCTTCCAACCGGCTGATTCTCACTACCACCAGATTTTTCTATAAGCAAATCATTGGTTTGTATGTCTAACGAATTATATTTTTGTTTGTTTATTAGACGATATTTTGCTCTACATCCATCAACATTCAGATTAAATTTATTATCAAATTCCGTAGCTCTAATTACTAAACAGCGAACAAATGCTTCATTATCAAAACTATCTTTATCATCATTTCCCCAATCGCCCGAGCAACTATGAATAACGACCGACTTTAGTTTTTTGTATTTAAATTTCTCACTATAAAGTGATTCAAGTAAAGCTTTAGTTTGTTCTGAATGAAGTTTGGGATCAAACCTGGTGCCGGTAATTTCATTCAAATAAGTGATAAATATTCTTCCTTTTTGCACCAATTTGTTTTGTTCTTCAAGTTTGAATTTTTCCTGAAGAAAGATATGGTGCCCATATTCACCACTTTTGTCATGCGCAACAAAATCACTTTCCTGAGTGTAATATGTTCCTTTAGGCAAAGTAATTCCCAATTCCTTCAGCAAATAATCGTCAATGCTGGCCAAAAGCTTTTCGGCTTCGGCGTCGTTTTGTTGCTTTTGCTCAATTGCTTTAGCTGTAATCTGTAAAATCCGCTGGTCTTCAATAATCGGCATGGAAAGCAGAGCGGGATAATCCAAGGCTGGTCGTGTTCCGCCGGTACTTCTTCGGCTTGCCAGTTTTTCGCCAATATCTGAATTGAGGAACGCCGCCAGAGTTTCACTAATTTTTTTGCTCCCGGTTTTAATCACACACACATGCTGGTTGATATTGCCTTCAAACCCTTCAGGAACAACCGAAGCAACCGCCATTCGGCCAACACCCGTAATTTTTACCAGCAAATCGCCTTCCGAAACCTGGCTGCGCTTCAGCATTCCGTTGTGCGTTTCTTCGTTGATGTATTTGCAGTCGTCGAATTCTAAAACACCTGTCGGAGAAAGATTTTGTACCCGAAGGAACGGGATTCCATTTTCCTTTTCAGCATAGTATTTCTCACTTTCAGTAGTTTTTGGCGTTGCCCCACTGGCGATGTTTTTAACGTAATGCCTTAGCTTTTGGGGTTTCTTGGCTAAAACCTTCTTTTCCAATTCAAGTAATTCGGGGACATAGTAGAACGGGTCGAGCCGTTTTTCCAGTTCGCTTTTTTGCAAAATGAAAACCTTGCTGGGATTGAGTTTTGGCGATATGGCGTACAAATTAGTCATTAAAAAGGTCTAAGTAAGGTTCATAAGCAAAAATCCGGTTTCGCGACTGGCCGGTATATTCCTGGAGCATTTTCTTTTCAACAAAAATATTGATAAGGTCGCCAGCCGATTTTTTTGATAGGTTGCATACTTGTTGTACTTCTTTTACAGTTACCAAAGGCTGTTTAGGCAGGTAATTATGTAGCAAAAGCCCCATTTTTATCCGTTTGCCAAACTGGGTTTGAATAGCCTGCTCGTGTTCGGCTTTCAGTGAAATAATGTTGCTCAAGGTTTGTGTAGCCTGCCGGGCAGTTTGGGCAACTCCAACCAAAAAGTATTTGATCCACTGAATCATGTCGTTATGAGTCCTTACCCGTGTAAGGTTATCGTAGTAAAGGCTTTTTTCTTTCTCGAAATAGCTTGACAAATACAATAGTGGTTTTGCTAAAACATTTTTCTCAATCAGAAAAAGCGGAATAAGTAACCTCCCGATACGTCCATTCCCGTCTAAAAATGGGTGGATGGTTTCGAACTGGTAGTGTATGATCGCCGCCTTGATGAGCACAGGAATCTCGATATTCTCATTGTGAATATAATTCTCGAGATCGCCCATCAGTTCGTTTAAATGCTCGTGATGTGGCGGTATGAAAACCGCATCGGCAAGGCTTTGTCCGCCGATCCAGTTCTGGCTCCTGCGGTATTCCCCGGGAGTCTTCTTTTCACCGCGAACTCCTTGCAGCAAGGTTTTATGTGTCATTAAAATCAGTCGCGACGAAATGGGCAAGGACTTTAATTCCTCAATAGCGGTATTTAGAGCTTCAGTATAATTCTGTACCTCCTGCCAATCGTCTTTTCGTTCTGGGGTTATATTTTCTTTTTGCAGGAACGCTTCATCAAAATGAGTCTGGGTTCCTTCAATTTTACTCGATACAACAGCTTCTTTGGTAATGTGCAGGTGGATAAATAAATCGACATTGGGCACCAATTTGGCAAACGAATTCAATTGTCCCAATTCAAAGGAAGCATTTTCGATCAATTTATTGAGTTTTGGATCAGTCCAGATCCATTCATCGTTGATAAAACTGGGCATAAAGTATTTATAACCAATGCCTTTTCTAATTTCGCCGGAGATATATTTTTCAAGCTGTATCATATTCAATTTTGTTAGCAAAGTAAACTAATTTTTTCGTTAGTTTACTTTGGTGGCACTAAAGTAAACTAACGGTTTTTATAATTTACTTTGCTGTCAGGTTGATATGCGCGATAAACCTGGATAATTCTTTCCCGATTTCGGTCAATTCATTGTTGGCAGTAGGTCTTCCGGTAGCGTCGTAGCCAATGTCTTCCGCTATTGCCATAAAAATCGGGTAGTCGTCCAGTGCATTTTGTTCGGCCATAAAATACTTTTCGGTCAGTTCTTCTTTCAGCAAATTGACTTTGTCGGTAAAAGCGGACTGAATCTCTGATTTATCTGACTGCACGATTTCAGCAATTTCCTTTTTGGCGGCGGTTGGATTTGCTTTTTTAGCCGCTTGTTCCAATCGTTTTATAGCTTCAGATTTCTCCATCTCCCACTTTTCGATGGTAGAAATGTATTCATTGCCGGTTTTTATCTCCTCTTTCAGCTTGATTTTTTGATTGGCTATTTTTTCGGTCTGCTTTTGCTTGTGTTTGCGCAAGAATAAAACTGAACTTTTAACACCCGCGCCGGTTGCTGCAAAAGCCGTTTGAGGCATAGAAACTACTGCAACAATCCGATACATTTCTTCCAGATTATCCCGCACATATTGCATACTGCTGTTGGTCAGAATTCCATCGGGAATTACAATAGCCAGATAACCGCCCTCTACCAGAAACTTATGGCATTGCTCCAAAAACAGTACTTCGGTACTTTGGCTGTCGCCCAAAGTGGCTTTGCTACTTGCCGTTGTATTCAACCAATCGACCTCTTTTAAGGCTAAATTATATTGGTTCATGTAAGCCTTTTCGGTTAGCTTGATCGAGCTGCCGAATGGAGGATTGGTAATAATAAAATCGAAAGAATTGTAACGAAACTCTTTGTTTTTAAGCTGCATTTCTGAATCGCTCAAAAGCCCGTCAGAGGCGATCACATTGGTGTGCCCGTCGTCATGAATAATCATATTCATTTTGGCGGTCCGGGCAATCTAGTCGTTAATCTCAATGCCAAATAAATTCTTTTCGGCAAAGTCGTGCCAATAAGTATAATGGTCTTTCTCTTCTTTAACCGGGTGATAAAACTCATTGGCCTGTTCCCGAACCTTGTCGAGTGCATACAACAGGAAGCCGCCACTTCCGCAACTTGTATCCAAAACCCTTGATTTGTGCGTGATTGGCAAACTTTCGACAATAAATTTTACGATAGGTCGCGGTGTAAAATACTGGCCAAAGTCGCCCCTGAAATAGCTGCCCATAAAAGTTTCAAAGGCTTTTCCTTTGCTGTCAAGGTCAGTTTTGTTGAGGTTTATCCGCTGGAAATATTTTACGATGGTCAAAGTTTCCTGCGCTGAAAGGCTTATCCCATCCTTGAAAACTTCAGGAGCGTCGTTTTCTCCAATTGCATATATTTTCTTGATCCGAACCAATAAATCTTCAGCTTCTTAATCCCTGAAAATTTGGAAATCATAAGGTTCGCCATTTCGTCGTGGATGCTTTTCGTCCCATATTTTACAGAAAATCAGTTTATCCAATTCATCAAAAGCCACACTCGGATTTCGCTGGCCACCACCCCAAAGCGCCTGATGCGATTGAATAAAAATCTTTGTTAGTTCACTTTCGCTTACCACCTGCAATTCAAAAAACTTCTGTTTTTTATTTGGATCAGGTTCCTCCAATGATTCATAGGTTTCCGTGTCAGTTTGAGAAATGCCGCCCTTCACATATTTGTAGGGAGCCAGTTTTTTAACTCCAAACTGAGGAATGTCGGGAATTTCAATCCTGCTTTTCGGCTTTTTGTCAGGGACTTCGTAATACTGGTTCTTAATGCGTGAGGTTGTCCAAACGTATTTTGCCCCTTCTGCGATGGCATAGCTATATGCCTGATCTACTGCGATATTAAATTGTTGATCGGTTAAGTCTTCCTTTTTGCATTCAACTAAAATGTAGGTTTCTTCACATTCATCATCCGCATAAACCACAATATCGGCTCCCTTGGTTTCTGACCCCATTTGTACCGAAACAAACTGTTTGATCCGGGTTACCGGATAACCATAGATCAGAGCCAGTGTCAGGAAAGTTTCTGCCTGAACCTTCTCTTCCGGATTGTTGTAATTGCGTTT
Organism: Prolixibacteraceae bacterium; assembly: GCA_025355875.1. Classification (GTDB taxonomy): domain Bacteria; phylum Bacteroidota; class Bacteroidia; order Bacteroidales; family Prolixibacteraceae; genus Aquipluma. Next base: position 22,436 of record JANXYV010000100.1, on the reverse strand, counting down.
TTTGTTTTGATCCATGTAGGTGATGAAGTTTTTCTCTTCATCAAATCTGATGAGTCCCATTTCAAGTCCGGTATCCAATAAATTCATGCTTTTCGGGTAAAATTAGTATCGCTCGTAAAGTTATATTTATTAGCCTTATTTCTGGAAAAAACCGCGGCAAAATTGATAACTCAGTTTTTGATGTCATTCTGCATTTTCTAATCCGCCTACCAAAATTTTGCCTTGATTTTGAACACGATTTTTGCCAAGACTTTTTTAGCCATAAAACGAATTCTCTTCCGATCTATCCTTGGCTTTGTCCGGTACAATTCCTTGTGCGTTTCACGTATCAGTTCAACGACTGGAATATCTGCCGGACAATTGCTCAGATCTATTTGCTTCAAATTCTTCCTGGTTGGGAAATTGCCGGGAAACCAGTCGCCTTTTTCCTGAAACATATTGTATCGGTAAAAGCCGAAGTTCTTCATGTCGTAGCATTTCCAAAGCATCCGGAAACGCAAAATTTCAGGAATATTCAATCCGGAAGGGTCTTCCTTCATCGAATACCCGTCAAATCCGGAGTAGGGATCGAGCAGTTTCTGAGAGTCCATAAGCTGCAGGATTTTTACATCATCCGGTGAAAGTGGAGCCGGAGCTGGAAAAATACCATCCAAATGGTCGAACTGAACGGTTACCGGAAGTCCAAAACTCAACGTGTGGATGGCAGGATTTCCCAGGCAAAAACGGGCATTAAACTGAACCGGATGAAGCGGAGCGGTCAGATCCATCAGTTTTTGAGGCGGGGTCGAAAGTTGCCCGCCCTTATCGTTGGCCGAGATGATGAAAACGCCCATGTCCTTTTTTTCAGCCAGATCAATGGCCGGTTTGTTTCGCTGGAAAAAATAGTAATAATGAAGATTCACAAAATCGAACATGTCAGTTCCGATAGCTTTCAGGATCACTTCAAGTGGCGCATGGGTGCTAAAACCAACATGCCCGATGATTCCTTCCTCTTTCATTTTCAGAAGCTCTTCCACCGGACCACCCTTTCTGCAGGCATTTTCAAACTTGGCAAGGTTATTGATCCCATGCCAGCCATAAAAATCCAAATGGTCAGTTTTCAATGCCTTCAACTGACTTTCAAGCATTTTTCGGGTTTCATTGGCAGTTTTCGGTGCGCCTTTGGTCATTAAAAAATAGGAATCACGATTGATTCTCAGCTCATCGTTCAGAACCCTTCCGTAGGCGTGTTCGCTTTTGGTATAACCATAAGCGGTTTCAATCAGGTTGATTCCCTGAGCAAGTGCCTTTTGCACGGTATCGCGACATTGATCGAGCGTATCCTGTGGAATGATATGCCGGGGTTCCTCCCAACTGTGTTTAAAGCGCATTCCTCCCAAGGTAATGACGCTTACCATTTTATTGGTTTTACCAAAACGCCGGTACTCCATTTTTGGCCTGTATAGCGAAAGATTTTTGAAATCCATAACTGTTCTTAAAATTGAAAGTGAAAATAATCAAAGTAAAACGGATAAAAGCAAGGGAAGTTTAAAACAAAAAAAGTGGTTTGAAATCCGGAACGATTCAAACCTATTGATTTTTCAGAAACAATTCAGCAATGATCAAATCGGTTGGGGTCGTAATTTTAATGTTTTCAGGATTTCCCTCAACCATAAATATGGTAAAACCTGCTTTTTCGACCACAGAAGCATCGTCGGTAAATGCGCGATCGAAGTCCTGATCAAAGGCTTTCAGGATTTGTTCAGACCTGAAGGTTTGCGGAGTCTGAACGCTGAAATACTGGCTTCGGTCTATGGTAATATTCTGATTTCCTTCCAGTTTTCGCAACGATTCGGTCACCGGCAATACTGGAATTGCATTGCCTGATTTTTCAGCCATTTCGAAACATCGCCGGATGGTTTCCTGACTAACTAAAGGTCTGACTCCATCGTGAATGAAAATGATTCCTTCATCATCAATCATTTTTAGTCCATTTTTCACTGAATGAAAACGGGTTTCACCACCCGATGCAATCTTATGTTCGGGCAAAAACGAATGTTTCATACACAATTCTTTCCAGTATTTCTGTTGCACTTCAGGAAGTACCAGAATGATTTCACAAGCAGAATCGTAATCAAAGAAAACCTGAATAGTATGCATCAGCAAAGGTTTTCCACACAATTCCAGAAATTGTTTCGGTATTTCGGTTCCCATCCGGTTTCCTGAGCCTCCGGCAACTAGAATTGCAAACTTTTTCATAAATTAGATGTTCAAAACAAAAGTAAACATCAAATCCAAAGAATATGCAGGAAGTACTCCAATTTCTTTCAGAACTGAAAGAAAACAATAACAAGGAATGGTTTGACCAAAACCGCGACCGGTATGAAGCAAACCGGAAAAAAGTCTTATTTCTGACAGAACTGGTGATTCACGAGATCAACAAATTTGATCCTGAAATTGGGTTGCAGAACCCAAAGGATTGTGTGTTCCGAATCTTCCGGGATGTTCGTTTTGGCGCCGACAAAACGCCATATAAAACCAACATGGGAAGTTTTATTGCCAAAGGCGGTCGTAAAAGCATCAGCGCCGGGTATTATATCCACATCGAACCAGGATCATCCTTTGTCGGCGGAGGTTCGTATTGCCCGCCAGCCGATGCCTTGAAAGCTTTCCGGACCGAGATATTTGATCATCCGGAAGAATTCAGAGGTCTGATTAACCAGAATTCGTTCATGAAAACCTATCCTGATATGTATGATGACCGGTTGAAAACTGCCCCAAAAGGATTTCCAAAGGATTTTCCGGAGATTGATTTACTAAAATACAAATCGTTTGCATTTACCTCGAAGATCGACGATTCGGTTGTAACCGGTGATTTGTACCTCGAAAAAATTGTTTCTTCCATGAAAGAATTATACCCGGTTACCCGGTTTTTAAATGCAGCCCTGGAGAAGTGGCTCTGAATATCGTTATAAAATTCAGTCAGTTCATTTGCTAAACGGATAGTTTCATGTAAAATATTGATCATTTCAAAAAAAAGTTAAAGAATGAGGGTTACAAAATCTAAAAAATGAAGATTAACTGTAGAATACTTCTTTCATCCACCAAATTCTATAACAAGAAAAATAGCCAGTCGTTTCGTCTGGCTATTTTTTATTGATTCATGATGAATGCTTAGGTGTACAAATACCTTTTAATATTTCGCTTGGGAGTTTTTTCGAACTCCTGATCAACCAGGATAATCGAACTGATCTGTGAATATCTGGGCAACTCTTTATTTACTAACCGGCAATTCTCGGTCATGATATCCTCTAACTTCTTCGAATCTGGTTTTTCAGTTGCCATTCTTTCAGGATCGGGATAAACCAAAGCCACAAATTTCCCATCACGCACAGTGACAACACATTCAAGCACAAATGGGTAATTACTCAATTTGGCTTCCATTTCTTCAGGATAGATATTTTGCCCTGAGGCTCCAAGAAGCATATTTTTGCAGCGCCCACGAATGTATATAAAATTGTCGGAATCAATAATTCCAAGATCGCCGGTATGCAGCCAACCTTCATCATCAATGGCTTCGGCTGTGGCTTTTTCATTTTTATAATAACCCATCATAACATTTGTGCCTTTCACCAGAATCTCACCAACTTCATGATATGGATCGTTCGAATCAATTCGAACCTGCATCCGGTCGACCAATTCCCCGGCCGATGAAGGACGAAAAGCATTCCATGTTTTATATGAAATCAACGGCCCGCATTCGGTCATTCCGTAGCCAATGGTAAACCGAAACTTGATTTTCCGGAAGAAAGCCTCCACTTCATGGTTGAGCGGGGCCCCGCCGATCACAATTTCATGAAAATTGCCTCCAAAAGTTTCAATCAGACTGGCAAGCACTTTTTTGTGAATAAGCAATTGAATTCCAGGAACTTTCAGCAAAAATCTGATCAGAGGTTTTTGAAGAGCAGGCAGAATACGCTTCTGATATATTTTCTCAATCACCAGTGGAACAGAGAGAATTAATCTTGGCTTGACTTCCTGAAATGCTTTTACAATAAGTTGCGGGGTGGGAGCTTTTGAGAGAAAAGTGACGTGGCATCCAACCGAAACAGGGAAAAGGAATTCGAACAACAATCCGAAAACATGAGCCATCGGAAGAAATGAGACAATTGTGTCACCCGGTTTCAGTGGCATGTGATCCTGTGCATACACAATATTCGATAACAAACTTCGGGCAGGAATCATGACCCCTTTTGTGAAACCGGAAGTTCCGCTGGTGTATGAAATAATGGACAGGTCTTCATCCCCATATTCGTTCAAAACAAAATTCTCTGGATTTGATTCTCCGGCGTGCCCGATAGAAAAACACTTTTCCCATTTTTCCTTTTCTTCCTGAACCTGAAAAGTTATTGCTGAAAAGTCGGCTAGACTTATCACGCCAGTGATTCCCGGGATTTTTTCCGTATCCAGTTTTTCAAACAAAGTTTCGGCAGCAAAAAGAAAGACCGATTCGGAATGGTTCAGAATATGCGTGATATCTTCCGTATTAAAATCGGGCAATATTGGGACGGTAACTGCCCCATAGCACGAAATCGCTAAAAATGAGATAGCCCAGTTCGAAGAATTTCGACCCAGGATAGCAATTTTGTCGCCCTTCCGCAGACCACTTTCACGAAAATAACTATGGATCTGCCGGATTAGCTGAGCGGCTTCCCCATAACTGCAACTTGATCCCTGAAAATCGGAAAATGCCGGCCTTTCCCAGTTTTCCCGGAATGATTGTGCATAGATTCCGATAAGTTTGTCCCGGTTCATAGTTAGGTTGATTTCAAATTACAAGTATAACAAAAAGTCATTGAGTCATTCATGGTCATTCAATTGTCAGTCACAGATAAGCCTTTTATTACCAATGACATGAAATAAATGACAACTAATGATGACCAATGACGACCTTCTCTTCTACCCTTTCACAATCTTCATGATCAGGTTCACATTCTGGTCAATCTGTTCAGTTGTGGTCATGCCAATGGTCATGCAGTCAACGACATTGCTTCCAATAGAATATCTCAGCGATTTTTCGCGCTGTGCTTCGTTCAGCTGTCCTTCACCAAATATTTTCATGCCGACAATGCCCTTTCCATTGTCGTGGGCTTTCTTCAGGGCAGCCATTACTTCGTCGGCACTGGCATCCATGATGAGTCCTTCGGGATTGATACGGGCCAAAATAACATCGACCCAAGGATCTTCAACGGCAATTTTTAATGCGTCAAAACTGTGGCACGATACACCAACAGTTTTGATTATGCCTTTTTGTTTTGCCTCAGAAAGTGCCTCGATATATGGCTTCCGGTCTTCCTGCCATTTCGCATTCGTCATGCAATGCAGAAGCATGATATCAAAATAGTCGGAATTGGTTTCTTTCCTGAAACGGTCGATTGTTTTTACCGGAGAATCCGGATTCCATTTTTCGGAACGGGTCCATATTTTTGTCAAAATAGTTGTCTTTTCCCGAGGGACTTCCTTCAGAATTTCTTTAACGTTCTGGTGCGAACCGTACAAATCGGCGGCGTCGTAAAAAGTCACCCCGCGCTCATGGGCATACCGGGCAATTTTCACCCAGTTTTCAACTCCCATCCGGGTCATGTCCGACGACTGGTTTCCGCCATGGGTGCCGGTTCCCATAGCCAAACGAGGAATAATCAATCCAGTCTTACCAAGTTTTACCCGATCAATTGGTAAACTTTCTGAACTTGCATAAATCCTGTTTGTCAAACCGGTAGATACTGCTACTGCACCTACAAGGCCGGTCTGAATAAAATGCCTTCTTGAAATTCGTTGCATCTTGGTTTGTTCTATTAGTTATCAAAAAATGATCATTAACTCTGAATGCTATTTTATAAGAATGTAACAATCCGGATTGCGAAATTGTGCATGAAGTTAAGAAAATATTTCTGAATCCGAAGTCCAATTCCGATAAGTCGCTGAATTTCAACTCCGAAATATGTTAAAAAACTGTTAATAACAAATCTGCCGGTAAAACGACAATCAGGAATCACATACCGTTTTTTAACTATTTTTAGCAAAAATAAACATTTAACTTAAATACAAGATTATGAAGAAATTAGTCCTCCTTTTATTCATTGGTTTTCTTGCGTTGGCTGCGGTTTCGCAAAACATTCAGACCCATTACGACATGGGGAAAGAACGGCATTTCCTGACTACAACCGTTGAAATGTTCAAGCCTGACAAAACAGGGAACACCTTCTTTTTTATTGACATGAATTATGGCGATCTGGATCATAACATTCATGGAGTGAGTCTGGCATATTGGGAAATTTCCCGGTCATTCAATCTTGGGAAATCGCCGTTTGCTGCACATATCGAGTACAATGGTGGTATGGGTCAGTGGAAAACACCGGATGCAGGTGGCGCTTACCAGATTAACAATGCGTATTTGGGAGGTGTGGAATATTCAAGGAATGCAAAAGATTTTTCAAGCGGATTCACCATCCAGACCTTGTTCAAAAGTATCCAGGGGAAAAATAAAGCTTCGTTCCAGCTTACTGGTGTATGGTATGTCAACTTCCTGAAAGGCAAGATGCGTTTCGACGGGTTTGCCGACTTCTGGAAAGAAGACAACAATTTTGGAACTGACAAAACTACGTACGTATTCCTTTCTGAACCGCAAATCTGGTACAATGTGACTTCGAAATTTGCCGTGGGTAGCGAAGAAGAACTTGGATATAACTTTACCGGAAATAGAAACAAAGGATTCTATATCAATCCAACCATTGCTTTGAAATACACTTTCTAATCAAACGAAAATGGAATTTATAAACAAGTTTTTTAAACTTCAGGAGAACAAAACTTCTGTTCGCACCGAGATCATTGCAGGAATCACCACCTTCATGACCATGGCCTACATCCTTTTCCTGAACCCGAATATTCTTTCGGCCACCGGAATGGATAAAAATGCCGTCTTCTTTGCTACCGCCATTGCTGCCGGTTTTGTAACCATCGCCATGGGTCTGGTTGCCAATTTCCCGATTGCTTTGGCTCCGGGAATGGGACTGAATGCCTTTTTCGCTACGGTTGCATTGGCCGGAATCGGAATGCCATGGAGAGTCGCCCTGGGTGCCGTTTTCATTTCAGGATTGATCTTCATTCTGCTCACCATCACTAAAGTACGTCAGATTTTGGTGGTCGCTGTTCCACGTTCGCTGAAAGTGGCGATTACCGTGGGGATCGGTTTGTTCATTACCATTATTGGATTGAAACTTTCTGAAATCATGGTCGCCTCGGCGAATGTAATACCGCCGACACTCGATCATCTGAATGCTACAAAAGGCCAGTCAAACCTGATGTTTTTTGAATGGAACATTGGTTTTGGAAGTCTGAAAAACATGAGCATGCTGCTTTGCCTGATCGGTCTGGCCATCACCTCCGCATTGATGGCGCTTCGTGTGAAAGGCTCTTTACTTATCGGGATTATTGTAACCACCATTATTGGTATTCCAATGGGAGTAACCAAAATTGCATCTGGGTTCTCGCCATTTTCTCTACCCGATTTTTCACACCTTGCCGTATTTGAACTCGACATTCGGGGAGCTCTGAGTATGGGAATCTGGACCGTGGTGTTCACTTTCACATTTGTTGAATTGTTCGACACCTTCGGAACGCTGGTGGGCACGGCAAACAAAGCCGGACTGATTGATAAGGACGGTAATTCGCCGAAGATCGGGAAAGCCATGCTGGTCGATGCTTTCGGAGTTTCGTTCGGAGCTTTGATGGGAACCAGCACCGTTACCGCTTATGTCGAAAGTGCCGCCGGTATCGGCGAAGGTGGACGGACTGGTTTGACTGCGGTTACAACCGGGATTCTTTTCCTTTTAGCTTTGGTACTTGCTCCGCTCGCCACACTGATTCCAAATGCAGCAACTGCACCTGCTCTCATCATTGTGGGTCTGCTGATGGTTTCAGCCATCAAGGATATTGATTTCGAAGATTTTACCGAAGGTTTCCCAGCATTCATGTGTATCATCATGATGCCGTTTACCTATAGCATTGCGAACGGAGTTGCTGCCGGCATCATCTTCTATACCTTGTTAAAAGTAATTACTGGAAAGGCCAAGAATGTACATTGGATGATGTACCTTTTGTTCTGTCTGGTTGTAATCCGATATATCTTCCTCACGGAAGCCGCCTGATTCAATCCAAATCGGGGATAAGTAAAAGAGATGAACCACAGTTTGTGTTCATCTCTTTTTTTAATGCCTTTTTTTGAAAGGAGATTTTCTTTTCCTTATTTCTTCTTCCTCTTCATGAAGTAGAAAGCAGCACCGCCAATGACCACGACACCGCCAATAACAGCAAAGAGTGTCGAATTTGAAGATTCTTTGGGAGCTTCTTCTTCATAGAACTTCGGATCCATGTTGTCGATTGAGATCGTATCTTTCGGAGCTTCGGCAGCCTTGGCTGAATCTTGCTGAGCGTAGATTTTGGCAGTTCCGCCAATAAATAACAGGCCAAGGACGGCCAACATCACTAATTTTTTCATTTTGTCCACTTTTAAAATGTTTATTTCAATTTATTTATCTGTTCATCATATTTCCCGGCGGTTACCGGATCAGTTTTCCGATAGGTATCTGCCAAAGCCTGAAGCGCAGGTTTATACTTCGAATCCATCTTCAGGCAATTTCGCAAAACACCCCGTGCTTTTCCGGGATCATCTTTTGCATAAATACCGGCCAGTTTCGGATAGACCCTGAAAAATTTGCGATTCAGCAATATGGCCTTTTGATAGCAAGCTTCTGCTTCTCCAAAATTTTCATTTGCTAATGCCAAATCTCCCATCAATTCCAATGCCCATTCGTTTTCAGGGTTAATTTCCAAACACTTTTCAAGCATTTTACCCGCTTCATCCTTTTTCCCTGAGCTCATTAATAATTCCGCAAATTTATAACAGATCCATTCATTTTGAGGGTCTGTCTTCAACGCTTTTTCAAATAACAACGCAGATTTAATGTAATCGCCCTTTTTCTGCTCCTGAAATCCCCGAAAATCATCTTTGGTAAGCCGTTCAATTACAGCACAAACCGGGACTCCATCAACAAAAATCGTGTGGATCGTATTGGAAGGCGGCCACCGATTATTTTTTAGATTAAAAGGCGAAAAATAGCTGTTGGCTGCAATCAGATAATCCCAATCATATTCACTCCGGTTTGGATAAGGAGAATAGACGAATTTTACAGACGGATTCTTCCTGAAATACCATTGAGAAGGGAAATTTCCGCCAACAATTGTTTTTCCGGTATCCGGTTTGGTTTTCAGGTATTCCTGAAGCCATTCGGCACCTTTGCGCATGCTGTGGTAATAATAATCGGTTTCGTAATTTCCATAGGCACCTTTCAAACCTCCGGTAAACTCATTGTAATACAGGTAATAAAAAGGATGATTGGCAGCCATAAATCTGACCGGATGAACCATCAAAATCATCATCAGCAGGATGGTAGCAATTCGGATCAAACGACTTTTATACCTGGTTAAAGATGCGTGAAATCCAAGCGCTGAGAGAAGAACGATTCCGGGATAAACAAACAGAAAATGCCGCCACGAACCGTAGAGGTTCGAATGCCGGATCAGCACAAAAATGACCGGGAATATGATGGTGAATCCAACTGCAACCAATTGGAGTTGCTGGTCGGGACAGAAACTTTTTCGCGTATTCAGGAAAAAGGCGATGATTCCTGAAAATACTAAGATTGGGATGGTGATCGCCATATATTTAGGCAAATAATACCAGGGATGGAAGTCGGACCATTCGAATCGTCCTTCAAACAGTTGCCTGACGGTGGTCGGGAAATGCTCCATAACCTGAAACGATTTCCATGGATTCAGAATCGGGTTTTGCAGCGCGTAGGGCCAGCAAACTATACCCAGCAGAAAAGCAGCCAATGAAATTCCAACGAACAGAATCAGGTTCTTTTTCATGATTTGCGAGTCCGGTTTTTTATCTGTTATCCAATTCCAACCAATTTTCCAAAGCATAAAAAAGCCCAGATAAAACAGCACAAGAATTCCCCCGATGCGAATCCCGATTGACAAAGCAATGCTTAAAATCAAAAGAATGATCGTTTTCTTTGAAGGTTTTCCTTCCGAAAAAACCAGTTTCAGCGAATAAAAAATACCTGAAATATAGGCCAGTGCAAAAGGAATATCTTTCAGGTTGTTTTGTGCATGTCCGAGAAATGTCGGAGAAACGGCGAACAGCAACAAAACCAGGATTGCCGCACCGTATCCTGAAATCCATGCAGCAAATAAGGCTGTTACCAAAATCGTCAGCCATCCTGAAAAGCTGCACATCAGGTGGCGGAAACTATAAATATCTTCGATATGAAACCAGTGAATCAGAAAAGTAGTCAGGTTGTCGAAAACTTGTCCATAGTATTGAAGATGGGTTTTGGGCGTATTGAGCGAGGATTGGTCTTTGCCAAGGGTACTAAAGTATTGGTATACCATTTCAGACTGTTTGTAATGCACTTCCTCGTCACCCGAGATACAGGCATCCCGACTCGTTAAAAGCATACCAGACAGCAAGACCAGTGCCAGGACAATGAATAAAATCTTCAAATGCTTTTCAGTCATTGTTCAGTTTCAGCGTCGTAAAACTTCTTCACGAGGTAAATGGGCCGGTTTTGCGATTCTTTATAGATCCGGTAAACATATTCGCCCATGACCCCTAGAAAAACCAATTGGATCGATCCTAAAAAATAGATGCTCAACACAGTTGATGACCAGCCAAGTAAAGAATGGCCAAATAGTTTGTCGATCAGGGCATAGATTCCCGCAAAAAAGAAGATAATGGTTCCCAGAGTACCTAAGAAGAGACATACTTTAATCGGGAATTTCGAAAACGAAAAAATGGCATCGGCCCCCAGGACCATGAGTTTGCTCAAGCTCATTTTAGGCTTCCCTTTGAGCCTGTCTTCGCGCATATATTCCACATAACCTTGCCTGAAACCGATGAACGAGCGCATTCCCGGCAGGTAGCGGATCGATTCTTTCATTTGAACCAGCGCATTGACCGCAGCACGGTTCATGATTGAAAAGTTTCCGGTATTTTCAATTTCGCCAATTCCGGCGACCTTCTTAAAGAACGAATGGAACAGGTTGGTTATTAATCTCAGTCGCTTGCTTTTCCGGCCGTTGCGTTTTCCGCTCACAATATCAAAGCCTTCTTCTTTAATCATCCGGTACATTTCCGGCAATAATTCGGGTGGATCCTGAAGGTCGCCGTCCATCATGGCAACATAATTTCCCATGGCCAGTTCAAGTCCGGCGGTAAAGGCAGCCTGATGCCCGAAATTCTTGGAAAGATCGATGATTTTAATCCTGGAAAACCTTTTCCGGACTTCGATTAGTTTTTGTAAGGTAGAATCGGTGCTTCCATCGTTCACAAAAAGAATTTCATAGTTTGGCGATACCGATTCGATCGTTTTTACTGCCCTTCCGGCAAGTTCGTCTATGATTCCTTCTTCGTTATAAACCGGAATGATCAGTGAAAACATGATTTACCTGTTAATTAATAGCTTAAAGATACAGTTTTCGGAGCAAGTACCAAAGTGGTCAGAAAAGACTGCCAGTTCCGAAAAAGATGATTTCCGTCGCTGGCAGCTCTCAGTTGGTATAGGAAAGAATCCCTTGTTTTCGAATGAAAAGATAGGACTCGAATTCAGGTTCTGATTAGATATTTGGCAGTTTCCATGGTGCACGGAATGACCGCATCAGCATTTTGCTAGCATCCGCATTACTGATAATTTGTTCTTTTTCAGGATCCCACTGTATTGGTTGCTTGGTTGTCATAGCTATTTCGCCTAACAATGCAACCGAAATTGACCGGTGAGCCACTTCAACCGGAGTAATGGTTTCTTTCCGGCTGCGGATACATTCCAAAAAGTTCCCGATGTGGTTATCACTTTTGTAAAGTGCTTTTTTATTTGGTCCCAATTCTTCGGAAATCAGTTCCGGTTTCGAAGCGGTAAGCACATCTCCGCGGTCAACGTGGATCCAGCCATTTTCGCCATACCAGGTAACTCCCATTCCTTTGGGTAAACGTGCTGCATTGGCCACACGAATCACAATACCGTTTTTATACTTGCAGTTGAAGTCAAATTCTCCCGGAACATTATACAGTTCAGTGGATGGCGGATAAATGCCTAATCCGGAAACTTCGATTGGCCCGGTGCGGTCGAACCCCAATCCCCAGTGGGCAATGTCGATGTGATGGCCCGCCCAGTCGGTTAACTGACCCCCGGAATAATCCAGAATCCAGCGCCAGTTCCAGTGGCAAACACCACGGTATGGGGCTTTTGGGGCTGATCCCAACCAAAATTCCCAGTCGAGTTCAGCAGGAACAGGCTGAATTGCCGGCATACCTATCAACTTTTGGGCATTGGGTAAACCAACTTCAACATGATCCACTTTTCCAAGTCGTCCGTTGAAAACCAATTCGGCGCCTGTGCGGAAATTCTTCAGAGACCGCTGCCAGCTACCGGTTTGCCAAATAATCTTGTTTTTCTGAACCGCTTTTACAATATGCCGAGATTCGCCAATGCTTCTGGCCAGAGGTTTTTCTCCGTAAATATCCAGTTTTTTATTGGCCGCTGCGATGTAGGTCAAGCTGTGCCAATGGTCGGGAACCGAAATACAAACTGCGTCAAGTTTTTCTTTTTCTAGGAACTCACGGTAATCTTTGTGAGTCCTGCAATCGTTGTTTTTGTAATATTTATTGACGATGCCTGAAGCCTCTTTAAGGTGTCCGGAATCAAGGTCGCACATCGAAACCCACTGGACTTCCTTAAATCCCAGGAAGCCCTTCATGTTACTGGTTCCCTGCGACCCAACGCCAATTGATCCCATAACGATCCGGTCGCTTGGCGATACTTTACCATTCATTCCCAGTGCAGAGGAAGGAATAATATGAGGCAATACAACCACTCCAGCCACTGCTGACAGCGAGTTCCTGAGAAAATTTCTTCGTGAGTTTTTAATGTCCATTTTTGTTTAGTTATGCCCCCTGATTCCCCGCTGGGGGACTTTGAGGAACGGTGAATACTTTCAGTACACTATTTTGAACGTTTTTTTACACCCCTCTTTCGGAGGAGAAGGGGCAGACCTCTATGCTTTGTGTGCTGTTCCCGGAACCGGGACTTCAAACTGCATACCGACCGGTCCAAATTTTATTTCCTTTGGACCAAGGTCCATGTCCGATTTATAGATTTCTTCCCAAGTAATTTTTTTTCCGGTGTAGGCTGCTGTGCGAGCCATGATTGCCGTAAGCGTAGAAAGAGCTGTAGTTTCGGCCTGGTTCACGTATTCGCCGGTCCTTATAGCATAGGCAAGATGCATGTGTTCCTGAACATACGGAGGAATCTTCAGTTTATCGGTTTCGTTACCGTTTTCATCTTTCGGATAACTGAATTTCCATTTCACCGTGCCATCCATATTCCAAATGGTATTGATACAGTTGGTATATCCTTCCGTTCCCATTATGAATTCGCCGGTTCCATTGGCACAATTGTCGATCTGCCGGCACATGCTATGCGAAAAAACTCCATCGCCATAGTCAAAATCGATGCTGAAAAAATCATACTGATCGCCGGTTAAACGACGGGCACGGCCACCGTAACCTACGGCACTTTCAGGTTGACGGCCCAAAAACCAGTTGATCACATCGATATTGTGAACATGAGTATCCAGAATATGATCTCCACATAACCAACAAAAATTATTCCAGTTCCGGATCATGTACGTCATGTCATCCCAACCTTCTTCGCGGGTACGGAACCAAACATGGTTCTGGTTCCAAAAAGCCCTGGCCGAAACGGGTCTGCCGATGGCCCCATTGGCAACCTGCTGATATGTTTCAATGTAATCTTGCTGGTGACGACGCTGAGTTCCGGTTACTACATTCAGTCCAATTGCCTGGGCTTTTTTCGCACTGGCAATAACCGAACGGATTCCAACCGGGTCAACGGCCACCGGTTTTTCCATGAATACATGTTTGTTTTGCAGAACAGCTTCCTTGAAATGTTCGGGTCTGAATTGTGGTGGGGTGGCCAGAATGACCACATCCACATCAGCCAGCGCCATCAGTTTCTTGTATCCGTCAAATCCGGAGAAGCAGTTTTCAGCCGGAATTTCCATTTTCATTTTGGCAAACCGTTCACGGCAATCGTTCATTTTATCCTCAAATACATCGGCGAGGGCAACAATGTGCATATCCGGCCCGGCACTAATAAAGTTCATGGCAGCTCCTGTTCCACGGTTTCCGGTACCAACCAGTCCGGCACGCAGCTTCTTGCCTTTGGGCGCTGCTTTCAGAATTGGAGGAAGACCAAGGATTTTTGCATTTTTCACATCCTTGCATCCCGAAATCAAAGCGCTGGCGCCTAATATTCCGATGCCGGCAAAGGCAGTCGATTCGAGAAACTTTCTCCGGTTAATGCCGTTTTTGTTCGTATTTTCCATAGGAAATGATTTCTATTTTATATTTTCATCCACTTCACAAACTACCCGAAACCCGATGTCGATGCAATCAGAATACCACCAAACGCTTTTCGGCATTTGAGGATCGGTGACCAACCATGCTTTGGTTTTGGTAAAGTCGCGGGCAGCGCACCGGACATCCTTTGCGTCGCTTTTAAACGAACCTCCCCGGATGACGTGCTCCTGTCCTTTTTTAGGTCCCTTAGGATTCACCGCTCCCTTTTTGTCAACCTGATAAGCAGTTGGTGAATAAAAATCGGAGCAGAATTCATACACATTTCCCAACATGTTTTTCAGGCCAAACGGGTTTCCTTTTACTGCGTTGGTTTCGAAAGTCTGTGACTGACTATTTTCCTTGTATGCCACATAGGATTGAATTGTTGTAGTATCTACTCCAAGAATCTTTTTGAAGAATCCTTCAGAAGTATATTTTTTTGCATCTCCCTGAAAGAAGTACGGCGTTTTGGTACCTCCCCGAGCGGCATACTCCCATTCTGCCTCGGTTGGAAGCCTGTATTTCTTCCCGGTCACTTTCGACAACCACTTGCAATAGACATTGGCCGACTTCCAGGTCATGGTTATGGCCGGCCGCGGTCCCTTTCCCCATCCCTGATCGGGTGCTCCCCATGGCGGGGTCGGGCCTGAAATGGCATCCACATTCGCATTTTCTTCAATTTCCTTTCGACCCTGCGATGAGGTTGCCTTAAAGAATTCAAGATATTCATCCCAACTAACTTCAACTTTGGCTATAAAGAACCGGCTCAGCTTTACCGGATGAAGTGGTCCTTCGTCTGGTTTGCGCAAACTTTCGTTCTTTGGGCTGCCCATCACAAACTGGCCTTCCGGAATGGCGACCATATCAAAGGAAACGCTGGTACCTGGAATTTTTTCAGTAAAACTGGTAAAGTTTGTTACCGGAGTAGCTTCAGTATATACCAGGGTACTTTCTGATGCTGTGACCCCAAAGTTTTTGTTGTGCTCGTGTTTGTTATTCGGATCGAAATGGCCCACATCGAGGTGGCAATTTAAACAGCTCACTTCAGATTTACTGGTCAGAAAACTCAGGTGGGCATTTTCCCCATCAACAGTCAGTGTTTTTGGGAACAGGTTTTGGTGGCATTTGGTACACGATTCGACGTACACAAATTTCTTTGCCATCTCGAGCTTACGTTTGGCAGCCCATTTAAAATCGCTCGAATCTTTGAAAAACTTGCCGTAAACGTCTTTCGCCCCTTGCTTCGCTTTTGCAAACAGCATTCCATGCCCTTCAGGCGGAAGATGGCAGTCTACACAATGGACTATTACTCCAGCCTTATTGTCGTAGTGTATGGAAAGTTTCCAGCTTTGTTCAGCGTGCGGGTGAACATGGCACGAGGCGCAATACTCATCGGTAGATGTATAGTGAACGGCCTTGTTTCCGAAGAACATAAATGCCAATCCCAAAATCAGTCCAAATATGACTATCCAAACTATCTTTATACTTGTGAAAAACGTGCGAATTGAATTCCCAATCTTCATACCCTACAACTTGTATTGCGTTTTGCTATTCCGGAGTTTAAAAAAAACAACCCTAAAATAAAATGAGCAGCAAATCTAATACGGTACAGTTAGCCAAGTTTTAGTTGAAGTTTACAGGCAGGTTAAGGGAAGGTTAATATTGGGTTAATATTTCACAAATTCAAATCTTTTCCAAATATCAAAATACCTGATTCTCAGCAATAAAATCTATTCAGAAGAACAAATAACCCTGTTAGAAAACATGTTTTTCAGGAAGCGGTCAATACTTCAAATTTTCCTGAAAATTTCTCTCCGTACATCTCTTCATAGAGAAGGCAAAAACGGTCGAAAGTAAATTTGGCAAGGTTGTAATTATTCTGAATGATCAAAGCTTTTAGTTTATGTGTCAAAGCCTGGTCATTGACCGGATCAGTTTCAAGAATCCGATCGGTGAGTTTCAGTATCAGCTCATTGTCGTACTCAATGGTTAGCTCACTTATAAACTTCAGGAGAATATCTACAATGTTGTTCCCAATAAATCCTTTGAAATCATCCAGCCAATCATAGGATTCGCCTTTAAAAAGTTCGCCTTCCTGAATAATGTCGTAGAAATGCAGGTTGAAATCGGTATCATGAATTTTTTCACGCTTCAGTAGTTTTAAGCATTCTAAATAGTCGCAGTAAACTGTGCCACCAAAAGCCATCGACCACCGATCAACATGAAAATTAATCTGAACCGTATCAAGCGACTCAAGAATCAGCCGAAGTTTTCGAATGGTAACCCCACGGCTGTTTTTAGCACTTTGGGAAGAATGGCCTAGCCACAGAATATCGGTGAGTTCCTGGGTCGAAATGCCATTTTTATTTCGTTTGGAATACAAGAGGATGATCAGAAACAATTGCTTCAGTTTGGGAGTAAACAAGCTGGTAATTTCATTTCCATTCTTGTCAAGCACCTTGAAATCTCCGAACAATTGTATGTAATTGGCTTCGGGTTTCAGCACGACGGTCTGGTCAATACTTCGGATCTTTTCCGCGACTGACGGCTGCTTTTGGATCCTTCGTTTAAATCTCACAAGAAAAAAGACGATCCCTCCAGCGACAATTAATAAAACTCCAGACCACGATAGAAGCGGATAAAGGATAAAAATATTTTTGATCGGTACAATTTCAATTACTTCCTTGTTTAATTGCCAGATTTCCTTCTCACCCAACGCCCTCGACCAAATGCTCAGATTATCGATGGCGCCATTCATGTTCGACGACCAATTGAAGCCTGCGACACCTATATAAAGGCTGTCGCGCCCTTTATAGGCCGGATGTCCCAGAGAGCGACTGTCAAGTTTTCCGTTCAGAAAAATAGCCTGCTCTCCATTTAGTTTATTGTATCTCCAAACCAGGTGATACCAGGTTCCTGCTTCAAGCAGGGTTTTTCCTTGCAGATCATTGTTATAGAACCCGAAATAAGGTTTTTGATCCCTGATAAGCAGATGAATTCCTTGCTGATACGAATTATTTTTAGTCCCAATGACGCAATAATCCCTTTTGTTCGGTAAAAATTCCTTTATTTTTATCCAGGCAGCTACCGAAAAATCATGATCCCTGATCTTAAATTCTTCTGCACCGGGCAGAACAATACAACTGTTTTCACCAAAAACTGCTACTGTAGCCCTCGTAGAATCACTGACAAACTGAACGTTTTGCGGTTTCCCGTTAAATCCGTTGATACTGTAATCATGAGCATCCTTAACGAAGGTATAATGGCCTTCCAGATTGTCGGTAATCTGAAGTGAAGTTGCAACAAAATGCTGGATGATGCTCTGCTTCGGCTCATTAAAGGTGATGGACACAGGTGTAAACCGAAATCCCGGACTCTGAGGAGTCAGAACCATATTGTCACCAGGCCCAACAGGGAAACAATATTTGCCGCTTGTAAGACTTCCGGTTTGAGCCCAGTTTACATAGTCGAGTACCTGCGTATTATAAGTGACTGTACCTTTGATCGTTTTAAATCCGCGAATGTATGAAAGGACGCTCAAAATCGAGTTTTCATACCGGTCGAGCATGATGAAATTTGGCGTTTTTCCAGTATTGGTCCAGGTATTCTTTACATGTTCAATGAGGTACGGATTTTGATTCGAGTCATATTTAATGCTTCTTGAAGCTTCAGATTTTCGTGGAATGTTATAGTCATTATAGATCAGAAGACTGTTTTTTGGATCACCTTTCAGAAATTCACCTTTGAAAACTGGTGCCTCCCAGATTGAAAAATAGGGTTCAACTGCATGATTCCATATGTAATGCAACCATTCGGGACTATTGCGGTGTTCCTGCATTGAAAAAACAACCAACCGCCGGTTATCTTCAATCATGTTTTTCAAGGTTGGCCAACCTTCTTGCGCATCATAAGTGTAAATGTACCGATTGATCCCAAGCTCTTGAAATACATCACTGAGTTCATTCACATTGGTTCCGAAATCCAAAAAAAGTGTAAAGACTTTTTCAGGATTGTTGTCCAGATACGATTTAATTTCGAGCATAGTTTTCCGGAAAGAAAGCGAGGAACCATCTGATTTTTTAATCATTAACTGATTTTGCTGCTTTTCCCATTCAAGATAAAACCTGAATCCGCTAATATTTTCATTAAGCAGCTCCTGAACTGTCCGTGGTTCATTGAGATTCGCGTCGACTCCGGAAAAATTTGAAATTACAAAGATGGTTTCATCGTATTGCCTCATCAGGATATCTTCATTCGTCTTGGCTGCAATTGCCAAACCAGAAGAACCCAAACAGACTAAAAAAAATATGAAACGATATACGATCTTCATCTGAAACAAATTAGGCACTAAGATTTCTGCCATTAAAAAAGCAAATTAACCAATTATTAACCCAAAAAAGCAGAATCCAGGATAATTTTCTGATTCTAAAATTTCAAATTTAGAGGAATTCTTTACCAATCGGGAAAGAAACCAAAAAATTTATATTTTTGTGGCTCGAAAAGGGCTGTTAGCTCAGTTGGTTTAGAGCATTACCTTGACAGGGTAGGGGTCACTGGTTCGAATCCAGTACAGCCCACATAGTTACAAAGGTTAGTCGGGTGGCGAGTAACAAAATAGTAACAAAAGTGAACGTTGTTTTACAAAATTGAAGTTACTCAACTTCAACATTAACAATCTTCCATAAGGCAAAAAGACGCTACATTCCAACCGCCTACACCGTTTCGCTTGTGCCAAAAAATTCAACTCCCAAAGCGATTGATAAATAACGCGCTATTCTATAACAGAAATCCCCCAGCCGAACACCAGAAAAACGGCTGGACTGTCATAAAATTACGCTATGTACAATAGCCGCGCAAACCCCACCCGCCCGGTATTCGATCAGCAACTTTTCAATCCACACTGGCGCCGGAAAAAACCACAAAAAGCCCCACCACCCGTCTAAGGTGCAGCACATGAATTGTTTGACGGCCAAAGCCTGCGGCAGGGGACTTCCGCTTCTCTCCATTGGACTCCAGGGCTGCACTTCGTTCCGCCACCTTTCGTTACATTCCGTTCATTGTCAGCCCCCAGCCTCGGCTACCCACGCAAGAGCGCTTCCATTCATTCCATTGCGCTCATGCCTACCATCCGTTTCATTTCGCTCCCCTTTGGCTTTCCTGCCCATGTCCCGGAACACAAAGCCAAAACGTCAAGCTACATTCCACGCGCTCCGATTCGCTATATGCCATTCAGTCACCACCCTTGCTTTTCCCACCCAATTAGCGATATGTCCTGCGAAGTGTTCACCCCTGAAAACCAAAGACCTCAAAATTCCCCGCCACCCTTTAATGGTGCAGGAAAATGAAGAGCATTGGCGCAACTCATTTTCTATGGCAACATACAAGATTCTGTTTCACAATACGTTATTGCTATCTCGATTTTTCAGCCTGTTCGCTATAAACCCGAACTCAATCAAAAATCGTCAACATGTCAATGAACTATTGTTTTTCGGCTCAATGGCCGCTTAATTTTTAATACTTTTTGAACGAACTATTGAGTTAAAATTGTCGGAAAAAATTCTAAAATCTACCAACATTACTCAAGCCTCAAAACTCCCTTCCAATCAGTCTTTGATTATTAAAGAACCTATAAAATTTGTAAAATCAGTAATATCCCCTTTAACGCTGGCTTTCTCCAGGGCTTTCATATATTCAGGCTTCCTTTCAACGGGAATTACAGTCCACTCATATCCACCGGAAATAAGCATGGCATTCATCAAAAAACGCCCGATTCTTCCGTTTCCATCCATATAAGGGTGTATATAGACAAAAATGAAATGTCCCAGAATGGCACGGACCCGTGCATCTGGTTCACTTTTTAGTAAATCGAACAATTCGGGCATAGCATCCCGCACCGCTTCAGGGTTTAGAGGAGTGTGCATTGATCCTCTGATATAGACCTGGCTTGATCTGTAACCAGCCAAATCACTCGGATTCAATAAACCGACAGCAACACTTGGCGCGAATAATTCCCGGTACCAGGCACTATGATCAGAATTCGCGATTTCGCCCGGATTCTTTCCTTCCAAAATCACTTTAATGCTTTTTTTCACCGCCTCAAATGCCTGAAAATACCCTCGGGCTGCCATAGCATTCTTCTGTTGCTCGTCAGATACATCGGTGTCCGGGTTCCAGTTCCCTCCCCTTACTTTTTCTATTAATTCATTGGTAACCCTATAACCTTCGATTGATAAGGAATGATAGGCATCTAGCTGATATTGGGCATTAATGCGTTCTAGGCAGTTTTCAATATCCGTATGGACATGATCTGTTTTTGGGAAATTTATTAAAACGGATTCCCTCATTTCGGTCCACATTAATTTTAACCTGGTAACGTAAGGAGATGTTATCCGGACAAAAGGGATTGGAGCCTGCTCCTCAAATGGATCCTCCTCCCGGATATCGTATCCCAAACCTTTCATGGTTTCAATAATCTGATTTGCGGCGGCTAAATTCCCTATGTTGCGAAAAGCTCCGGCAAGGCGTCCGGCTTTTACGGTTTGCCCTTTATCAATTAGAATTTTCAGCAGGTCCGAAGCATCCGGGATCAGTGATAAACAGGTTCTTGCGGATATCGTATCTGATCTGAAAAAGGGAAGGCTACACTCGATTAAAGCCTCAGGGAGCGAATAGAGATTTATTTTAAATTGCTGCTCAGTACGAATGGGATTGGCAATCGAGGATTTAATATACAATATAGATGTACCTTGTAATAAATTTACAACATTATTCTGTTCTAAGGTAATACGGATGATGACTTGTGGCGGAACGGTTATATTACCACTGTAAAAAGATAACGACTGGTCCGGTGATAAACACCAGTCATTGCCAAACCTGGAATTGGCATATGCTGAAACAAAATGCCAGAACGAGGTGTACCAGTTTGTTGTGTCTCCGGGAGCACTGTCCGGACGGGAAGAAATATACCATCCTTTCATTACCTCCTGCAGAAATCCGTTGGTTAACAACCGTTCCAAATGAACACGGGAAATGTCTGATGATCTTACTACAGCAAGACCATTCTCATTTTGTAGTTTTTGTAACTCCTTCAGGGAATCTGCTAACCTCTCCTGTATTGTTGCCATGGCATAGTTTTTAATTAGAGTACCAATAATTATATCCTGTTATCAATCACCTGCATTTCCCCATGCAGTAAAATTACTATTTTATTCCGTAGTGCTGTTACTATTTTATTCTGCTGTGTTATCACTATTTTATTCTGTTGTGCTATTACTATTTTATTCTGCAAAAGTATTATATGTGAATGAATTAAACAACCAGTTGCATCATTAAAATAGTCGTTAATGCTATACCTATCAAGATCGGAAGGTATATCATCACAAATAAAAGAATGTTTATCTGTAGGTGATGAGTTGGTTTTTCAATTAGAATGTGCCAATCAATTAAAAAGTCGTTTGGATAATTGTACTTTCATACAAAAACTCAAACGACTTTTTGTATGAAAACATGAAATTATCATGAAAAAAAGATGATACAAAAAGGGTAGAAATTTGATGCACTTTATAATTTTTGTTTATTTTTGTATTAAATTAATAATCAGTGATTTAAATGCTGATTTATCCTGATGAGTAATTCCGTGAATTGCTTGAGTTGGAGTATGTTAAATATAAGATATTCAGCGGTTTATTCCACTTGGTTCCAATCCAGTACAGCCCACTTCAATTCTATCTTAATAAAAAAAATGGCAGTCGATCAGTTCTTGATTACTGCCATTTTTTTGGCTCTATGATGTTTGGTGTGGGTAATTTATCTTTGGGGCATGAATAGCGAACAAATATTTGCATTAGCCTTGGGTATAGATAAACCCTGGTTAATAGAGAAAGTCTCCTTACAGAAAGACCAGGGTTCAATTTTT
>JANXYV010000074.1 GCA_025355875.1 Prolixibacteraceae bacterium | reverse complement strand
AAAGCCCGTGGTTCTTCAACAACCGATAATTCTTCGGGAATAAAACCATTTGCATCAGCATCATTTTCATTTGCAGCGTAGCTGAAAATGGTTGCTATTTTTAAGTTGTGTTTGCCTTCGTCTTTCTTCTTTTGGAAAATATCGTAGTATTTAATAAGCGTTTCAATACTGCTTACACAAAACATTGCTGTAAATTCTTTGCTATGTGTTTTGCGGTTGTGATTGGCTAAAATGTAATCGGCAATTTTTCCTAAGCGGATTGGCGATTCCATCAACTCTTTTGTGTCGATGTCTTCAACCTCAATATCTATTTCGGTTGCGGTGTCTTTGCGTTTGTATTTGCCAACATATTCAACCGAAAATTTTAGAACATTCTCGTCTTTTATAGCATCGGTAATTACATATTTGTGTAAGCAATCGCCAAATAGTTCTTTCGTAGTCCGTTTGCCCAATTCATTTTTTACAGCATTTTCGGCAAAGATTGGTGTGCCAGTAAATCCGAACATTTGCGGTTCGTTGAAAAATGTTTTTATTCGGCTGTGTGTTTCGCCAAACTGTGAACGGTGGCACTCATCGAAAATGAAAACAATACGTTCATCTTTTAACTTTTCCATTTTACCCAAATACTGCTTTTTGCTTATGGCTGTATTAAGTTTTTGAATGGTGGTAACTATGAGTTTTGTATCGTCCGAAAATTGTTTTACTAATGCTTTTGTGTTGTCTGTGCCGTCAATACTGCCTTTGCTGAAACTATTAAATTCTTTGTTGGTTTGATAGTCCAAATCTTTACGGTCAACCACGAAAACAACTTTTTTGACTTTAGGAAGATTGGTAAGAATTTGACTGGCTTTGAATGAAGTGAGTGTTTTTCCCGAACCTGTGGTGTGCCAAATATAGCCATTACTTCGGCTGTGCATCACTTTGTCAACAAGGGCTTCAACGGCATAATACTGATACGGACGAAGCACCATCAATATTTTTTGAGTTTCGTTTAGCACAATATATTTGCATATCATTTTCGATATGTGGCAAGGTTCTAAAAACTCACTCGTAAAACCGTTGAGAATATTGGTAAGCCGTTTGTTTTCCTTATCAGTCCAGAAAAATGTTTGTTTGAATGATTGAAACCTGTTGTTGGCGTAATACTTTGTGTTTACGCCATTGCTGATTACAAAGATTTGCAGGTATTGAAACAAGGCAGAATTTGCACCAAAGGAATGGCGTTGATAGCGATTTATTTGGTTAAATGCTTCTTTGAGTTCAAGTCCTCTGCGTTTCAATTCTATTTGAACCAAAGGCAAACCATTGATGAGCAAAGTAACATCGTAGCGGTTTTTGTATTTGCCCTCCATTGTAACCTGATGTGTAACCTGAAACTGATTTTGACACCAATGCTCGGTTTGGATAAATTCAAAATACAAATTATCTCCGTTATCTCTTACAATATGCTGCTTTTCTCTTATCGTTCTGGCTTTTTCAAATACCGAACCTTTGCTCAGGATATTAAGAACTTTTTCGAATTCTTTAGCTGAAACCGAAATATTGTTGTGCTTTTCTAATTGGTTTTTGAGATTGGCAATCAAGGCTGTTTCGTTTTCGATTTTCACCAATGAATAACCCAATGCAACTAATTGTTGCACCAATTGGTTTTCTAAAATTACCTCAGGTTGAGTATTTGTCATTATGAATAAAATTTATCGTCTTTCCAATTCAATGGATTATTTGCAATATAATTTTGAATGCGTTCAAATTCGGCAGAATTACGTATAATATGGTCGTGAAAACGGGATTGCCAATTGAAATCGGCATGTATTTTTCGTGCATTAATCGTACAAATTCGTTTGTATTGGTTAATAATTGAACCTATTGTATTTGGTTTCCATTTTTTTGATGCATTTACGGTGGTGGCGGTTGCGTTATTCGTAGAGACGCCCAAATTGGGCGTCTCTACCACCACCAAATTGGGCGTTTCAACCACCACCAAATTGGGCGTCTCTACCACCACCAAATTGGGCGTTTCAACCACCAAATCAACCAAACCGTTTTCATTTTTATCAATTATTAAAATCCCGTGAACGTGATTAGGCATTACAACAAAATTTCCCAATTCAATAAACGAAAAATGATGGGGTATTTCCAACCAAAATTGTTGTGCCAATTTTCCGATTTCGGATAATTGCATTGTTTGGTTGTTTGTTTGGGTAGAGATGCCCAATATGGGCATCTCTACTGGAAAATTAACAATTTCACCAAAATAATTTTCCCTGTTTTTGGTGCAAATGGTTATAAAATACGTGCCATTGCTGCCGTAATCCCATGTTTGTAATCGGGCAGATGGTATGCGATATTTATTTTGAAATTTTTCCATTTTCTAACAAAACATTTTTTGTAACAAACCTTTTTTGTATTGTTGGGTTTGCTGAATTTGATTTTCGGTGCGATTTATTTTCTCATCAATGACTGAAAGTAAGTTTGCGATTTTCTTTTGTTCGGAAATAATGGGTATTGAAACAATGTAATTTGAAAATGTAGTTTTATTAATGATAGGAACGGCTTGTGTTGCCGATAGCGATTTAATTATATCTGAATGAAATTGTAGAAGTGAGTAGACAAAATTGTCATCATTTTCAACAGGAACGATTGAATTTATTTGTTGATTAGTAATGCAATCAAAACTTACTTGAGCTATTTTACCAATTGTTGAACCTATGCAAACAAATAGAATACTACCTTTTCTGATTTTTCTTCCTTTTGAAAATCCTAATCTTGTCAATGTCGTTTTTGTATTGGTAACAAATCTGTTTTCAGAAATATCAAAAGGTGATACGAATAAAAATTCACCATCATAGAATTCACTGTTTGATGTTGATGGAGTTGAACCAGTAATCACTTCGCCTAACTCCCCCAACTTCTTCTTCTCCCATTCTGGAAATTCTTTTCCATTTTCATCTTTAAATCTAAATTCCTGCGAAAACAGTTTTTGCATTACCCCTTTTTTGTATTGCTCTAAAAGGTTTTTCTTTTGTTTGAGTTCAGCAATTTTCTTGTCTAAAACTGTGAAAAAAGAAGCAATACGGGTTTGTTCGGGGATATCAGGCAAATGAATTTTAATGGTAGCAAAGTTTTCATAAAAAAGATAATCTCTTACGCCACCTTCAACACTTCTAAGAACAGATTTATTAAAGCCATTTGTTTTTAGGAAAACCAACAGAAATAAATCATTTAACTGTTCTTTAGTTTTAAAACAAACATACAAGGAGCTAATGATTATATTATGCAATTCACCACTATAGCCTATTGAACCTACATTAATTCGGGCTGGATTATAAGCAAAAGTATTTCGTTCAATAATTTTATAA
Organism: Prolixibacteraceae bacterium; assembly: GCA_025355875.1. Lineage (GTDB taxonomy): Bacteria > Bacteroidota > Bacteroidia > Bacteroidales > Prolixibacteraceae > Aquipluma. The sequence continues at coordinate 23,521 of JANXYV010000074.1, read as the reverse complement.
AGAGTAATGTCATACCCTCTATCATTGCTATCCATACCTTCAAATTGGTCAGACTGTGGCAAAAATCCTTCTTTATTATTTATTGAATAAATTGGATATTTAATCCCCCCTTTATTTTTTTCGCCAACCTTGAAAGTTAATTCACCCAAATTCTTATTACCCCAATCCTCCTTAAATTCAGGAAACCGCAATTTTGGTATGTTCATTTGCTTTTCCATCATTAAAAGGGAGTTGAGATATTTAGTTCTTTACAAAACTCGGCAATAGTGCTGTCGGTTGCCTTTATGGTTTCGTCCAATGCTTTTAATTCTTTTGCAATGGCTTCAATGTCAATTTCAGTTTCCGCTTCAAACGTGTCCACATACCTTGGTATGTTAAGGTTGTAATCGTTTTTAGCAATTTCTTCAAGGGTAGCTTTTTTGCTGTACTTCTCTAATTCGGTGCGGTTGCGGTATGTATCTATTATTTTGTTAATATGTTCATCACGCAATACATTTTGCGTTTTTATCTTTTCGTATTCGTTACTGGCATCAATAAATAGAATATCATCGGGGTTTTCACGGCATTTCTTGAAAACCAATATACAGGTCGGAATACTTGTACCATAGAAAACATTGGCAGGTAAACCTATTACTGCATCTAAAAAGTTTTTGTTTTCAATCAGGTATCGGCGAATGTGTTGTTCTGCTCCACCACGGAACAAAGCACCGTGTGGCAATACAATTGCCATTGTACCATTGTCAGCCAAATGGTAAATCATATGTTGAACAAAAGCATAATCGGCTTTACTGCTTGGGGCCAATTTCCCGTATTGGCTAAAACGGTCGTCACTTGTAAATAATGGGTTTGCACTCCATTCAGCCGAAAATGGTGGATTTGCTACAATGGCTTCAAATTGTTTGTCAATGTGTTGCGGATGTTCTAAGGTATCCTCTTGCTTTATGTCGAATTTAAGGTAATGCACTCCGTGCAAAATCATATTCATTCGGGCAAGGTTGTATGTTGTGCGGTTCATTTCCTGCCCGTAGAAGTTGCTTACTTCTTTTACTTCCTTTGCTACACGCAACAATAACGAACCAGAACCACAAGTTGGGTCGTAAACAGTTTTTAGTTTGGTTTTTCCTGTTGTAACCAATTTAGCTAAAACCATTGAAACTTGTTGCGGTGTGTAAAATTCACCCGCTTTTTTTCCTGCTCCACTGGCAAACTGTCCAATCAGGTATTCGTAAGCGTCGCCCAAAACGTCAAGTTCGGTATGTTCAAGTTTGAAATCAATTTTGTCAAGGTGCGACAGCACTTTTGCAATAATTTCATTTCTTGCTTCGGGTGTTTTTCCTAGTTTGGTGCTGTTCAAATCCATATCCTCAAAGAGATTGTCAAAGTCCTCTTCGCTTGCAGTTCCCATTGTACTGAGTTGGATATTGGTCAGGATTTTTTGTAAGTCTTCGAGTATGAAATTGCTTTCTTTGTCCTTGTTTCCGTTGCCATTTCCACGCTTTGCAACTTCTCCAAACAATTCAGAAGGTTTCAAGAAGTAACCTAATTTTTCAAGCGATTCTTCTTTTATGGCTTCAATATATTCTTTGCCTTGTTTCGTGTTTTCCTGAATGTCGTGGTATTTTATTTTGTCCTGTTTCAGAATGGTATTTGCGTAAATCTCCATTTTCTCCGACAAGTATTTATAAAAAATAAATCCGAGTATGTAATCTCGGAACTCGTCAGCATTCATCTTGCCTCTCAATGTATTGGCAATGTTCCAAAGCTGTTGTTCTAATACTCTTTTTTGGTCTTCACTCATTTATTTTAGTCTCTATATTTAAAATTCAAATGTATCAATTTTCAGCGGTGCGTTGGCAAGAAAACAGCTCTTTTGCAAACTTTGGTCGTGTGTCGGCTTGTGCGGTTTGCAAATGTGCTGTTTTGTGTTGGCATTTTCCACTTTTCTTTTCTGTCTTTTTGCAGCAAATTTTCCGTTGTCAATCTGTCGCTGTGTCTTTTTTACAATGAACGCTAACTAGCAAATACCGAAAAGTTTACCATACTTTTTGCGCCTGACTATTTGAATACCAGATTTTTAAATCTAACACGCGGGTATTCCAGTACTTCAGTCTGCAATATAAGCATTTATTATGTATCTTCTAACTAAATTAAAAAACTGTGCGAGCCGCACTTTTTATCGCGCGACCCGCACATAACAAACCACCCCAAGGTTCTATTTTTTAGACTTTGTTTTGAACCTGATTTATAGGGTCTTCCGGTTTTCCGTGCCGGATGCCGTAATCAACCACCTTACGTGCATTTAAGTAAGCGTTATAAAAGTCTGGATTGATTGTTCCAAACTGAACCAGCATCCGGTCGATCTGGTCGGTAACCAAGTCAGTGGCCTGTTTAAGCAGTTCTTTTAACTTTTTGTTGGCTGCTTTGAGTTCAGAAACCGATATCCGGCGGACTGGTAAACTGAGTTTGTAATGTGCAATTTGCTCATCCAGCGCAGTCAGCTTTACTTCCGAGGTTCCGAATGTTATTATTTGGGGCAGATTTGATCGTCCCAATTCTAAAATATTCTTGCACCTGGTAGCCAGCTCACTTTCGCGCAAATGCATAAGCTCGGAAATCGGAAAATCGACCTTGGCAAGCAATACCTGATCTTTGTTCCGGCTAGCCATTGCAAAAATAATCGAAGTTAGTTCGAATGCCTGTTTAATCAAGGCATCCTTTTCCAACTTCTTCGAAGCAGAAAGACCTGAATTGTCTTCGCCGGTCATTTGTTGAATTTCTTCAATCTGTGCAATCAAGCCTGTCAGTTCTTCAATGGCCACAGCCAAAGGCTCCGAAATGTGCCAGATTGATTCACGAAGTAGCAGAAGACCTAAAGTAGTCTTCAACATGGTCATTTTGTTTTCAAACCTTTTGTCCATAAATTTTTTGGTTTTTTGGAAGAAAAATAATTCTATGCGTAGTAAAAATCCGATACCCGGATTTTCGGAAGAGGATTTGATGAACTCCGATATGAAGTTATTTCGCTTGGTTATTCGTTTTTACTGTTCCTAAATGCATTATTACACCTTCTTAACCTGTGTTAACATCGTCGAAATGAAGATTTACCGCGCATATATGATCATCTACACTTCCGAAATCACTATTTACACACTATTTATGACCTTTTACATCACTGCAACGACCTTTCACAACCTATTTATGACCATTTACATCGTTGCAACGACCATTTACAACCAATTTATGACCATTTGCATCCTATTTTTGCACGTTGGCTGAGAATTTTCAGGTTCTGATTTTGCCGGATTGTACTGCGGTAAAATAAAATTCATCGGTCAATTCAAAAAAAGACATACCGAAAAAATTTAAAAGTGGATTTGATTTTTGGGAGGATAGAAACACTGAAAGATTTTACCCCTCGGATGATCAAAATTCAGTTTCTAATTTACAAAATCTAATTCAACAAATCATTCATTTCTTTGAACGATTATATGAAATAGTAGAAATTTGTTATGAAAAGTGCATTTTGACGTATGAACAGACCATCTTTAAATTTACCAATTTAATCGGTGACCCACAGTCCATTCGATAAAATCCGATTTGTAGAAATCATAGGCTCTCAGGCTGATCCCGAAAAAGACATTTTTTGTGAAGTGATATTTCACACCAATCCGTTGATAAAAGGAAGGTGTCATCAATATTGATTTTTTTCGGTAGAGGTAAAACCCAGGTTGAATTACCAGTGACAGTCTGTCTATCACTAATTTATAGGATGGATAAATACTTAACACGAGGTGTCGGTCAAAAGGCATATCCATTTCATCCAGTTTTCCATTTTCCACAATAATCTGCGAAGCGAGAACCAATATATTCCATCATCAGACCAATTCCTACTTTTGATTTATAATCAAGTTGCCTGTTCAGTGTATTGCTGATTCCAAATACGGCGTAATTTATCCCTTTCATACCGGTTACAACCTCAACCTGAGTACCTAAAGTACCTAAGTACATTTTCGGATTCAAATCCGAATTCCATTATGAATCTGTTTTTCTGCTTTTAAGAATCCGGAAGGCTCGTTTGTGCTTTAGTCAGATCAGGCGAGAGCAACCAAAAATAATCTGCAACCAAACTGAAAGCAAATACTTTTTTCATCCCGGAAACTCGAATAATTAAAAATTGCAGGCCAGCGATGCAGATTTATAACCTACCATGGGCATAAACGATACCTTGTTCCTGCCCGAATGAATCTGAAGTTTTTTTAAGGGTTCAAGCCAATACACCACGTTAGCTGTTAACATTCCAATACCGGCTCCGGCCACCACATCGGGCAGCCAATGCGCATTGTTGGTTAAGCGCAAACATCCGGTGGCGGTAGCAACAACAAAGCCGCTGTAAGCAATCCATGGGTCGGTTTCTTTGAACTCATGAAACAAAACCGTTGCATTGACAAAAGCAAAAGCGGTGTGTCCCGACGGAAAAGATTCAGGCGCGCCGGTTGGTCGGGCAACATCGGTGATCTTCTTGAGCGATTGAACGATGATACTTGAAGCAAGCTGCGAAATCAACAAGTATTTCGTTTGATTGAAGACATTGTTCCGGTGCTTCACTCCAAAGGCATCGAACAAATACATTTCGGCTGCTGGAACGTATTGGAAATAGTCGTCAAGGCTGTTGTTTGTCATTGGGGTATGTTCGTGCACAAACTCCTTGATGTTACCAATGTTTAATAGTGCTCCGGCAGTAATCAGACTGAGCGGAAGAATCTGCTTTTTCAGGAAATGTATTGTGTCTGGCTCTTTAACAGGTATGCTGTCGGTTTGGGCAAATCCAGACAGTACAGTTGAATAGAAAATAACGGCTAGAATGAATGACTTCATTGTTTGAATCTATAGAGGTGCAATAATAGCATAAAAAAAGCTTACGGGTCAGGTAAGCTTTTTGATTACAAAAAGTTTTCAGATTAGTCCTTGTCCTTCTTCTCTTTTGGTTCTTCTTTTGAAGTTAGCTTTCCTTCTTTGGTGGCCTTAACTTCGTAGTTTTTTCCTTTGCTTTCAAGACCGATTTCGTAACCGGTAAAATCCGGAGAATCGATATGGTTGACTTCTTCAATTTTAGCGCCGGCAAATTCTTTATCGAGCGATGTTTTTACTGCTGCAGGAAGATCAGCTTTTTTAATTTCCATTTCAGTTTCGAGCCATTTTCCGGAAAGGTCGTATGAAGCAGAGGATTCTTTGCCGTTCAGCATGAATTCGGCTTCCCATTCTTTGGCATCTTCCATGCTCCATTTTACTTTTTCGGCACTTTTGAATTTTTCGGCGAATGCCTTACTCACTACAACCGGAGGTGTCTTCTGGGCATTGGTAACTAAACAAATCACAGCTAAACAGAGTACAAGAATTGTTGTTTTCATTTTTGTAGATTTAAAAGTTATAAGTCAAATTTAACATCAAATTCTAAAGGAAATATGAAGTTAAAGTCCCTTTCCGGTAAATTAAAATTTTGTGTCAGGTATATCTACACTAAAACAGTGCAAGTTTCCTTCCATTCGGTAATGAATATCCCATTTCTGCACTTCGCAGATTTTTGAAACAATGGAAAGTCCCAGTCCAACTGAATTTGATGAGGCATTTTCCTTGTAAAACCTGGAGAATAGCCTTTCCGGATTTGAAATTTTGACCAGCCCAGTGTTTAATATTTCGAACCCATCCGATTTGTGGATGATCCGGATCAGACCTCCATGAATGTTGTGATTGATGGCATTTGAAATCAAATTGCTGACCAACAGATCAACCAAAACCGGGTTACCATTCATCTCAAAAATGTCAGTCAATTGATTTTCAACTGAAATCCCCTTTAGTTCCAGCAATTCCTGAAATTCATCTAGTTTTTCCTGAAATAGATGATACAGATTCAGCTTTGTAACCAAAGAGAATTGGTTATTCTCAATCTTTGTCAACAGCAGTAGTTCCTTGTTGAGTTTCGACAAGCGATGTAATGAAATCCTCACCGATTGAATGGTTTTTAATTGCTTTTCGTTTAGGTCAGCATCATTCAGAAGGCTTTCCAATTTAGCCGTAATAATTGCCAATGGTGTTTGAATTTCGTGCGAAGCATCTTCCGAAAAATGTTTCAGGTTATTAAAATCAACAATAATCTGATTCATCAATCGAATCACCGCCTCATTGAGTTCATCAAATTCTGCTATTCCGGTCTTTACCAGAGTAATCGGAGAATGTTCGCGCATTGAAAACTCTCCAATTGACTGAAGATTTTTATAAAAGGGATTCCAAATTGACCGGGCAACTTTCCGGTTGACAAGAATTAAACTGACAGTCAGGAATAAAATTGCAAGCAAAGTAATACCGGCAAGCGTTCCAATTAAATCTTCTGATTCAAGTTTTGATTCTCTAACAACAATTTGATAATGAATTCTGCCAATCGGTTTTACCACTGCGAGCTGACGATATTCTTCCATCTCATTTTCATTTGTGTTCATAATCAGAGTATCTGAGAAAGAACTTGATTCCTGAACTGTTTTAATTTCAGAAACCTCAGCAAACGGTTGTAACCAGTCAATTTTCCCGCCTTCGCAAAGTTTTTGACTGATGCGGGTAGAAATATCGGTCAGCTTTTCATCGAGTTGCCTGGTCACGACGACAGAAATTGCAAGATAAATCAGGATTCCGGAAATCACCATAACCGACAAGGAAAATGAAATATACCGTGTATTTAGTTTGGTAAGCAGTTTCATTTTTCGGTGAATTTATAGCCCATTCCATATACGGTTTTGATGTAGTCGTTACCACCACAGGCCAGTATTTTCCTACGGAGATTGTTCATGTGGGTGTATATGAAATCAAAATTGTCGGCGAGGTCGATATTGTCGCCCCACAAATGCTCTGCAATAGACTCTTTAGTGAGCAGGCGATTTTTATTGACCAGAAAGTACATCAATAAATCATATTCCTTTTTTGTCAGAAGGACAGGCAAACTGGCAACATTAACTGATCTGCTTTCAGTATTCACTTCAATTTCATTGAATTGGATAAGTTCTGAACCATCAAAACTTCTTCTTCTCAAGACCGCCTTAATTCTGGAATTCAGTTCCGAAAGCTGGAAAGGTTTGGTCATGTAATCGTCGGCTCCGAGGTCGAGCCCAGAAATTTTATCATCGAGAGAGTTTTTTGCTGAAATGACAATAATCCCGGTTTTAAATTTGTTTTTCTTGATAGAACTGATCAGATCCAGGCCATTCCCGTCAGGCAGGGTGATATCCAGAAGAATGATATCGTATTCGTACAAAGAGATCTTTTCCTCAGCCAAGTCAAAACTAGGAGCCATTTCGCAAATAAACTCAGCCTCAACTAAATAATTACTTATCGCTGAAAGTAATTCAACTTCATCTTCTACAATTAAGATCTTCATTCCTTAAATTTAATATCCAAATCTAAAGGAATTCAGGAATTTCCGGATTTCCGTCTTTTTCAATCATTTTCAGGAAGGTTGGCAGGGCGATAAGCAATACCGGAAGGGCAAAAACCAATCCCCCAATCACCGAAATCGCCAGCGACTGATGCATCTGTGCTCCGGAACCAATACCTATGGCCAACGGAAGTAAGGCGATAATAGCGCTCAGAGCCGTCATCAGTTTGGGGCGAAGGCGCACCGAAATAGTATAAACAATCGATTCGGTTACTGGTGTTCCCTTTTTTCGTTCTTCGATAAACTGGAGATAAGTGAAAATGGATGCTTCGCCGACAATTCCAATGATCATGATAATCCCGACATAACTTCCGACATTGAGCGGAACCGAAAGCAAATAAAGGAAAAGACCGCTTCCGGCAGGCGCCAGCAACACCAGAAAGATGAGAAGCAAGGCCACTTTAATTTTCCGGAATAAAAACAGGATCACCGCAAATACAAGCAAACTTGCCAAAATCAAAATCAGCATCAATTCCTTGAAAGCCTGTTTTTGTTCTTTGAAAGCGCCCCCATATTCGATATGGAGACCGGGAGGAAGGTTGATTTTAGTTTCAATAGCCTTTTGGAGGTCAATCAGGGTGCTGCCCAAATCGCGGTTGTTCAACCTGGCCGTGATATAATCGACGTTCTTCAGGTTCTCGCGGTTAATCTCGGCAACCCCTTTCGACAGGCTGACCTGTGCAAAACGGCTCAATGGCATCAGTTGCCCGTCATTCAAAAATATTTTCGATTGCTTCATCTGATCAACGCTGATATGCTCCCGATCGGGATAAATCATGCGAACATCGCAAATCTGAAGGGGTTCCTGAACACTACCGGCCACCATGCCCCCAAGACGCGTTTCCATCTGGTACTGAAAAACATCAGGACTCAGTTGAAACTGGGCCAGTTTGGTATAATCAGGTTTGACAAATACAGAAGGACCGGCAATCACAATTCCATTGAAAACATCGGCAGTGCCAGGTACCTCGGCCACCACATCCGCAATTTTCCGGGCATATTCATGAACTTGTCCGATATCATTCCCAAAGAGCTTGATTTCGATGGGTTGCACCGAACTCATCAGATCGCCCAGCATGTCGCCAACTACCTGTCCAAAGTCGACGATTAAAACCGGTAACGAAACCTGAATTTGCTTCCTGATTTCGTCGATGACTTCCTCGGTAGTTTTACCACGCTGGTCTTTTAATTTGATCAGGTAATCGCCACGATTAGGTTCAGTGATAAAGAAACCCATTTGGGTTCCGGTCCGTCGTGAATAGGATTCAACTTCAGGAACTTTCTCAATAATCTGGTCCACCTTTTTCAACATCACTTCGGTTTCATCGAGCGAAGTGCCGGGAGGGCTATCAAAATCGAGCACGATCGAACCTTCATCCATTTCAGGTAAAAATCCTGAAGGGAGCGTGGGGAAAATCAGAAAAATACCAGCAAGCATAGCCACAACAATTATTACTGAAATGGCAGGTCTCTTCACGAAAAATAATACCCAGTTTCGTTTGTGAACCAAGGCAGGTTTGAGGTTCTTTTCCTGCATGTGCCCGAAAAAGAGAAGATAAATGACCGGAAGAAGCAACCAGGTAACGAAAAAAGAAGAGGTCAAGGTTATGATCATGGTGCGTGTCATAATATTGAAATAAGCCCCGGCAATACCTGTCATCAGACTGAAAGGAAGAAAAATAACAATTGTGCTGAGCGATGAGCCGATCATGGCCGGAAGAAGATATTTAATTGCTTTAGGAACAACCGAATGATAGTTTTCCTCCGGATGCTCCTCGTGGGTACGGTGGATTTGTTCCACCACCACTACCGCGTCGTCAATGACTAAACCAATCGCGGCTGCAATCGCACCCAAAGTCATAATATTAAAATTGTAGCCCAAGCTCAACAAAACAACCACGGTGAGCAAGAGCGACAAAGGAACTGTGATCAGGATGGCCAGGCTGCTCTTGAACGAGCGAAGAAAAAGCATAGTGACAAGGATTGCCAGCAAAAGCCCTACCCAAAGCACATCGCGAATACTTTTAATAGCCGACTCAACAAATTCGGCCTGATTATAATACGGAACCATTTTTACCCCCTTGGGCAACAGATGGTTGTTTAATTCGGTAATCCTCGTCTGTAATTGGCTGTCGATGTCAGAAAGATTTGATTCGGGCTGCTTCATGATAGCCACCAGGGGAACATCCTTTCCATTGGCTTTTATCCGAACATATTCAACCTGACCGGCAATCTGCACTTTGGCGATGTCTTTCACCATGACCGTGTTTGCGACACTGCTTTTGACCACCGTATTTTCAAGCTGTTCCAAATTCCGGATCGAAGCATCGGTTAGTGTGAGGTAAAGACGGTTGTTGTCGATCAGGTAACCGTTCGACTTTATGGTGTTGGTTTGTGTCAGCACATCGCCGAGTTGGTTTGGAGTGATTCCAAAACTGCTCATTTTCGCTGCATCCAGAACCAATTGGTATTCTTTGTTGCGACCGCCCATCACCGACACTTCGCGAACGCCACTGATTTGTTCCAGAAATGGTTTTACCGTGTATTGAGCCAGAATCTTCAATTCCACCGGGCTAAGGTTTCCTTCGAGCGAATAACCTGCAACCGGCAGAATGGACGGGTTCATTTTTTCAATGGTCACTTTCAGGCCGCGCGGAAGCTCAGGTCCACTCTCGCTGATTCGGGCTTCAATCTGTTGCCTGGCCAGGTCAATGTCGGAACCCCAGTTAAAAAAGGCAGATATTTCGCAGGTTCCGCGGGAAGTGGTACTTTGAATGATCCGGAGGTTTTCACTTTTCTTAATTGCCGCTTCCAAGGGACGGGTCACACTTACCAACATAATATCAATAGGTTGTTCTCCGTTGTCAGCAATGATTTTGACCTTTGGAAAGGTCACATTTGGAAGCAGCTCCACCTTCATTTGCGTGTAGGCAAAAATACCGGCTGCTACCAGTATCAAAAGCACAATCCCAAAAGGATGTTTAAATTTATGATGGAAGCTTTCTATCAGCATGATCAGTTAATTTTCAGTGATGTTCCTTTTTTTGCTTTTCCTTTTTACAAATGACTCTTTAAGATCAGGAAGAAGTCAATAGTCATTGGGAAAAACTTCAAAAAACTATTTCTCGAATGACTAATGACTTTTTTCTAATGTCTGCTGCTGGTTGATTTTATTTTCGGAGCCGATTTCTGAGTTCCGCCTGCACCATCCTTTTTATTGGTTACGCTGACCCGGGCACTGTCGGGCAAACCGTAACCGCCTTCAGAAACCACCCAATCGTTGATAGTCAGATCTGAACCAAGAACCTGAACCATACTGTCTTTTTGCAGCCCTTTTTGTACGATGACTTTTGTGCATACAGAGTCATTCAAAAGTTTCATGACCCAAAAACTGTTCTGTTCTTCATTGCCCAAAACAGCTCTTTCAGGAACGAACAGCGCATCTTGAAGTTGTCCGGTTGATACATGCACCATAAGATTGATATTTTCTGAAATCGCAAGGGCACTTTGTGTTTCAACAATATAAGCCTGAGTTTGATCATTCGCATCATTGACCGGAAGTTTTGCCGAAATTCTACCTGACACCGAAGTTCCATCCGGCAAAATCACCGAACAATCCCTGACTTTTTGAATTACTGAAATCTGCTCGACAGGAATAAAAACAATAATCCTCAATGAATTAGATCGCACACAACTGGCCAAAATATCGCCTGACTGGACAAAATCTCCGGTCTGAACATTCAGGTTTTTAATTTGTCCTGACACATGGGAATAAATGGTATCCGATAGACTGGTAAGCATTTGGTTGCGAATTTTTGTTTTTTGCAATGCAGCGGCTTCCATCGGCTGGACGATAAACAAGGCTTGATTTACGGTGATATTTTCGGCAATTCCGCAATGGACACCGGTGACAATTCCCGTCAGTTTTGCTCTTATTTCATTGGTCTGCATGTATTTGGTTACCCCATGAAAACTAAGAAAATGTTCGGCATCTCCAATAAACGGAGCGCAAACCTGTACATCAGTTTTTGCAATGAGCTCCTCTTCCTTAACTTGTTGGCCTGATTTGCACGAAACGGATATCAGCATCCATAAAAGCAACAATGGACCCATCCACAGTAAATGATTCCGGCATTTATCCTTTTTCCCTTCGATAAAACTCAGGGCAAGCCTTTTTTCTTTTTCCTTCAATCTAACGGTTCCAGTAATTATATTCATTGATGAGTTTATTTATGGAAATTTCTTTTAAAGTTACCCCCAGGTTGATGCTGCTTCGTTTTTTCAACAGGGCGATTAATTCAATCATGCTGATTTGTGCGCGCCTTACTTCATCCTGATAAAGGGTGAACAATTCCTTATATTCCGACTGAATCTGTTTTTCCTTTTGAAGTTCTGCCTTCAGTTTTTCAATATTTTTCAGATAGGTATCTGCCTGGGTTTTTACTTCATTAACCTTTAATCCTTTTTGAACAGTAGCTTCGTTCAACTGCAGCATAAGCAGATCCTCATTGATTTTCCTTTGGCGGCCATCAAACAGGTTATAAGTGAATTGGACTCCGGCACTTATCCCAAAGTGCTTCTGTATATAAGGAATCGAATTTGAATTCAACCCTGAATTGGCAAAAACAGTCATTTGCGGAAGATAGCGATCGTTAAAAACCTTTCGCTGGGCAATCGTAGTCATACTATCGTTTGTAAACGATTGGATAAAAAGCGTTGGCTTATTAAGCAATTCAGACGCAACCATCAGGGGATCCTCCAATTTTGAAATTTCGCGGCTCCGGATGCCACAGGCCACTTTAAGCTGGCGAACTGCCAGTTCAAGTTCGGTAACCGAAGCTTTTAAATCGACCGAATCTGATTTCAATTCCAGTTCCAGCAGCCTGTATTCAGAAAACCGGTAGAGACCTTTAGTGGTAAGGATTTTGATCAGGTTGAATTCTTCGTTCAGTATGGAATTATTTTCTTTGTTGCTTTCAACCGTGGCTTGCAGTGCCAGAACATCAAAATACTGGCCGCCAATCGACCGTTTTAACTCGTTTTCTATCAGACTTAACCGTGTTTTAAGCTTGTCAATTTCAACTTGATTTTGCTCCTGAAGATGGGTCACTTGCTTGCCTTTCAGTACCGGAAGTTCCAGGTTAAAAAGAAAGGAATACAATCCTCCGTTGGTAATGCCAATGTCATAGCCAATCGCCTGATCCGAAGGATTGGTATCCACCAGTTTCCCGTCGTTGTTAAAATATGGGGCAACCAGAAGTTCAGAACTGACATAGGCTTTTGGCGAACGAAGTACAGCCTCAATCATCTGGTTGTCATACTGGTACGACTGTATTTGCGAATGGATGGAGTTGGCTTCCGGATTATTGATCATTGCACTGTCCAGAAATGATTGTAGGGTACTCTGCGCTATCAAAATCTGAGGCAAACCCAACAGGAACAAGATCAGTAATTTAAGATAAGCTTTGGGTTTCCAGTGATATTTCAGACTAGTCATGACGTTATTTAATTGGAATTGCAAATGTAAACACACTTCCTTTGCCTAACACGCTTTTAACCGATAATTTTCCATTACATTTTTCAACGAATTCCTTGCATAAGATCAGGCCTAATCCGGTTCCGGTTTCTCCCTGTGTACCAGTGGAAGAATAGTTACTTTCTATCCTGAACAGTTTGTCGACGTGGGATGCTACCATGCCGAAACCTGTGTCCATTACCGAGACTTCAACCATGGAATCGTTGTGGTCATTCGAAATCAGATTTGCTGACACCGTAACTTTACCACCTTCCGGAGTAAATTTTATCGCATTTGAAACGAGGTTTCGAATCACCGTATTAATCAGATCGCGGTCGGTAGTGAGGAACATATCTTCTTCAAGTTTTGATTCCAACAGGATATTCTTTTTATGTACCAATTGGTTAAACAGGGTCAGGTTATCGTCAATCAAGCTATGAAGGTTCACCACCGAAGGATTGTACTCAATTTTTCCCTGCTGCGAGCGTGCCCACGAAAGGAGATTCTCAAGTAACTTAAACGTGTTATGGGCGCTTTCAAAAATCGCTTCAATATATGTTTTCCTTGTCTTTTCATCATAGGTTTCAAAGTCGTGAAAAAGCAACTCCGAAAATCCCAGCAAAGAAGTGAATGGGTTAATTAAATCGTGCGCAATAATCGAGAAGAATTTATCTTTGGTAGCAATTAGCCCGGCCAGTTCCAGGTTTTGCTCAGCAATTTGGATCTCTCTATTCCGAAGTTCAGATATATCTGCAGCAACGGTGAAGTAGCCCAGAACTTCATTATTTAGGCCCAATTGAGGGATCAGGGTCGTGTGTACAAAATGTCGTTCACCTTTAAATATCCGTTCGTTTTCAAAGCTAATAGTTTCACCGTTCAACTGTTTTGTGGCACTCTTCCTGATCAGATTGAACGTTTCTTCATCAACGATATCTTTAGCAAGCTTTCCCTCAATATCTTCGACCGAAATGCCGTACCAGTTTTCGTATGTTTTATTGACATAAATATACCTAAGCTCAGGATTTAAATAAGAAATTAAAACTGGCAGATTGTCGAAGATTAGGTTTAGTAACTGTTGGTTTAAAAAGAGCTTCTGAATGGCAGCCTGATTTTTATCCTGCTTTTTACCGAAGAAAAACCCTCCAAAAGTAGCGAGCAGAGCACAAAGTATCGGAATGGAAAGGTGGTACAAATCGGAATGGTAGCTAAAATCGGTCAAATCGATCTTATCGTCTTCCAGAACGAGTATTCCGACGCTGATCAGACCGCCGATTCCAAAACCTATGATCGAGAACAAATACCTGGCATTTATTCTTATCATTTTTTCCGAAAACGGCTCGTCGTCATGTTTCCTTCCTGTAAAATTCAAATTTGTTTTGATTCTCATTGTTATAATCGTTCATCATTTCTTTCTACAAATACCAACTACTTTTGAAAACAGATGCATGATTGACTGATTATACTCCGATAGGTTTATCGCAAATCTAATTCATTATGCAGAATTCGAATTTTGCAGATCAATTTTATACTTTTCGATTCATTTCACAACCAGCATTTGTCTCGATATTTCCGGCTGATTCGCCACTAACATTCGACAAACATAAATTCCAGGTACAACTTGAATATTACGTTCATCGCGGGCATTCCAGGATATTGTATGTTTTCCGGCTGACATTTCAGAGTCAATCAACTGCTTGATTTTCTGTCCGTTCAAAGTATAAATTTCGAGTGATAACTGAGCCCTTTTAGAAAGCTCAAACTCAATATTAGTCTGGTTGGTAAATGGATTTGGAAAATTTTCAAGAGATCCGGAATTCTGTTTCAACTCTTTTGAAGATGAAGCAAGAGGATCATAATCGAAATCGTTGTATGTAGTGAAAAAGGCTGGTCCCAAGTATTCAGGCAAAGCGGCCAGTCCATACAACATGGTTGAAAAGTCAACTCCCTGCACATAGTTACATCTCAGGAGAGGCAGATTTGATTTGTATCTCCAGAGGAAATCATAATTGGTGCCAGGAATTTTATAAACTCCAACTCCTTTTCCGAGGTCGTACAATGCAATCATATCGTTTTTCACATTGGGCGATATTGGGCTGAAACCGGCAATAATGTGCGGGGAAACGATTTTGCCTGGGTTATTATTGACTGCATTAGCTGAGTAGCCACCTCCCGGATCTTCACCGGCGCCACATCCCCAGGCCGTTTGCTGACCAGCGATATCCTGCCACCAGGTTTTATCTGCTATAGCCATATTCGCGAAATATTTCATGTAATCGCCATTGTTTCCAATATAATGACAATAATAATAGCAGAATTGTAGCTGAAAGGAAGGCTGAGCAAATGAATTGTTTTCGGTCAAGGTCATGTTTCCATCAGGATAATTGTATTTTGGAAGCTTACTGGCATCTGAGTATTTGTTATTCCAATAAGTTTGGGCGCTGCTGTATCTTGGAAATGAAGGATTTGAATTTTTTGCAAACCAGGCCAAAAACAGGTATTCATTGAACGGATTTGCTATAAGTGTTGGATTTCCTTTGTCGTCGAGGACCATGTACAACTGGTCACCTTTTGCCGAAACAGCCGCAGTAAAGTCCATGGATTTCAGCAAGATGTTTGTTTTATTGACAATGTCGGCATTGTTATGGAAATAGTTTTTACAGAACAAAAATCCTGCAGCTAAAATGGCATTATCGATCGTACTGTGTTCGGTGACCCAAACCCATGATCCATCGGTTGGTTTGAAATAACGATGAAATAATCCGTTGACATTGGTTGCACCCGTCGTGTTTTTCAACCTAATCCATTCATTGATAGTTATTAAAGCCTTGCTTTCGGCCTTCTTGTCCCATTTTGTTGAATCACCGGTCTTTTTATACATAGCATCTGCAATACAAAGCGATATCAACCCGACACCATTTGAATTGAGTGCACAGGGCTTTATGCCTGTGCCAGGTGTCAACTCCAGTGCATCCAGATAAAAGCCACCCGGTAAACGCATGGCATCAATTACCTTATAACTGTTCTCGAACAAGGTCGTAACTATTGGGTCCCTTGATTGAGAATGAGCCTCATTGAAAGAAAGTAAAAGGACTAAAGCTACTATGATATTTCTTCTTGATTTACTCATGATGTAAGACATTTCGATTCGACTGGTTTTGATTTGGAACTTATTTGGATAACGATTTTAAAACTAATAAAATTGAAAGGATCTTGTTCTATAAGCGAGTTTATTTTTGTTCCTGACATTTAAGTGTAAAAATTTTGTCCTCAAACAAATTGCAGTTGCCCGAAATATATTATAAAACATGTCAGGAAAATTTCACTATTGAAAAACAGACTCTTACATAAGGTCTTAAAAGAGGGATGACTTACAGGTTAATTTATTATTAATAAATCACAAAAAGAGTTAACAAATAACTTTATATTAGCATCGGTTTTAAAAACGGATGAAACCTTTTCTCTTTTAACCAAATCTATTTTCCGATCGAACTAAACTAAATTAGGACAAAGGATTATCAGGCTCTGATAATCCTTTTCTTTTTCATTTTTTTTGAGCATATGAAAATGGTCAAAACTGTCTTCAGAATAAACCAAGGCCAATTATCGAAGGGTTTCCTTACGTCGAGATAAAAACGAACTTTCAAAATACAGGTTCTTAAAATTGAACACCATGGAACAAATGTTTGGATTTTTAACACCGTTTTTTGTATATCTCTTCATTTTCTTACTAAACTTTATTTTGCCAGGTCGATGGGTCACTGGTTATGTATATAAAACAGGCTCCAACCAAAAGCTCAGGTACCGGCTCAATGGGCCGCTGGTTCTTTTTTCAATTCTGTTGATCTGGTTTGGAATGTGTTCTTTCGGTTTTGTTGAATGGGATTGGTTCTATCAAAACAGATGGAACGCCCTTTCTGGAGCAATTACTTTTGGACTAATTTTCTCAGCAGCTATGGTTTTGCCTTTCCCTCGGGTTAAAAAAAGTCTCTTCGCCGATTTCTTTTTTGGCAGGCTGGAGAACCCTCAGCTTTGGGGTGGAAAAATTGACGCAAAGATGTGGCTATATCTGGCAGGAGCCATCATGCTGGAACTTAATGTCCTGAATCTTGTGTCCCGCTATCAAATTCAGAATGCAGGGCATGAATCTCCGGGCATTTACCTGGCCGCTGCTTTGCTTACCTTTTTTGTTGTTGATTACCTCTCTTTTGAAGAAGTTCATCTTTACACATACGATTTTTTTGCTGAACGTGTCGGCTTCAAATTAGGCTGGGGATGTATTGCTTTTTATCCTTTTTTCTATTCCATACCTTTGTGGTTCACCATAAATTTGCCTGGTACCCAAACTCCGTTCTACTTTTTAATTGTATACACCCTGATTTTCCTGATCAGCTGGTGCTTATCACGTGGAGCAAACCTGCAAAAATACTTTTTCAAGAAAAATCCAACCCGTAATTTTTTAGGATTAACTCCTGAAGTGATTACTGATGGTAACAAAACTTTACTGGTGAGTGGTTTTTGGGGACTGAGCAGACACATCAATTATCTGGGAGAAATTGGAATGGCCATTGCAATTGTGCTTTGTACCGGGCATCCTTCCATCTTTTGGCCATGGCTTTATCCAATATATTATATCGTACTTCTGTTTTCCCGCCAGGCAGACGATGACAGGCGATGTTCACTTAAATATGGAAAACTTTGGGAGCAATACGTTAAAAAGGTTCCTTACCGGATAATACCTTATCTTTATTAAGAACCCGGTTCGCCTGGAAATGGAAGATTTATAAACGATATATTTTCCTGGTGTTATCTCCCATGATGTTTATGGCCATTTCACGGGGTAAGACTTTTTGCATTATAAAACTGGCAATTCGATTTCCACGACCTGTAATGGCAGAAGGCTTTTTACCCAATTGTTTAAAACATTCTTTCACTACCTCTTCCGGCGAAAGAACCCTCGGAGCAAAAAATCCCATTTTTTCAGGTTTAGTCTGAATAAAATTCATTGTTGAAGTTGCCCCTGCACAACAAGCAATGACATCGACACCCCTGCCTTTCCATTCGTACCAAAGACTTTCAGCCAGAACCCGGTTAAATGCTTTGGTAGCTGCGTAAACCGATAAAAAACCGCTTCCCTGAAAACCTGCCAGGGACGCCATCAATATCAAAGCCCCTCTCCCGTTTTTAAGCATTTGCTCTCCAAAAATATGTAGCAAATTCATGGGCGTGATCATATTGGTTTGGGCAATTTGATTGTGGTGCCCTACACTGCTTTTTTCAAAAGGTCCGATGTATGAAAGGGCTGCATTATATACCAATAAATTGATCTCCATTCCCTGAACCGCATTTTTAATTTGATTTGATGCCTGGCTATCCGAAAGGTCACAGCAGATACTGGTCACATTGATTTTGTATTTGGAAATCAGCGAGTCTGCTAATTGTTCGAGGGCTTCCTTATCTCTTGCAATCAGTACCAGATCCAGGCCAGCTTCAGCTAAAAAGCCGGAAAAGGCAGCGCCAATTCCTTTTGATGCACCTGCGACTAAAGCAAGTTGGCCATACTTCTGCTTTAAATTCATGTAAAATACAGTTGATAATTATTTGATTATTTGATTGTTCGGAAGGAACTCTCATGCCGGCAAGCTCCCGTCTACGAACTATATTTTCATCCCTTTTTGTGTCGCGTCCTATAAAATAAAATTCCAGAGCATGTTCATTTCAGGGAGTAGTATAAGATTACTAAGTATTAAATATCGAACCTACCTACCGCAACGAACAACTATTTTTTCGCTCTCCATGGAAATTAAAGCGGGAGTTTCAAGTTCTCTGGGCTCACCATCGAAATGGTAAACCTTTGTGTCGGCCAGTTCCAATTTGATTTGATTGGCTCGATAACAATCAACAAAAGGCAGTTTAGGAATCAATTTAAGGAAAAGAGCTCCTGCAAACAACGGCAACCATATTTTTGAAAACTTTTTAACCACGACTATATCAATCAGTCCATCGGTCATGCAGGCTCCCGGAGCAATAAATGCACGGTTTCCAAACTGTGATGCATTGGCAAAGGTTACCATAAAGACTGCCTCTTTGATAGATTGTCCGTCAATTTTCAATTCTACATCCGTTGTTTGAAATGAAGCACATTCCTGAAGCACTAATTTGGCGTACTTCCAAAAGCCTCGAGATGAAGCTTTATCCATTTTATTGGCAATTGCCGCGTCAAAACCAATTCCACTTGTACAAAGAAATCGTTGCTGATTAAACTTCCAGACATCAAGTTCAAGGTCCTTTCCATTGATCAAAGTCTGCAAACTCTGATTTATAGAGGTTGAAATGCCCAACTCGCCTGCCAGTCCATTTCCTGATCCCAATGGTATGATACCCATTGGAATCTTTGTACCTATCAATGCCTGAGCAACTTCATTCACAGTTCCGTCTCCACCGACAGCAACAATCGTATCAAAACCTATCTTGGAAGCTTCCAGTGCAATCTCTGTGGCATGCCCTGAGTGATTGGTATAGGAATATTCAACTTGAAATCCATTTGCTTCCAGAAAGGGAACAACGACTTCAATCACGTGTGCTCCTTCCTTTTGGCCTGCATTTCGGTTAATGATCAGAAGTATCTTTCTGGATTGAGGTTTTATCATTATTGATTATCAAACGATTTCAGATAAAAGTTACTCTTCCTGTTAAAGGATCCAAAACAAGAGCTTTTTGTAACCTAAAAGTTCATTGATCCCATAACAATAGGACCGCAAATATACAGAATTGCTTCTAATGGTCCTTACAAGTCGAGATCTTCCTTATTCCGGAAATGGAATGAAGTAACTTACTTTAAAACTGTCTCCGAAAGATTAATTTTCATATTTCACACCTATAATACAATACTTTCGTCAAATATTTCATTTTATTCAAATACATTACATATATCTATCTTATATCTATAATATACTTATTTATTCTATCATAAAGACAGATATAGACAAATATTCACGACTATTTGAAAATCAAGTCCTTGAAACAAGTATATAATATTTCACATTTTACTATTTTATAATATACCCCTATTTTTTTATACACTCTATGAAATATTTTATACTTTTTCAATATATAACCCCATTAAATTGTGCATTCTGTTTGTTAATTTATCTTTAATTCAGACATTGCCTCTATTTATTCATATTAAACTATTAAAATATTCAACTATGTTTGACCGAGTAAATAAAACAAAGGGAGGTCACCGAATAAAAAATCAATTCATTCGATCGAACTCAAAAAGGCTAAAAAGAAAAAAGGAAAATAGATAGATTATTAGTTTAACCCTTAAAATTAAGTATCATGAAAAAGAAAATTACCCTCGTTGTTTTTGCACTTCTTGCAATCTGTTCACTAAAACTGAGTGCGCAGGTTGAAGAAAAGAAATCTCCCTTCTCTCTTGGCGCTGATTTTTACAGCAATTATATATGGAGAGGATCGCTATTAGGTACAGGACCAGCTTTTCAGCCCTCAGTAAAGTTTAATACGGGTGGACTGACAGTTGGAGTCTGGGGATCGTTTGATGCACACGGTTATGCAGAAGCTGATCCATACATTTCTTATGCGATTAAAGGTTTTAGCCTTGGCTTCACCGACTACTACTATCCACGATCGGGAGGATCATTTGCTTCAGATTCAACAAATGCGATCGAATTTAATGCTGGATACACCATTGGTGGTTTAAGCCTGAGTGCAAATTACATCTTTAATAAAACATCGGTAGCTGGATCAGCAGGTAAGGACAAGTATTTCCAGGCTGTTTACGCATTTAAAAATGTAAACTTCACTGTTGGTGCAGGCGACGGATGGCATACTTCAGATGGAAAATTCGCAGTTTGCAACCTTGGCATTGGTACAGGTAAAGTAATCAAAATCACCGATAGCTTTTCTGTTCCTGTGACAGGACAGGTTGTTTTCAATCCTGAAAAGAATAAGATGTATATGGTTGTAGGATTTAGTCTATAACTGAAATTGGTATTCAAAACTTTACAAACTTGAATTGTTAATTAAAAATATTGAATATGAAAGCAAGAACAATTACTCCTGAAAAGGCTTCATTTTTCGTTCGAATGAATGAAAACATGTCGAAGCCAAAAAACTGGAAACTTGGTATGACCATCTTTGCAGGAAAAATGATAGGGCTGTTTGTGGTTATTATGACCATGATCATGCTGCCAGGCATACTCGGACTCTCGGCTATGGCAGCAGATACGTATACTGCACATGAAACAGCAGTCATAAATTCATTAAATACCGTTTGGACACTTGTTGCCGCAGCATTGGTATTTGGTATGCAAGCTGGGTTTGTGATGCTCGAAGCCGGTTTTGCCCGGAAAAGGGAAACAGTGAATATTTTGGTGGAATGCGTATTGGATACTGCAATTTGCGGTGTTTCGTTCTGGGCAATCGGTTATGCCTTTATGTTTGGCGCTGGCAACGGATTTATTGGAAATCAATATTACTTCTTGCAAAATGCACCTGCAACCTACGGTACAACAGGTGTAGCGCTTTTAGCCCACTGGATCTTCCAGTTTGCTTTTGCTGATACAGCCTCTACAATTACTTCAGGAGCCATGATTGGACGTACCAGTTTCCGTGGTGATATTATATACAGTATTGCGGTTACTGCTTTCATTTATCCTATTCTCGGTCACTGGGCCTGGGGACCCGACGGATTCCTGGCATTAATGGGAACGCCAGGTAACTTCTTACCTTCCTTAGGTCAAGGATTCCGCGACTTTGCCGGATCAACCGTTGTTCATACTATTGGAGGTATGGTTTCGTTGGCTGGTGCTATTGTTTTGGGACCACGAATTGGTCGTGTATTTTTGCGCGACAACCACGAGAAAGGCGGTTTGCCCGCAGCTCATAGCTTGCCTTTAGCTACCATTGGTGCATTCCTGTTATGGTTTGGCTGGTACGGATTCAACCCTGGCAGCACACTTTCAGCCATGGATTATGAAGGAATTGGACGCGTGGCCGCAAATACAACACTTGCTGCATGTACCGGCTCGTTGGCGGCTCTTCTTTGCGCATTGTGGATCGGACCTTTCAAAGGAAAATTTGATACTGGCTTTGCGTTAAACGGAATGCTGGCCGGTTTGGTTGCCATCACCTGCCCTTGCTACTGGGTTTCTCCTTTCGGATCAGTACTTATTGGAGTAGTGGCCGGTCTGGTTGTATTTGGCGGAATCTACTTACTGGAATACCTTCGGATTGATGATCCGGTGGGTGCTGTATCTGTACACGGGTTTGCCGGAATCTGGGGAACTTTGTCACTTGGATTGTTCGCAAGTGGACAATATGGAGCAACAGGACCTTTGGGAGCCGACAATTCAGCCCCCGTAAAAGGTCTTTTCTATGGCGGTGGTTTTGATGTTCTGGAAGCTCAGGCAATTGGAAGTTTTGCCATCACTATAGGTACCTTGTTGATTTCCCTGCTAGTTATGTGGGCAGTAATGCAATTACCTTATCCGTTTAAACTCAGGGTTGAACCAGAAGGTGAAACAGGACCTGGTGGTCTGGATGTTTGGGAACATGGCGCTGAAGCTTATCATGATTAATGAAATGAAACTTTTTTAGGTGTTTTTTTTCATAAATTTGAAACAAAGATGCTGGTTGGAAAGCACCTGCCAGCAACTTCAGAATAATATTAACAATTTAAATTAATTTGACATGAAAAAGATAGAAGCTATTATAAGAGTATCAAAGTTTCAGGCTGTAAAAGAAGCGTTACATGCCATTGATATTGATTTTTTTTCATACTACGACACCGTTGGCGTGGGTAATGAAAAAAACAGGAAAGGTTCATATCGCGGAACTTCCTCGGATACTGAATTTATTTCACGGCGGACGCTTAACATCGTTGTTCGGGATATCAATCTTAAAAAAACGGTCGATTGCCTTTTAAAATCAGCCTACACCGGTGAAGTTGGCGACGGAAAGATTTTTGTTTGGAATGTAGAAGAGTCATATCGTATCCGTACCGGAGAATCAGGCGACGATTCAATGTACAATAAAGACTAATGAGTTTTTATCCTTCAAAATCTGAAGTCATATATTTCAGATAAATTTTTAGAACGCATTTTCTTCAACAATTAAATTTGTTGCATTTCAAGAAGAGGGGACTGTTGGGGGACAGGACCCTCTTTCTTTTTAATACCAGATAGGGATTTCTTTTTTTAACTGAGATTTATTTTCAAATGATCCCACCTGAAGTCAATTCACCCAAACATGAGGTGTTTCTCAACTCCATTTTCCCGGTTCACTCAAACATGAGCTGCAAATTATCTAAACTGAACTCAGTATTCGACCCCACCGGGGTCGCACCTTCTGCTCCATTATGAAATTTTCGGCGTAGTGGACAAAAAGAATGGTATTTTAAGGCTGTTTTGTTCATGTGGACAAAAAGAATGGTGTTTATTTTAATCATTTTATCGAGTTTCTAAATTACAACTTAACTTTGCAATATCAAGTAAAACGGAAGTAGG
>JANXYV010000071.1 GCA_025355875.1 Prolixibacteraceae bacterium | reverse complement strand
AAAATAATCGAATATCTCTTGGGGTAATATAAGTTGAATTAAGCTCTGGTAATGATCATTTAACATTGTCATTGCATCTCTATTTGTTTGGAACAAAGATTCAATTTTATATTGTCCCCCACAACTTTGTCATGTGATCCTGTAATAGTGCATGGAAGAACCAAGGAAAGCTGTGCAAAAACACTGGGCCATCTTAGTAATTCCGGAGTAAAAGTTTACTGTGTTTCCGGCGAATTGTCTGACGAAAAGCAGGTTAATGAGGTAATCAAACAGGTTCGTGATCTGAAAATCCAGGTGGATATCCTGTATAACAATGCTGCTGTCATGACTCCGTACCATAAGGATTATTGGGAACACAACTGGGATGAATGGATGCTGACAATGAAAGTCAATGTGTTCGCCATGTACAGCTTATGTGGAGCATTCATTCCGGCGATGATCGATAACGGTTTCGGACGGGTTATCAATGTCACTTCAGGAATTATGAATGAACCTGAACTTGCTCCTTATGGCGCATCAAAATGGGCGGTCAATAAACTGACCGATGACCTGGCTTTCAAACTGAAAAATACCAATGTTCGAATCAACACCCTCGATCCGGGCTGGTTACGTACTGATTTGGGCGGCCCAAATGCCGATCACGCGGTTGAAGATACTTTACCTGGCGCTTTGGCTCCGGCATTGGTCGAAAATGATGGACCGAATGGACAGTTCTTTTCTTCTATCGACCACAATCTGGATGTGGAATTATTCAAAAAATTGTTGGTGTAAAAGTAAATTTATATCAAATTGAAATGGAAAAAGTACATCAAATCATAGATGCTGTCGTGGCTTTAGTTCCTGAATACCTTGCCAATCCTGACGACAGGAACATTTCCGGAGGAAACTGGGCCATCTGTATTATTGACGAAGACAACAACGTTTGCGGAAAACTCTTCGGAAACGACAAGGTTCAGGGCCGTCAATCGTATAAAATTGCCTGGATAAAAGCCAGTCAGAGTTGGATAACCGGCTACAAAACCGGAGAATACGAGAAGCTGGTCTATTCCGGACAGATTGACGATAGGCAGTTTGGCATTCAGAAACCCGATTTTCTTGGATGGGAAGGCGGACAGCAGGTTACGCTGAAAGATGGAACCAAGTTTGGAATTGGATTCAGTGGTTTCCGGGGAACCAGCGATCTGGAAATTGTTGACCGGGCGATTCAGAATCTTAGGTTGTAAATTTTTGCTCCATCTCGTTATTTTTTAGATCTTTATAAAGTATAAGAACACTGATCGTCCAAAATATTCAGAAATAAACTGGAGTACATAGGTCATGAATATCAAAAAACAACAGAATGATATTGAAATATTTTATAGCAGTGGTATTGTGTTTCAGCATACTTCCTTTTGGATCTAAAGAAGGAAGCTCCACGGTTAAAGGAAAAATAAAAATTGGTGGTAAGCAGCGTGAGTACATTTTGTACTTACCTTCCAACCTTCCTGAAAATTCGCCCTTGGTATTTGTCATCCACGGGTATACCGACAATGCACAAAACATGATGAAAACCACGGGTTTCAATGCGATTGCTGATGAAAACAAATTTGCAGTTTGCTATCCTCAGGGATTAACAGATAAAGAAGGAAAAACATTTTGGGAAGTTGGATATTCCTTTAAGCAAAGCCTGGAAGTGAACGATGTGGAATTCCTTACCGGATTAGCCACCTATCTTCAGAAAAAATATCGGATCAGCAAAGCAAAAACCTTTGCAACCGGCATGTCGAGCGGCGCCGATATGTGCGTGATGCTGGCCTGCAAAGCCCCCAATATTTTTAAAGCGGTTGCGCCTGTCTGCGGGTGTATTATGAAATCGGTTTACGACCAAAGTCAAAACTCAAAACCAATCCCGGTATTCATGATCAGCAGCACCGCCGACAAAATTACCTGGTGGAATGGAGACCTACCCGACAATCAAGGTTACGGTCCATACTTATCGACGCCTGACTTGCTGAAGTTTTTCGTAGAAAAAAACAAATGCACGCAAATTAAGGTCGATACACTTCCTGATATCATTCAACAGGACAGCAGTTTTGTTATTTCTGAAAGGCATTTGAATGGAATAAACGGAAATGAAGTCTTGTTCTATAAGGTGGTAAATGGGGGGCACGATTGGCCGGGCTGGTCAGGAAACAGAGATATCAATGCGAGCCGGGAAATCTGGAATTTCTTCAAAATGCACTAAAATGTATCTCTGGTTCTATTATCAGGATTTATTGTCCTATACAAAACAACAAATAACTCATTATCAATTAAAATGATTAAAATGACCAACCCATCTGAAAATTTTTTCCAGCGAAGAAAGCTCCGGTTTATTTTCTTTTCAGCTTGCATCTTCGTACTCCTTACTTCCGCATCATATGGGAAGAAAGAAAAAGTAATTCAAATTGACTTAAGCAAAATACTGAACGCTAGATCGGTAACAACGCTAACTGACGGGAAACTCGTTACCTGGACCAAAGGCATCGATGGTAACGGTGAAGCTGACGGGTATCTGACCATGGCTGCCGCACTTTTCAATGGCGACAAAGACCCCAAAGCCTTACCAGACAACCCGTTATTTCCGGCTAACAAAAAACATCCTGAGGTTTTACTACATTACTCAAACAAGGATGCGACTTCAAACCAGACGTTTGCCGTGAGTCGTGCCGGAAGTTTTAGTTTTGAAGTGCCATCAAAGCAATTTACATCCTTGCTTTTAGCGCTAACCAGTTCAGAAGGATCTTCACAGATTAGGGTAAAACTGGTTTACACTGATGGGAGCGAATCAAAATCGTTCGAAGTACCTGATTATTACATGGATATTTCGCCAAACGACCCGAACTTTTGTTATCTTGCTCATGATATGGCCAAATGGGGAAAGACAAACAAAATGAACGAAAAGGATCATCATAACATTGATTTGCTGAATGTCCACCCCGACCCAAATCGCATCCTGAAAACTATTCAGATAGAAAAATCGGAAGCCGGTTATTTGGTTTTCTGGGCTGCAACCGGTGTTAATAAATAAACTCTGTGAGCTGCTTCGATAAACCTGAAAAAAGAAAAAAATGAGAAAATTGAATGGGAAAATCCCGTGCAAATGGAGTGTAATCCGATCAATTATTTTTTTAGCTGAAATCGTGTTGACATCCGGATTTGCTTTTAGCCAGAATAAAGAAATTCAACTCGATTTATCAAACCCAAACCTCTGGACCGTGGACTTGGTTCATTTGGGTTCGAAGCAGATCAATATTTCGTATGATGCAAAAGAAAACGCAGCAGTGTTGCAGCCAAAGTGGTCGAAAAATGATGCCAGTTCAACCGATGTTGCCACCAGCAATATTGAAAACGGACGGCTTCATTCCTATCAGCACATCCAGATGAGTGATTGTACCCAATCGGAAGTAACTTTTGAGATCAACATGCCCCAGGAATATATTAACGAGGGAAAGATGGAATTTGTATTCTCGCTGCAGGCCGGTACTGCAGGCGATTACATGTTCAACGGACACACTTACAAAATGTCAGAATTTGCTGGTAGCGGTGGAAAGTACAAACAGATGGTTGTAGTGCCGGCAGATTATCACGAAAACCTCGAGAAACTCCGGAAAATAGAACGTGTCAACATCATTTTCGAACGTCGGGGTTCGGTGGTTTCGGCTCCAATCAAAATCCGCAGTCTGAAAATCAAGCTGAACGAAGATAAAATCCTTCCTCCGGCGCCGGATGTCGTAGTAGCCAATCCACATTCCTATTATAAATTCAGTTACAATACTCCGGAAGCCATCAATGCATTGGAAATGAGGATTTCCGCTGAAAGCATGGACATTACCCGTCAACTCAGCAAAACAGGAATTGGCATGGAATTAATACCCCGATGGAGCGAAGGACAGATGCCGAAAGGACATACCGGTGATGTAACCATTGCACAAAAACTGGGTGCTCCCCACAACTTTGAGCCGTTTAAAGTGGAATACGTTTTTAATGTTCCCAAAGCTTATTCCGATGAAGGTAAAATGCAGATCACGCCTTTTGTTCAGGCCGGTGAACAAGGCTTTTACGTGTGGAGCGGCGTTTCAAAAGATTTGTCTGGATATGCCAGTAAAGCCGGACAGGATTTGGTTTTAACGCTTTCATCCGAAGATTTCCGGATGAATAAGCAAAAAAAGAAAAACCTGATAGAAATGGTTGGATTCAAATTCGACCGGCATGGCTCAACCCTGACAGAACCTATTCTCCTGAAAAGTATCACAGTAAAACTGGATAAAAAGGCGACTGAATAAAATGAATGAATAAACTTAAAAAAAATAACCTATCAACCTGAAAACTATGCAAAAACTATCACTTAAGGAAAAAATCGGGTACGCTCTCGGCGATGGGGCCGCGAATATTGCCTGGCGCGGTGTATCCACCTTTCTGTTCATTTTTTATACCGATGTTTTTGGTCTGAATCCCGCAGTAGTTGGGGTGCTTTTTCTGATTGCCCGATTCGGTGACGGTATTCTCGATGTGCTGATGGGCGTCATTTGCGACCGGACCAATTCGAAATACGGTAAATTTCGTCCCTGGATTTTATGGACCGCCATTCCGTTGGGAATATCCTTATCCATGCTTTTTAGGCGTAGTGGACAAAAAGAATGGTATTTTAAGGCTGTTTTGTTCATGTGGACAAAAAGAATGGTGTTTATTTTAATCATTTTATCGAGTTTCTAAATTACAACTTAACTTTGCAATATCAAGTAAAACGGAAGTAGG
>JANXYV010000070.1 GCA_025355875.1 Prolixibacteraceae bacterium | reverse complement strand
AGGGTTGCCCCCCAGCAGAGCCCTTCTCCGCTTGACCAGACTAACCAAAGATAAAACAGGAACAACAAAAAAGTAAATTGAGTTATTAACAACCAAGTTGTCAGTTCTATCTTTTTTGTCACCTATATTTATGAAATGACAGTCCTTTAACCTTGAACTTGAAACTTGGAACTTGAAACTTTTTCAATGAGCAATCAGGCAAAAGGAATATTTTATACATTGATTACCGTTTTGCTTTGGGGAGTTTTGGCCATTGCGCTGAAAATCGCCTCCAAAGAAATTGACTCACCTACGATTGTTTGGTTTCGGTTCTCGCTGGCTTTTTCAGGAATGTTTGTCTGGATGGCAATCAAAAACCCCAAAGGCCTGCAAATTCTGTATAAACCAGGTTGTCTGCTGGTACTTTCATCCCTGGCGCTGGCGTGGAATTACATTGGTTTTATGCTTGGCGTTCAATATACCAGTCCCAGCAATGCACAGGTTGCCATTCAATCGGGTCCGGTTTTACTCGCCGTTTTTGGGATATTTTTCTTTAAAGAGAAGATCTCGAGGCTGCAAATTGTTGGATTTCTTCTTGCTGTTGTTGGATTTTACATTTTCTACCGGCAACATCTCAGCGCCATGACCGGGCATGAAAGCCAGTATACCAAAGGAATGTTACTCACGTTATCCGGCGCTGTTACCTGGGCCATTTATGCGGCACTGCAAAAAAAACTGGTTTTGAATTATTCTGTCGGAACGCTCAACGTTTTTATTTTTGGGTTGCCGGTTTTGCTGTACCTGCCCTTTGTTAACTTTCAAAGTCTTGCACATCTTAGTTTCAATTACTGGGCACTGCTGGTTTTCCTGGGCGCCAATACCTTGATATCGTATGCTTGTTTGTCGCTCGCTCTGAAACATCTCGAAGCTGGTAAAGTCAGTATCATTATTATTTTAAACCCGATCATTACCTTTATCCTGATGGGAATTCTGACCTGGCTTCAGGTAGATTGGATTGCCGGTGAACATTTCTCGGTACTTTCCATCGCCGGTGCATTGATCGCTTTGACTGGTGCTATTCTTGTGGTTAGGAAAGCGAAAAGCCCAAACTCATGAATGGTTAGCTTTTCTAAAATATTTAAAATCAAATAAATACAGGGTGAAACAAAAAGCCTGCTCCTTACACGTTAATCGGAATTATTTGTAAATTTGTTTCATGGGATATGACACAAAACACGAAGAATGGTACTTTCAATCAGATTATGATTTGGAAACGGCATTTGATATGTTTAAGTCTGGCAGATATGTTTATTGTATTTTCATGTGCCATTTGAGTTTGGAAAAAGTAATGAAAGGTTTATTAGTCAAGAATAGAGGAGAGTTTCCTTCAAAATCGCATAGTTTAATCTACTTCGTCGAGAAGCTTGAATTAAAGTTGGAAGATTCCTACTATGAGTTTCTGTTTATGCTTAATAAGATTTCAGTACCGACCAGATACCCGGAAGATTTACGAAAACTAGTCGCTGCATATACAAAAGATCGCACTGAAGATATTTTGAACCGTACTAAAGAAATTCAGTTATGGATAAAGCAACAATAAATGAAATAATTCAATACCTAAGAAAACTTCTTGTTCAGGGTGGATTGAATGTAGACTCAATTGCATTATTTGGATCTGCTCTGAGTGGAGTTATGCGAGAAGATAGCGATATTGATTTAATAATTATCTCAGCAGATTTTATAGATAAAGATATATTTGAGCGTTCAAAAATGACCATGAACCCTGAAATAGACACCTTGAAAAAATACAAAATTTCAATGGACATTTTAAATTTGTCTCCAGATGAATATGCCGATTCCAAAGCAAAGATGTATTATGACAGTAAAATAGTTGCTTGATCTTTAAGTCAATAACATAGCTTCTCCCAATTATAGTCTATATTTTAGGTGAAAATTTTAACCTGACTTCAAGTGGATTGGATTGCCGGTGAACATTTTTAGGTCCTTTCCATTTCCGGTGCTTTGATCGCTTTGACTGGTCTAATTCTGGTGGTTAGGAAAAAGAAAGTTTCCAAAGAAATTTAGGCGTAGTGGACAAAAAGAATGGTATTTTAAGGCTGTTTTGTTCATGTGGACAAAAAGAATGGTGTTTATTTTAATCATTTTATCGAGTTTCTAAATTACAACTTAACTTTGCAATATCAAGTAAAACGGAAGTAGG
>JANXYV010000198.1 GCA_025355875.1 Prolixibacteraceae bacterium | reverse complement strand
TTGTCACCTATATTTATGAAATGACAAATATACAACTATCAATATCCAATATTGAATTTCCTGAGATATTCTAATATTCGAGATTCAAATATTCAAGACTTTTTCCAATCGCATCATTCCGGTTAACCAGCCTGCACTATGAGGGATCCAGTCTTCGTCGGTCAATGAGTTTGGGCTATCATTCTTCCGAATTGGTGCGGAATCGTATACAAATTGTTTGCCTGTTGAAAACCCGTTGCAAATCACGCCCCGAGTCTGGAACCAGGTTCCGGCCCAGCGATTTCCAACGCCGCACATCATACTTGCCGGAAGGGCAGCTCCTTCCGGAATGTCGGTGCTGAAAATCACGCATCCTTCTTTCACATTTTCACGGGTAATTCCTCCATTTAAACCTGCCAGCCATTGAAGGTTTCCGTAGGCAATTTCCTTTAGTTTTGGTTCATTGAACAATTTACCTAATTCGAGTGCCAAAGCAGCGGTAAAGCCATAGATTGCATTGGTTCCATGGAAAGTCCCGCAAAACCAGATGGGTCCTTCTTCTCTGAAAATTCCCTGTGGAACCAGATAGAACGGATTTTTCTCACATGCTGGAATCAAAAATCCATAGACGAAATTCTGCAAGGTGGATTTCCAGGATCCGGCATCTTTATGATCGGGCCAAAGTTGCAACATTTCAATCAACGGCATCAGGTAATTTGGATAAATACCACCCATGTCGGCACCAAATTCTTTCCCAATGATGCCATGCGTCCACGAAGGTTCAGAATGCGTCATGCTGGCAAATTCAAGGAAATGACCATAGTAACCATTTTCAGCATGTTCTTTTGAAATCTGCCGCATTATGACAAGATCAGCATATTTCAGGGCTAATTCGTCCGACTTTGGATAATTCAGTTTCCGCATTTCAAGTGCAGCGCGGCACATCAAAATAAGATCGCGTGTCGGATATTCATCATTTGGGATCACCGTGTTTTCAGGCAGTCCGCGTTGAAACTTGCTGTAGCCGTAGCTTCCCATAGGTTTGGCTTTGGTCAGTAACCAGGTAAATGATTTTTCGGCTGTTTTCCGGTAGATGACCTTTTTATCCTGAAAGGTTTCAGGAAGCAATTCGGCCGATCTGACGAGCGCAATCACCGCTTTCATGGCATCGTGCGGAAGAATGTCTTTTTCGTGTCCCAACAAATCGTGCGACATTGCACCTTCCGGAAATCCAAGCTTTTCGGCCTTTTCCTGAGACATGACCAGGTAATTGCTGCCAATAATGAGTTGCGCATAAATCCGGTCTTTGAAAACCTGATCAAAGCGTTCCGGAGTTTTTTCAAGCAACTCGGTCAAAGCAATGATCATCGCACTCTGAGCCGGACTTTCTACCCAAAGCGTTCCGGCATCCTGCCAGCCAGCTCCCACCTTGGTAAAATGTTTGCGCCGCTCCAGCATATCCACCGAAGCATATTCGATGGTTTTATCCCAAAGTATATTTTTGCCCACCTGAAGACCTTTGTCGGCAAAAACACATTCATTTCCATTCATTACTTCAACATCCCATTCACCGGCTTCCTCAATATTCCTGAAATCGGCCACCCACCAGTGACTCCCCCAGATTTGACCAAAATAGTTAAATTCTTTTTCGTATGATTTGCCTGCTGAAACCGGGTTCAGTTGGCAAACCGATTTTCCCTGCAGCATTTCTATTTTAGGTAGCCTGACGACAATACGCACAGGAAATCCCAGTTCATAGCCAATCTGAGAAAAAAGCAACCCGGCAAAGCCATCTTTTGGCGAGTAGTTTTTAAGAAATTTCTGCGGAAATTTTCCCGGTTTCAAATTGGTTTTTTCAGGACCGGAACAAGCTGAAATTGCTGCTGATCCGATGAGGGCTGTTGAAGCCAACGCAGTTGACTTCATAAAATTCCGGCGTGAAAGGAAGGGTTTGTTGGACATAGTTAGGTGAATTATTGATTATCGTTTTGTATTTGTTGACATTGCTCTCAGCCTAAGACAATCATTAACCATTAATGACGCGAAGCAAATTACTATTAATGACTTTACTTTGCTGACTAATCCTGATCATTTCGATATACTGCGATTGAGAACTGCGACTGAACACTTTTTATAAATGGTAACTGTTTCCAACCGGGTATTTTTCTGTATTGCAATAAAGTTCACTGTAAATGTTCAGATCAGGTTTGCTCGTATAAAATTTAATGGAAATATGCAAAATCGGAGCACCGGTTTCCATTTTCAGGAAAGATGCCGTCCGTACATTCGCATACTCTGCCCGAAGTTCCTGCTCTGAACCCGTGATTTCGATCAGATATCTCTGGCTAAGCAATTTAAAAAAGGAACCTTCCACAAACTCCTGATCCAATAAATCCTTAATTTCCAGATCGGCAAACCAGTTGTTTTCGAGCATCACCGGATCATCTCCAACGCAGCGAAGCCGTTCAAAATGCAGACAATTTGCCTGAAGTTCCTTGCCTGAAGGTTGAAAAGGGACTTCTGGATTCCATTTACGAATGGCAGGTTTCTGTAAATAAACAGTTTTCACATTTTGACCCACTGCTTCCGAAAATCCTTTCACATTCAGCAATCCAAGCGAATTCCGGCGCTCTTTTACCCGACTTCCTTTCCCCTGCTGCTTTTCGATAAAACCTTCCCTGATCAGGTTGTCCAAAGCTTTTCGGACGGTGGTACGGGTTATCAAAAATTCTGTACACAACTCATTTTCAGAAGGAAGATAATCTCCAATCTGATAAACGCCTTGCTGAATTTTTTCTTTCAGCATAAATTGTATTTCCTGGTAGCGAGTTAATTTCATTTTTTAAAGTTTTAAGCCCCCTCCAAACCTCCCCCGAGGGTGAGGCTAAAAAAGCAACGTCTTCATTTTTGTCTTTTTTATTCAAACACCAATTTTCGGATAAACGTATTTTCCTTTGAGTCTGTAATTTTCAGGATAAAAAGTCCTGAATTCAACTGGCTTTTTGAAAGTGTGCAGATAATTTCACCATCTAATTTTCTGGAGATTAATTTTTTCCCAGAAAGATCATAAACCTCAATTTGCTTAAGGCCATTCATGCAATTCACAAACACCCGATCTTTCGCTGGATTGGGATAAATCTGGACATTACTGTTGTTTGCATTTAGTTCGGAAACTGAAGTCGCCGGACCTTTTTCGAATTTAAAATTGTCGGAATAGGTTACTACGGAAGCTACGTCCGAGCCACCGGCGATCTGCATCTGAACCTTGTCGAAGTTTTTGTTGATCATGGCCATGTCGGCCAGACTGAACGAAACGGTGGTCCATTTTTTTGCCGGAATGGTCAGCGATGAAAGTGTATAGTTTCCCTGGCTGACAGTTCCGAGGAACAATTCGATGCGAACGGTGCTTACCGGAACACTGGTATACACCTGGAACGAAATCCGTTCCCAACCGTTGGTATTTTTGGCCGGTAGACCGATGGCATATCCGCCCCATTTGTTTCCACCCGACAAGTCGCGGGTCCATTGGTAGACTTTTGCCGAACCATTGGCTGCATCAACCAGGGCATTTGCGCTGATCATCTGCTGAGTTGTATTCCAAGAATAAGCACCATAACCGCCGGTCCAATCCAGGGTAATGGTTTCAAAATCAAGAAAAACTTCTTCCTGGTAAACTGGGGTTACCGGTCCTTCAACGGTCACAACACATTGCGCTGGAGTTCCGTACAAGGGAACTGCTTTAATGATCGTTGTTCCGCCGCCAGTGGCCAAAACCTTACCATTCTGGTCAACCGTGGCAATCGTCGGATCTTCTGAAACCCATGAGAATGGATTTCCCTTTGCATCGGCTGACAACTGGTAAATGCCGTCCTTTTTTAATTTGACCGAAGCATCGCTGATGGTTGTTCCGCTGTACCAGCTTGCCGAAATGCCAGCCAGTTTGAAGTCGTCGTAATAACTGGCAAAGGCTTTCGAACCGACTGCTTTGTTGGCAAAGATGTTGAACTGAGCCAGCGAATCGGTTGAAGACAAATCCAAAGTGAAAAGCTTCCAGCAATCTTCACCTTCAATACTTTGATCAATATCTATATTTCCTTTTTTACCAATTAACTGAAGGTGAAAATCCTGGATGTCTTTTCCGTAGTATTTAAACTGAAACTGTTTAAACTGACTCAAATCCTGCTTGTTTTTAGTTGGCAAAACAATTCCGATCAACTGCCAGTCGCCGGCAATGCGGTTCCATTTGACTACTTTCCGGCTTGGGTTTGAACCGTTTGTCATCGGATTTGCAAAGGCAATATCGTTGGTTCCGTTTGGGGTATACAGCTGCGCCACATCAGGCTGTGGTGCGCTTGTAACCGGGATGACGGCATCAAAGTCAGCAATGATATAATCGGTCAGATCTTTAACGGTGACTTCACAGGTTGCTTTTTTTTTATCGCTTGCCGAAGTCGCGGTTACGGTAACCGAGCCCTTTGCCAGCGCCTTCAGCACACCGTTTTGATCCACCTCAACCACTCCGGGAATGCTGTACAAATAATCAATAAATTGGTTGGTGGCATTGGCCGGATCGAATTGGATGGTCAGTTGTTGTGACTGGCCTTTGAAAAGGGAAAGCGTCGAAGGCGCAATACTGATGCTGTTCACTGCTATCTCTGGCCAGTCGCAGGTGACATTGCAGGTGGCCGAAACACTTCCGTCGAGCGTGGAGCAGCTGATTACACAGGTACCTTTTGTAACTCCGGTCACTTTTCCCAATTCGTCGACACTCGACACTCTTGCATCCGAAGAAGTCCATTTCAGGGCTGAAAAAGTAGCATTTTGAATGTTTAATGTTGCCGCAAGTTCCTGTGATGTTCCTACAGCAGTTAGAGTTATAGCAGTTTTATCCAGCGTGATCGAGCCAATCTGGATGGTTGCTGTTCCATTCTGATAATGACGGTTGTTGACGTAACCATAGGTAATTGCCCCGTAAACGGTATTTTGATGGATCGTGTTTTCAGTGGACATCGGTGCATGGATATCGCTGTTCCATGCTTCGTGTCCCGGCCATTTGTCCATGGTAGGATAACGTGAGAAATTTCCCCAGTCCTTGTTCCAGGGTCCGGCTCCGCCCTGCATGCTGACTCCGTCGATCACCCAGGTGTATGGCGTGTATCCATAGGCCATCGACCAGGGTCCATAAGGAATCCATCCCGGATAATTCTTCCAGTTGTTGTTGTAGCGAGTATCCAAATGGAAACCGCAGGCTGCCGGACGTGGTCCAACACCAGTCATCCATGTCGAATGTTCCGGATTGGTTCCCAGAAAATAATCGGTGGTGGTGTGAACGACATCATCAAATCGCTGATCACCAGTCAGACAGGCTGCGATCAGTGTTTCAAAAACCATCGGTGTGGAACCTTGTCCGACCAGCATCGGGAACCCGAAATCTCCACTCCAGCGGCAGGCCCGGTTATTTGCTGAACTGATTCCATTGGTGTTTGCAGTGCTGATTACTGCTGATTTTAGTGAGGCCTGAAGACTTTTGTCGACGCTGGCATTTGCTGAAAGCAGGTAAGCATATACGCCCCAGCGTGAATCTCCGGTGATCGAACTGGATCCTGAAATTTTGGCCAGTTCAGCTTTTGCAACGGCATTGTATTCGTCTTTCCCGGTGAGGCGGAAAAGGCTGGCCGCGGCATACATTTTATAGGTTGACAAAGGTGCATCGTAATTTTTTCCGCTCGAAGGCTGATTTCCGGGAGCCGAAGCCCATGCATAGGCTTCCTGTGCTTCGGTGATCCAGTTGACCTGATCTTTGCTCATTTTTGCAAAGTCGACCTGATCGAGCATTTCCACCGGGAAGTTTTTCGGATCTCTTCCCAGTCGTTTCAGAATGCAAGCCAGCTGGGCAGCCTCTCCGGCATACATGTAAGTCATGTAGGCATCGGCTTTGGTCACGACGGTGTGGCGGATTTCTTTCCAGGAAGGAAGATGATCTTCGGCACTTCCGTCAACACTGGTATAAACATCGGCACAAACCCTTGCGCCACCAACTCCGCCATCGCTGTAGCCTTTTGCCTTCAATTCCTTCCGGAGCCGGTAGTTAAATTTGATCAGCCACGAAGCTTCATCAATGAGATCGGGAATGCCGTTTCCACTTTCAGGAATGTTGAGTTCGGCATCGCCAAAACGGTCGGGTGCAAATTCCCAGGTGGCCATGAGCATCATCGGAATGCGCTGATGGGTTGAGTAGCTGTCCCAGTCTCCGGCATCGTGATACCAGCCTGCAACATCCAATGTTTTACCTGAAGCGGCGTTCCGGATGGCTGCCTGCGAGGCGCCTCCGCCATCAGCATCGGCCCAATCCATATAGGAATAATCAGAATACAGAAGTTTTCCGGCGAAACTGGTTCCGTCGTCGCTCGTGACTTTGGTATTTTGATTCACCGGACGAATGTAGCCCGGAGCCGTATATGGCGGGGCCAGACGTATGCCGCTCCGCTGGTGATACAGGGCGCGTGCCACATTGTAATAGGCATCCCAGACGGCATCGGTCCCGATTTTGAACGGATAGGATGAGCCAATTCCGTCGACAACCAGTCTGTAGTTTCCATCGGCCGTGACATCCGAAAAATCGCAGTCGTAAACTTCGGCGCCAAGGAAATTCCGGTTTGGCGTGTCGTTGGTTTGGGTGGTTTCGGCATTGGTCGCTGATTTTCGTTTTTGGATGGTTCCGGTTTTGACAGGCGAATCGCTGCCATCCTTGTAAATCCGGAATGTTTTTCCGGCGTATGAAGTTAAATCGAGGTTCCCCAGACTGCCCATCCACTGGTAGATGTACCCATATTTGGGCGCTTTGGAAGCGTAGCCAAGTGTATTGACATGAACAGCTTCGCTGCGAAGATTCTTTTCGTCAAAAATAAAATTCCATGAGGAGCCGTTGGCAGCCATCGTTCCGGTGTTCAGCGAATAGGATTTCCCCGGTTTCATTTCCTTGCTGAAAACCAGGTAAACCCAATGCTCTGATGACCAGGGTTTGGTCCTTGGATCGAATGCCTTGACTGTATTGTCCCAGGGCGCATCTTTCACAAATTCGGTTCCTTTCGTCTTTCTTCCAAGCGATGCAGGGTTAACTGCCGTCTGGAAATCGGTGTCATCGCTGCTTGAAAAAGACCACGAAGCGGTCTGATCAGCTTTGGCAACATCGAGTCGGCTCACTTTCAGTGTGTTGGGATAAGTAACCGATCCATCATCGAAATGCACCATGATGATTTTACTGGTGAGTGGCAGTACTTCCTTGATGTCGGAGCAAAAAGAATTAAATGTACTGACCATGATGGTGGTCAAGGTCAAAGTAATCTTAATGAAGTTCAATTTCATTTTCAAGTTTTAGGTTAATGCGGGGTTTAGTCAGAATTCTAATTCTACACAAAGGTAGAAAAAATTAGCTTGTACGTACAAGTTGATGTAAAAATATTTTTGGAAGAATGCTTTTTAATTTGTTCCGAAATCCTTCAGTAACTTAGTCCAAGATTGAAGAGAAAGGTGGAAATCACGATTACTTTTATACAGGCAGAACGCATGTATCCGTGAATCTCCATTTTTTTTATATTTCTAAGGAATTCCCGGAATAGTCGAGAGAAAATATGGAGTTTTAATTAGAACGAAAATATCAGTACTGTCTATTTTAAGTTTGAATTATTTCATGAACTTTAATCGCCTGCGATCAGGAACTCAAAGACAAAATTCAACAGGAGATATTTCAAAAATTAAAATAGATATTCAAGATCAAGGATGCAATTCTGAATCGAAAATTTTCAAATCTGCCACATTTGAAAAACCCATGAATGCTTTAATCTTGACGACCCCAGACGATCATAATGACAGGAATGACTGGATAGTCTTTATCAACAGAAAAGTATTATAAAACATATCCAATATAGAAGTCGGAACGAGAACGAAATTTCTACTTTTGACTGGATAAGTGTGGTAAAGTTGAGTTGTCAGATTGATTAATGCAAAGCCTAGTCCTTAAATTATAAACCTATAGTAAAATGAAAGCCAGTGTAATATCCTTTTTTCTTTTGTTTTCAGTGATGATGCAGATTCAGGCTCAGGATCCCTGTATCAAGCGCAGCTGGAAAACACCTTACAAAACTTCGTGGATATTAAACGATGGCGGAAATCAGGCCAAACACATCATGCACTGGATGGATTACCTGGCTGTTCGTCCGGATGGAGTGACCGCTACTGTTACCGGTTGGGATGAAGGTGGTTCGAACGTAACTGTTTTCAAATCTGATGGTTCAATTCAAAGTGTTCCGGAAGGTTCAGGAACCGGTGGTTGGGGACGAGGCTCCATGATTGGAGTTGCAATAGATAATCTATACACCTACCAATTGCTTTCACAGAACGGTTGCAATGGAGCAAACAATTCGAACAATCAGAATAAATTGCCGCAGTATCCGTCGTGCGGCGATGATTTCACCTGGAAAACAGTCAGGCGATATAATTTATCGACCGGCAAATCGGCTCCATTTGCAAAAGGTTATGGATATTTGGGTGATATGCTCATTGTTCATCGAGGAAAAGGTGACTTGAAAGGCTTGGCCATCTTGAAGAATGAAATTTTCGTTGCTGATGAGTCGGGGGATTCGGTTAAGGTATATGACAAAACAACCATGGACTCCAAGCCTCTTCGTAAATTCAAATTCTTGGATGGAATTGGAGAGCTTTCGCCCGATAATCATGGCGGAATTTGGATGCTTCAGCCAAAAACCAAATCAATCGTGCGTTTCGACATTCATACCGGGATTTTATCTGCTCAGAAAATCACTTTCCCCGACGAAGTTGTTCCAACAGCTTTTTTTGTGGATACCCTTGCAAACCGAATTCTGGTGGCTGACAATGGGATAAACCAAAATATCAGGATTTATACCAATTTGTATGAAACCTCTGTTTTTTCTTCTGAATTTGGAGCAAAACTTGGAATCTTTTCAGGAATAGCAGGAAAATATGAACCATTGAAATTTTTCGATATCAAAGGTGTCGGAGCCGATGGCCATGGAAACATTTATGTGGCCAATTCAGCCCCGGGCGGTGGTTCTGTTTTGCAGGCTTACCGACCTGACGGAACATTGATCTGGGATAAAAAAGGTCTTGTCTTTACTTCAACGGCTTGTCCTGATCCGCAAATTCCTGAAGATGTGTATTCTGTCGATAAGCGGGTGAAAATGGACTATTCTAAAACCACAGCCGGAAGTGAATGGTCGTTCGTTGCCTATACAATGAACCGGTTCAAATATCCTGATGATCCGCGTGTCAAAGGCGCTTTTTATACTTCTTCCTGGATTAAATACATCAACGGACAAAAATTTTTGTTTGCTACCGACATGTATGCCAGTCAGCTTGCCGGATTTCGTTTTTCCCCGGGAACCGATGGAGAAGTGGCCATTCCTTGCCTGCTGATGAACGTAGGCGGATGGGATATCAATTCCTCGTATCCGACCAAACTTGGTGCTGAAAAGGATTTTATCTGGATGGATTTGAATGGCGACGGGGCTATTCAATCGAATGAATTCACATTCAAATCCGGATATGATAATCCTTTTTCGATGGCAATTTGGGTCGATCAGGAAGGAAATATCTGGAAAGGCGTCCGCGAAAATGGGGTCCGGTTTATACCACTGAAAGAAGTAAACAGCGCCGGAGTTCCGGTTTATGATTTTGCGACATCGAAATTGCTTGACCTTGGGAGAAGCGATTTGGGCACCAATGGAATCAAACGTCTGGTTTTCGACAGCGAAAAGGATGAATTATATGTGGCCGGATTCAGTGCTCAAAGGCCTGATGTTAAAGCTGATGGAAGCGGAAATGACGATTGGTGGTGCATGGGGTCGACAGTTTGCTTGTATAAAGGAATTTTGAATAGCATCCAAACTAACACGACGACCAATTATTCAAAATTGGTTCCTGACTGGAAAATATTTATCCCCTTTGCAGCCGACGGTGACCCTGGAAATGAATCAGATGGAAAATCCTTCTCAGTTGGTGGAGACTACATGTTTGTTGCACTGGCACGCAATGGTTATATTAATGTATATCAACGAAGTGGCGGTAAATATCTTGGGCAGATTCAACCAGGGACGGAAGTTAACGGAGAAAGTGGCTGGACCGACATTGATTATTCGATCAACGCCATTAAGACACCGAATGAATACCTGATTTTTAACGAAGAAAATGCCTTCGCCAAAGTGATCATGTATCGAATGACAAGTTTTGATACCAATGATCAGTTGTTTGCTGATCTGGTTCCTTCTGATCTTGAAATCCTGAATGCCAATAATGAAGTAATTCCGAAACCGGTTCAAAATCAAACCATTCATTTCAGAATAAAAGTAACCAACCAGGGACCCGGTGCGGTACCTGCGGGAAAGACTTTTAAGGATGGCAAAAGTGTCAAGGTAAACTTTATAATTAAAAATTTGAAAACAAACCTTTCAAAAACATTGGTGGCTGATACCTGCACACAGGCTATTGGTTCCGGGAAATCGGTTCAAATCATCAGCTTCAGTGCAACAAAACCCTACGATTGGTTGGTCGAAAAAGGAAAGTTCATCATCACGGCCCAGGTAAATCAAACTACGGGTTCAAACATTGTTGAATGCGACCGAACAAACAATAACCTCACGGTCACCACCGATAGTTACGATACTCTGTTTGTGGAGACAAACCCGGCCAACCTAACGATCAATGTCGGTGGAACGGCCACTTTTACAGCCAGGATTCTGGGAGCTGGACCAATTTCATACAAATGGTACGTAAATAATGTGGAACAGGTCAATTCAAACTCCGATACCTTTCTGTTTACAGGCGTTTCGGCTGATCTGTACAAAGCAAAAATTAAAGTAATTGCCACCAATATATTTGGAAATATCACTTCTTCGGAAGCAATTTTGACGGTAAACAATCCCTATGGCGCTACAAAAATTGGATTTTTGCTCAAGCAAAGCTGGTATAATCTCGATGGAACCTCTATTAGTGATTTACTAAGTTCTGCAAAATTTCCGTTCGATCCCGATTCCATCAGTTTCATCAACAAGTTTGAAATTCCATCGAATATTGCTGATCAATACGGAGTTAAACTCTCGGGCTGGCTCATCGCCCCTGAAACAGGAAACTATACTTTTTACATCGCCAGCGACGACAACGGACAGCTGAAGCTGAGTACCGATTCCTTGCCTAAAAACCTCAGGGCGGATCCAATAGCAACCGTTCCTGAATGGACCGATCCAAGGCAGTATGACAAGTTTCCTCAACAAACATCGGCGCCAATTCATCTTGACTCCGGTAAAAAATATTACGTCGAAGCCATGTTTAAAGAAGGAGAAGGTGGTGATAATCTTTCGGTTGCATGGAAATTACCCGACGGAGTTACCGAAACACCGATTCCATCTTCGAGACTGGCGTATTATACCAGCACAACCGGTTTTTCTTCTGCCAGACTTGAAAATCAGGACTTAATCGTTTATCCGAATCCGGCCAGTCAATTTATTTACGCGTGGATCAATCCATTTCAGGGACAGGTAAACTTTACAATCACAGATATTTTGGGACGGAATGTGAAGTCAGGTTTGATGAAGTCCGGCGGAAATATGCCCATCAGCATCGATGTCTCCGATCTGAATTCCGGAATTTACATCCTGAATATCCGGACGAGGGAAATGAATGCGAATTCTAAATTCACGATCAACCGGTAAATAAAAGATTAAGTGCTCAGAATTAGGTACTTTTGATTACAAGGTTAAAATCCGATATCTCAATTTTGACGTACGGGCAAGATATCAAATCGAAGTTGCAAAAAACATCAATACCATACTGGAAATGAAACTTAAACCAACTATTCTAATTCTTTTGTTTCTCTCACTTGTGCAGAAACTCAATGCCCAAATGCGCGATGCTCCCGACTGGAAGAATTATGAATCGGTTCTGAACCTGAAAAACAACCAGCGTCATTACGATTTTGAAGTGTATCCCATCCGTACCTCGGCACCGGCCAATCTTTTCTGGCCGGGCGAGAAAGCGAAATTTACCTTTCAACTGGTCAACAATACCAACGAAGCGATTTCGGTAGATGCCAAAGTGAAGCTCATTCAGTATGCTGCCAAAGGAATTCCAAACGATATCTGGCTTCCTGAAATGATTAAAATATCAGATATTCAGACTATTCCGGTGAAAATAAATATTTCAGCCAACGGATTCACCGATCTGAATCTTGAACCAAATCTTCCCGAAACGTTTGGTGGTTATGCCCTTGTTTTCGATTTGGGAAAATATGGCCGCCGCCTGGCAACCAGCGTTGTCCGCACGTTCAAGGCAAATCCTTCGGCAATACAGTATCCGAAACAGGCATTGGATGATATCGGCGCCGATTTCCTGAGTCGCATCGGCGTTCAGGCCATCCGGATGGGCATTTCGTACATCCCGACCACCAGTCGCGACTACATTTCGGAAACGGAAAAGCTGAACAAGAAGCTGAAAGAATACAAGGATAATAACATCACCGTTCTGCTCATGTTCATGGAAGGTCCAGCCTTGATTCCGCTTGGCAATCCGCGTTCGTTTCTCGACGATAAAAACACCTTCCTGAAAACCAAACAGGATTACGTTTGGCTTCCTGAATTGGATCCGGATTTTCAAAAATTCGTAAAGAACATCTGCACACAAAACGGTTGGCCGAAAGGTTGTGTAACCGGGGTTCATCTGTGGAATGAGCCTTGGGAAGGCATTTCCATTTCGGGCTGGCAGTCGGACATGTTGCGATACCGTGAACTTTATACTGCCATGGCTAACGGTGTTTTGGAAGCCCGTAAAGAAGGCGCCGATGTTCTGATTGGTGGCTGCGACTCGAACTCGAACGCCTGGGACAAGCTTTTTGCGGATGGGAAAATGGATTTTCTGCCTATTTTCGACTTTCTTTCCATTCATTACCAGGGCATGGAATCACCTTGTCTGTATCCGCAGTGGAATGCCCGAAAAGACCACAAAGGCCGCGTCCTAATCTGGGATACCGAAAGCTGGGTTGGCAATACCGACGACCGCATTGCAACCGTGGTAGCCACCAACCGCTCAGCCGGATACGACCGCTCCATGGGTATTTACGGTGGTTACATGATTTCGCGACCACATACCGGCGAAGGGACCCGGCAAGCCATTCGTACCGCCGACGGAACCAAAGAAATAGAGGCTGTTCCATCAGTATGGTCGCCAGCTGCCGCCATGGGCGCTGTTCAGCATTTAATTGGCGAACGCGATTTTAAGGAGCTGCTGTTTAAAAACGGATTGCCATGGGTAATGAGTTTCGAAGGAACCGGGAATAATCCGGACGATGGAACCCTCATGGTTTGCGGCGATATTGGCGAAGCATTTGGTGCCGAAAATGTCCTTTTCCGCGGTGTTCGCGGAACACAGGAAGCCAACGGTAAAGAAGAACTCCGAAAGAAAATGAACGCGTTGTCAGCCGATTCTCCGGAGAGGGCTAAACTTCAGGAACAACTTCAGGAATATCATGGACTGACCGGTGGTAAAATGACGATCAAAGCCGATCCTTCGTTTTCATTATTCGATTTCTACGGAAACCAAATTCCGGCGAAAGGCGGGAAAATCGAGATTCCGCTTTCATTTCAGGGTTATTTCCTGCGCACCGATGGTTCGAAAGGATCGTTTGCGCGCCTGACTTCGGCCCTTAAACAAGGTTTCATAGAAGGTTATGAACCGATTGAAATCGTTGCCAAAGATATGATTAACCGGATTGAAGAAAAACCGGTAATGCAATTACAGATCACCAACATCCTGAACCGGACCTTTACCGGAAACATCCAACTGAAACTGGGTAATCTGGTTGTTAAAACTCCCGGAAAGCTGACCTTAAAAGGCAACGAAACCCGGACAATTCCGGTTCAGATAATTGGCGGAAGCACGGCTACCGACAATTCCTATCCGCTCGAGGTGGTTTTTGATGCCGGAAAAGACGGAAAAGCTTATCACTACGAGACCATGCATGTCAACCTGATTTCGAAACTGTCACCAATCATCGACGGCAAATTGGACGAATGGGGCAAATCTGTGCCTCAA
Organism: Prolixibacteraceae bacterium; assembly: GCA_025355875.1. Lineage (GTDB taxonomy): Bacteria > Bacteroidota > Bacteroidia > Bacteroidales > Prolixibacteraceae > Aquipluma. Next base: position 26,091 of record JANXYV010000198.1, on the reverse strand, counting down.
AGCGTTTCCGCCGGAAAAGCCAGCCTTTCGGTGACCGAAGCTGCCTGGTATCCGTTTAAAAATTTCGATAAAAAAGCCGAAGGTCTGGCTAATGGCTATCTGGGGTACGACGATCAATACTTCTACTTTGCAGCCAAGGTGGCCGACAATACGCCTCATCCGGGAACTTACCGTTTCGAAACCAGAGATGATGATGAATTTTTCTACCCTGATCTGGCCTATAAATCCGATGCCAACCTTTCGTTCCGGAAAAAAGACGGAAAACGTGATGCGAATGAAAATGATCAGTGGGCTTTGCAAAATCCCGCGGGGAAAGGCCGTTTGATGAACTACTGGGAACCCGACGACAACAATATCGGAATGGGAATCGACCTGAATCTGCCAACCGACAAAACCACACAGCTTGCTTTTTATCTGCCAAGCTTTGATACCTGGCATACCGAAGTTGAATTCTGGGATTTGAATACCGGCGCGCTGATTACATCCAAAACCTGCGACAAACTTTGGGATGGCTGCTATTTGGTTTACGAGCTTTCAGGAAACGTAAGAGTTACTTTGAAAGGAAACTGGTGGTACAATGTGAAGCTGGCAGGGGTTTTCTTCGACAAGACCATGAACGATGCCAATGGTAAAACCTCTGTTTTTCCTATGAAAGATGATTTTGACACCAAAGGAAACTGGGAAAATGTGTATGGCAAAGATGGTTACTGGGTATTTGGCAGCGAGCCAAAATTTCCTTCAGGAGTTAATGCCAAGCCTACCGATAACAATGTGCTGATCCCGTTGAAATGGCCTGAAGGGGTTCGACATTTCTCGTATCGCAAAGATCCGGTTTTACCTGATAACAGTGCCGGAATGGGCTTTGCAACCGACAATGTTCAAATTGCATTCAATGTTATTCCGATTGGCGAAGATGGTTACGCTTCGACCCCAAAAGGAACAATGCCCAAATATGTAGGTTACAAGTGTACCGATTACGAATATGCCTTGAATCAGGTTGATCCGAAATATGGCGGTGGCACCGAAATATGGCGCTTGCTGGTTCCCGGAATGCCTGAGAAACATTTCTATCCACGCCAACCCAAATCGCCGTTTGATGGTGCGGTAAAAAACGGAAAGCTGGCCATCGCCCATGAAGGAAGCACTCGCATCACCGAGTGTGCCATTCCGTGGAGCGAATTGCCCGATGTAAAAAAAGCACTCGATGCTGGAAAAACAATTAAATTCTCGTTCCGTGTAAACGACAACGGAAACATGGGCAGTTGTATGGAACTGGCGCGCGAACGCAGTGTTTCGAAACTCAATTCACGGGCATTTCATGCCTCATGGAAAGAACATTGGGCGAATGAAGTAGAATTTGGGTTTGAGAAATAATTATTAAACACGAAGACACAATGAGACGAAGAAAACTTTGTGTGCCTTTGTGAATACCTTCGTGTTCTTTGTGTTAAAATATTATATATGAATAGAATAGGAATAATTTTCATGCTTGCGATTGCAGTATTGTTTGGGTCACCCGCCTTTGCAAAGGAAGTAGCATTCACAGTCAGTATAAAACCTGAAGCTGGTTTAATGACTGAAATCATCCAAAAAACCATCGATTCCTGCACTGAAAAAGGTGGCGGAGTGGTTCTTTTTTCAGCAGGAACTTATCTTTCCGGAGGAATTCAGTTGAAAAGCAAGGTGACTTTGCAATTCGAAAAAGGAGCGATCCTGAAAGGAAGCGACAAATATGCCGATTATAAAAATGACGCGTTCATTTTCGGTAAAGACCTTTCGGACATCAGCATTCAGGGTGAAGGAATCATCGATGGCGTGGATTGCTACAATCCCAAAGGCGAAGAGGGTTTTCGTGGGCCGCACTGCATCCGGCTGATTGGCTGCAAGAACATCACTTTCCGCGACATTACCATTAAAAATTCGGCAAACTGAGCCATCAATTGCCGGCATTGCTCGTTTGGAACAGTCGATCATGTTTTGATTCGTGCCGGTCACGATGGACTGCACACGCGATTCTGCGATAATTTCACGGTAACCGGTTGCGATTTCAGAACCGGTGACGATGCTTTCGCCGGAAATGACAACCGCGATTTCAGCATAAGCGATTGTCAGATTAATACATCGTGTAATGCTTTCAGATTAGGCTGTCTCAATTTGATGGTCAGGAAGTGCCATGTTTGGGAACCCGGTGAATACGCACATAAAATTGAAGGAAAGGCGAATATGCCAAGCGTTTTTGTTCATTTTTCGCCTAAAGATGAAAACCCAGAAATGATTAGTGGAAACTGGCTGATTGAAGATATGGACATTGAAAATGCCGATCAGTTTTACCTCTATAATTTTAAGGATGGACTTTGGCAAACCGGTCAGCCAGCTACCAATGTTCAGTTTAAACGAATCAAAGCCACCGGAATCCTTGCTGCATTTACTATTCAGGGCGATTCAGATTTGAAATTCAATCTGAATGTTGAGAACTCAAGTTTTAGTTTTCGCGAGGGGACCGAATATAGCGGAGGCGATTTTGAAGGAGCAATTCTGCCTTCTCTGGCGCTTTTTTATGCCAGCAAATTTAATCAGATCAAACTTCGGAATGTCACCTTGGCAAAAAAGGGTGCAGCGCCAATCATGAACTGCAATTCCGGAAATTCGATCGTTCTGGAGAAGGTTAAATTTGAAAATGGGTGCAGCAGCGTGCCATATATCATTGATAATGTGAAAGAAGTGAAGAAGTAAAAACAGACAACAAACAATCCGTACCATGAATTCGAAAATATCTCTGTCAGTCCTTGCGCTGAGTTTTCTTTTGGGATGCACAAATTCCGGACCCAAAGATTTGTCACTGACCAGCTATGTCAATCCCATGATCGGAACATCCGGTCATGGGCATACATTTCCGGGAGCAACCGTTCCGTTTGGAATGGTTCAGCTCAGTCCGGATACTTACAACGAAGGCTGGGACTGGTGCTCAGGCTATCATTATTCTGACAATTCGATCATGGGTTTCAGTCATACCCATTTGAGCGGAACCGGTCGTGGAGAATTGCTCGATGTGTTGATGATGCCCACAATTGGTCCGGTCAAATTTGAACCCGGAACACGTGAAAAGCCGAACAACGGCTATCGTTCACGTTTTTCACATCGGTCTGAAATGACCAAAGCTGGCTATTATTCGGTGATACTCGACGATTACCAGATTAAGGCTGAATTGACTGCCACCAAACGAGCTGGATTTCACCGATATTCGTTTGGGAAGGATGAAAAAGGCAATTTGGTTATTGATCTGGCGCACAGTTTTAAAACCGATTCAATCCTGAATGGAACCATCAAAATCGTGAACGATACCTTGATTGTTGGCTCGCACCGCTCAAAAGGCTGGGGCGAAGGAAAGGAAAAATACTTTGCTGAACATTCGGTATTCTTTGCAGCACGGCTTTCGCGACCCATCAAAAGCGCATCTTTTTATGCCGATGGAAAAGTGACTGAAAATGTAAAGGAAATTCAAGGCATGCATGTGAAATCCAATCTGGTTTTTGACATTTCGAAGAATAAACAGCTTTTGATAAAAGTTGGCATTTCTGGAGTGGATGTGGAAGGAGCTCTGAAAAATGTGGATGCCGAAATCCCCAACTGGAACTTCGACAAAGTGGTAAAAGCTGCTGATCAAAACTGGAATGAAATCCTGAAAACCTTTCAGGTCAAAGACCCGAATCAGGCCAATAAAGAAACTTTTTATACCGCACTTTACCATTCATGTGTAGCGCCGTTTACAGCCAGCGATGTAGATGGACGATACATGGGATTTGATCACAAGATTCAGAAAACCAATGGATTTTCAATGATGACCGGCTTGTCACTTTGGGATACTTTTCGCGCAGCTAACCCATTGTACACCATCATGGCACCAAATTCGGTTTCCGACATCATCAATTCGATGCTGGTTCAATACGAACAATATGGTTTGCTTCCGATCTGGCCCTTGTGCAACAGCGAAACCAATTGCATGATTGGATACCATTCCATTCCTGTAATTGTAGATGCCTACCTGAAAGGAATCGGCGGGTTCGATGCTGAAAAAGCTTTCGAAGCCATGAAAAAAAGTGCCATGCAGGATGATTTTGACATTCAGTGCTTGAAAAAACACGGCTATATTCCTCGTGATTTGGCTCCGACTATTTCGGTTGCCCGAACACTCGAATATGCTTTTGATGACTGGTGTATTGCCCAAATGGCGCAGAAAATGGGCAAGACTGATGATAACACCTATTTCTCAAAACGTGGAAAAGCCTTTGATAACCTGTTTGACACCAGCATTGGTTTTATGCGTGGCAAGGATTCGAAAGGCCAGTTCAGGAAAGATTTTGACCCCTACGATGCGGTAAATGCCCACAGCGATTTTATTGAAGGAAACTCCTGGCAATATACCTGGTTTGTACCTCAGGATATTCAGGCATTGATCAACGGGATGGGCGGAAAAGCGGGTTTTGTGAGCAAACTGGATACGCTGTTTTCGGTAAGTTCGAAACAGGATAAAGATACGCCAATCGATGTGAGCGGTTTGATTGGTCAATACGCTCAAGGCAATGAGCCAAGCCATCATGTGGCCTATCTCTTCAATTTTGGTGATGCTCCCTGGAAAACGCAGCAGCGCGTTCATCAGATCATGAGCACCTTGTACTCCAATAAACCCGATGGACTTTGCGGAAACGAAGACATGGGGCAAATGTCGGCCTGGTATGTGTTCAGCGCCTGCGGATTTTATCCGGTTAATCCGGCTGATGGACGATATGTTTTCGGAACACCTCAGTTTGCAGAACTGGCTATCAATCTTCCAAATAAAAAGACCTTCACTGTTCTGGCGAAAAACCTTTCCGGAGAAAATATTTACATCGAAAAAGTAACTCTGAACGGCCAGGATTATCCGAAAGGATACATCAGCCATCAGCAATTACTCGAAGGAGGAACGCTTGAATTCCAGATGAGCAACAAGCCTGGAATGGTGTTTTCGATGGAATAAAGCCTTGAAATATAGAGTGAAGGATACTAAATTTATTAAACTTAATGATATGGATTTAAATAAAAACCTTCTGTCGATTAAGAATTGGAATTCATTCTTGAGTTGTTTTTTCATTTGGCTTAGCATATCTGCCAATGCGCAGCTAAAACCCGATGTCCTGAATTTTGAACCCTTTATCTGGAAATCGGAAATCCCTGCTGATTGTCCGTTTCAGAAGTCAGAAACCTTGACTGGAATTAAGTTTTTGGGGATAAAAAGCGGGTTTCATTATGGCGATACCTGGTACCCAACCTGGGCTTCAAACGATACCTTGTATTCACCATGGACTGACGGAAGTAGCACCAGACTCGATGGCTATCGGGAGGAGTCGAATTCAGGGGACAGTCAAACCCATAACACAACCGGACAAGGCGTGATTATAGGCAATGATCCGGCAAGCTTAACTGCTTACAGTATTGGATTATATCGATCTGCAGCGATGCCTTATCATGGCAGGTATCCCTGCGGAAGTCTGATTTTCAACGGAGTTTGGTATTATGGGACTTATTGCCTCGACCCAAACGGTCAAACCAAATACGGAGATAAAACTTACAATTGGCCATGGATGGGGCCATTCGTCGGTTTCAGGGTTTCAAAAGATTATGGTCATAGCTGGACGGAATGTCCGCCCACTCCTGAAAAGGCTTTGTTTGGTGAAACCGGATTGAATGGTTTTCCGGTTAAAATTGGTTCGCCGCATTTTGTCGATTTTGGTAAAAATATGCAGTATTCTCCGGATGGAAAAGCTTACCTGGTGGCGCATGGAGCCGATATTTCGGATCCGAAACCCCGCTTCTGGAACGATAGCTGGATAACCGGAGACCAAATCTATTTGATGAGGGTGACGCCAACTATTGAAAATATGAACGACAGATCCAAATACGAGTTCTTTGCCGGGTATGATGAAAAAGGCAAAGCCATCTGGTCCAATGATTTCGAAAAAATCAAACCACTGCTCGAATGGAACAACAACATGGGCTGTGTTACAGTAACCTTTAATGCCCCATTAAAAAAATACCTGATGTGCGTTACCGATGGTGGAAATACTTGTGCAAAGATGAACACCTATATCCTGGAAGCTAACCAAATTACCGGACCATGGAAAATAGTCACTTACCTGAAAGATTTTGGGGAGCAAGCTTATTTTGTAAATATCCCATCCAAATTTATCAGCAACGATGGGAAAACAGCCTGGCTGCTTTATTCAGGAAATTTTGCTCCAGACTGGAATGGAATGAAAATCATTGCCAACCCTCCCGGTTCACACTATGGAATGGTATTTCAGAAGGTTGAATTTTTACAGGTTAAATAGTACTTTGGAAATATTATCATTGGCTTATGAAATATTTGCTTTCTCTTTTTTTTTCTTGCTTTTTATTGGTAACCCAGGCAAACATGCCGGTTAGTGAGACCAAATTAACGAACGAGCCCAAAGGCCTGGTTTTGGAAAACCAACAACTGAAAGTCATTTTCGATCGGGAAACGGGTGCTTTGCTTTCTCTTTCAAATAACCTAACTGGGTGGCAGATACAAAAACGTCCGGAATTGGCATTGTCATTCGAATTACTGGTCCCAGCTCCTGAAAAACGAAATAATCCGGTTTTGGGAAATAAGCAAAAGCTGGTTTCATCCGTGGTTTCTGCTGATAAAAAATCAATCACGTTTACCTGGAAGAACCTTCAAAGCGAGCGAGCCGGAATACTGGATATAACCCTTACCGGCACTGTAAAAATTGATGACAATGGATTGACTTTTAATATGGACGTTGATAACAAAAGTCCTTTTGTAATTGAGTCGGTGGCTTGGCCGGCTTTGGGTGACCTTAAACCAGCCCAAAAAGCCAAACCGCTGCTATTAGTTAAAAACGATTACGATCATGCTGCAACCGATGAACTTTATCCATATTTCTGGAATGAGGCTGGTTATTGGGGCGTGGATTATCCCACGAAAATACATGGCACCACCGAATCGCTGCACCTCTTGATTGCCCATGATGATCAGGGTTTGTACATGGGTGTTCATGATTATTCATGCAAAGAGCGCGTTGAATGCGCGTTTCAGCTCAAACCGGGTGCTGGCCTGGGTGATGGCTGGGGCGGGAATTATCCCGACAGTATTGAAAGTGGAGTTGTTTCGTGCGTTGAAATGAAATTCTGGCACATGAGTTTCATTAATCCGGGTGATAAATATGCTTTGTCTCCGGTTGTTTTTAATCCTTATCAGGGTTCGTGGCACAAGGGTTGGGACGAATATAAAAAATGGTTAGCTACCTGGCATCAGAATCCGGAACTTCCGGAGTGGGCCAAAGAAGTGCATTCCTGGTTTCAGTTGCAAATGAATTCACCTGAGGAAGAATATCGTGTAAAATATACGCAATTGGTCGAATACGCAAAGCAATGCGCCAAACATGGAGTTGCGGCGATTCATCTGGTAGGCTGGAATGGTGGTGGTCAGGACCGGGGCAATCCATCGCACAATACCGATCCGCATCTCGGAACCTGGCAGGAACTGAAAGGTGCCATTGCAGCATGCGAAAAAATGGGTGTCCACATCATTCTTTTCAACAAATATACCTGGGTCGACGAAAGCACCGAATGGTACAAAGACGAATTGTATAAATACACCATCAAAGATCCCTACGGAAATCATTTTCCGGCGAAAGGATATAATTATCAAACCATTACACAACTTACCGGATTAAATACCCGCCGCCTGATTCCCATGTGCCAGATGTCAGTCGACTGGAGGAATATTGCGGACAAGGAATTTCAGAAGAGTATTGATTTGGGAGCTTCGGGCATGTTGTACGACGAATGTCAGCACCATTACGGGGCCAATTACTGCTGGGATCCTTCTCATGGTCATCATGTCCCGGCTTGTGTTTTTGAAGGCGATGTCCCATTGGCAAAGGGATTTCGGGATATTTCGGATGCTCAAAAACCTGATTTCATGATTACCGGCGAGGCAGTGAATGATTTCCAGAAAAACATCTACAGTGTTTCCTATTCGCGTCAGGGAATCTGGCATACACCCATTCAGAAATACATCGATCCCTATGGTTTGCAGATGATTGGTGCCATGAACTTCGATGCCCGGCCACAAATTAATATTTGTTTGCGCTGTAATTACATCATCAGTTATGAACCGTATTTTTTCAAAGGTCATCTCGAAGATTTTCCAAAGACAATTTCGTATGGCGAAAAGGTCGATCATCTTCGACAGACTTATACCGATTACCTGTGGCATGGCGAATTTCGTGATACCCTGGGTGCCACAGTTACCAAGGGAAATGAGCATTATGGATTATACTCGGTTTTTATCAATCACAAAACCAATAAACGGGCAGTGGTCGTCATTAACGGAGAATTTACGCAGGATATGGAGGTAGCAGTCGATCTTCCAAAAGCCCAAAATCTGGTATTTTTGACACCCGAAGATCAGCTTGAAACGAAATACTCCGGACAAAAAATTAAGATTCCGGCCAATGGTGCTCTGGTACTCATTGAAAAATAAGAAGTAAGTTTGAATATTAGAATTTCAAAATACAGTTCATACTTAAACCTGAAATATGAAAATCTTTCTTAAGCAATTCCTTGCCTATTTGCTAACAGGTATATTATTATCAGGTCTTTCGGCACAGGAAGTTGTAACCAGTCCATTTTCAGTTTTAAAATTTGGTGCTGTCGCCGATGGAACCACTGACAATACGGTCGCATTTCAGAAGGCCATTGATTCCGCAGCGGTTTCAGGAGGAATGGTTTTGGTACCTGCCGGAAAATTTCTGATCAAAGGCAGTTTACTATTACATGGCGTGTCGCTGAAAGGTGAAAATATTGCGCCTCGCTCGTGGGAACCTCTGAATGGAACCATCCTATTGGCAACTGGCGGAAGAGACAATGAAAAAGCGCCGGCACTCTTTGAGATGCGCAATTCGTCGGCTGTTTCAGGAATTACCGTTTTTTATCCTGAACAATCGGTCGATGATATTCATGCTTATCCCTGGACATTTCACATTGGTGGCAATTCACCCGATTCAACGGTTTTTGACTGCACCATCGAAAATATCACCCTCATTAACAGTTACAACGGAATTCATGCCGGACCATACGAAAATGGCCGCCACCGCATCAACAGTGTGTTTGGATGCGTGCTTCGTCGTGGAATTTTTGTCGAAAGTGTTGGCGATATTGGCCGCATCGACAATGTGCAGTTTCACTGTCATTTCTGGGGAAGCAAAGCCACCAACGGCGATTTTTGGAAAATATTTAAATACATGCAACAGAATTGTGAAGCATTCATTATCGGTCGCAGCGACTGGGAATACATGACCAATGCTTTTGTGTTTCCGGCGAAAATCGGCTATCGTTTTATTCATACCGAAAACGGCAACTGGAGCGGTGAGTGCAACGGTCAGTTTTCAGGAATTGCTGCCGATGCTACAGAAACCTGCATTGTGGTCGAAGCCATCCAATCGCAGGGATTGCTCATTACCAACGGACAGTTCAATTCGCATCTGGCTGGAAGAAGCACACAAGTCATTGTCGAAAAAGGCTGCGAAGGAAGCGTGCGGTTTACCAATTGCGGTTTTTGGGGACCGGTTCAGCAAAACGTTCAGGTGTTAGGCAATTCCAGCGTTTCGTTCCTGAATTGCTATTTTTCGAGCAACCATGTCTCGAAAGACCCGGATCACCCAAGCTGGGCCATCATTGCTGAAGCCGGAAAATTGCAGGTTCAGGATTGTACCTTCGACGGAACACAGACCGACGAAGTGAAACAATGGACTTACGGCGGAGAAAAGCGTCGACCAGAAAGCATCTGGGTGAAACCAGGAGTCAAACATGCCATTATCACCGGGAACAATGGCTACAAAGGAATTTCGGTAAAGAATGAGATTGGTGCAAAGGCAATTATTCGCGACAATGAAGAACCTGTTCCTGAAAAAACGAAAGAATAAGTCATGAAACTGAACGTATCCGAAAATCGACGATTTCTGCAAAATGAAGATGGAACTCCGTTTTTTTATCTTGCTGACACAGGATGGGAACAGTTTCACCGCCTGACTCTCAAGGAAATTGAATTCTACCTAGATGCCCGGAAAGCTCAGGGATTCAATGTGATTCAGGCAGTTCTGATTTCGGAGATGGATGGTTTGCGAATTCCAAATGCATACGGTCAGATTCCTTTAATCGGGATGAGTCCTGAAAAACCGAATCCTGAGTATTTTGATTTCGTGGAGCAGGTGCTGAAATTGGCTGAAAAACGCGAAATGTTTCTAGCATTGGTGCCAACCTGGGGCGATAAAATCGACCGGGTTTTCGGAATTGGTCCTGTAATTTTCAACGAAATCAATGCTTTTTCCTACGGAAAATGGCTGGGCAAGATGTTTCGCGACAATCCAAATATCATCTGGATGAATGGCGGTGACCGTTCGGGAGGAGGAAACAATTTTGCCGTTTGGGATGCTTTGGGAAAGGGAATTAAATCAGAAGATCCGAATCACCTGATGACTTTCCATCCGCTGGGTGATGCCAGTTCAAGCATGTGGTTTCATGAGGCCGAATGGCTCGATTTTAACGTCTGCCAATCGGGGCATTCCATGCGAAACTACCCGAACCACATGATGATAAGCTACGATTACCTGCGTCAGCCTGTCAAACCTTGTCTTGATTCTGAACCGCGATACGAAGAACATGCTGTAAACTGGAAACCCGAACAGAATGGGGTTTTCAACGATTACGACGTTCGTCAGGCTGCTTACTGGACCGTTTTTGCCGGAGCTTGCGGCCACACCTACGGAACCCATCCGGTTTGGCAATTTTACGATGATAATCGGGAACCAATCGGATTTGTGCGTTACACCTGGAAAGAAGCTTTGAATCTGAAAGGCTCTTCGCAACTGATTCACCTGAAAAACCTGATGCTTTCGCATTCGTATTTCGATCGTATTCCTGATCAGAGTATTCTGAACGCGCCGAAAGTGGGAGAGGAGCATATCCGCTGCACCCGGGGAAACGATTACCTGATGTGCTATTTGCCTTCCGGAGGCGATGTAGAACTAAATACTGAACGGATTCCATGGCAAACGGTGAATGCAAACTGGTTTAATCCCAGAACCGGACAAACAGAGATGATTGGAGTCTTTGGAAAAGAAAACTGTGGCAGTTTTACTGCTTTTTCATCAGGAATAGGAAATGATTGGGTTTTGATATTGGAAAGAGAAAAAGGGAAATAGGAAAAGGGAGACCGAAGACAGAAGTCCGGAGACGGGAAAAAGACTTTTCTCTTTCCTTTTTTCTCTTCCTCCTTAAATTAAAGAATTTTACCCGATACAAGAATCTAGATATGAAATTATTAATCATTGGAGGTACCGGTAATATCAGTACGCCGATCACCAAAATGTTGCAGGGGAAAGGACATGACATCACCTTGTTTAATAACGATCAAACTCGTCCGGAATGGCTTTTGCCTGAAGTAAAAGTGATTGTTGGTAATCGCTCGGATTTACCTCAGTTTGAGAAACAGATTTTCGAAGATGGAAATTACGACTCTGTGGTTGACATGATTTGCTTTGAACCGGAAGAAGCAGCGAAAGACATCGCTCTTTTTAAAGGCCGCACCAAACAATTCATTTTTTGCAGCACGGTTGATGTGTATCCAAAAACCGGATCAGCTTTTCCGGTAGATGAAACTTTTGCGATTGGCGCTTCTCCAACTTTTCCATATGTCTGGAAGAAAGTTGAATGCGAGAAACTATTTTGGGAGGCTCATCAAAAAGGAAACTTTCAGCTCACAGTAATTCGTCCGGCTGCCACTTTCAACGAGTCTTGGAGCCCGGGAGTTCATAGTTTTGGCGGCCAAACCTATCATCTTGACCGACTAATGAAAGGAAAACCTTTCATTCTGCATGGCGACGGCACTTCTGTTTGGACAGCAGTTTATCGCGATGTGACGGCCAGCGCATTTGTTGGGGCAATCGGTAATAAAAAGACGTTTGGCGAAGCTTACAATGCCAATGGCGACGAAATGTTTACCATCAAACAAATGTGGCTGACCATCGCCAAAGTGATGAATGCACCAGAACCTGATTTCGTGTACATTCCGACACATATTCTGTCGAAAATGGCTCCGGCTGAATCAGAATGGTGTGTCGAAAATTTCATGCACAATAACATTCTCGACAATTCGAAAGCCAAGCGTGACCTGGGTTTCAAGCAAACCATCAGCTATGAAGAAGGTGTGAAAATGTGCATCGAATACCTGATGGAACACAATCTGATTGAGAACTCGGACAATTATCCGTTCTATGATCGCATTGTTAAGGAATGGCGGGCATTTGAGGCTGAAATTGATCAGAAATTTACAACTAAATAACCTCCAAATGGCAAAAAATCAAGCAAACGACCGACTTCTTTATTCGGTGTATTTTATTTACTTTTTTTGTGGCATGGCCATGTGTTTCGAGGGTGCTTTTATGCCTGAATTCAAAGAACACTTTCAACTGAGCTATCAACAGCAAATGTACACCATGTTCGCCAAAAACATTCCTTTTGTCGTTTTCTCAATATTGATTGGCTGGCTCTCGAAAAAAATTGGGTTCAAAAACTGTTTGACTATCGCCATATTCCTTTTTGCTGCCGGAACAGCCTTGTTGGTTCCGGGCTTGAATTCAGGAAATTACGCATTGATTTTGCTTGCATTTTTCATTATCGGTATTGGTTTTAACTTTGAACTGGTCGCCGGAAATCCTTTGCTATCAGGACTTGGCGATCCATCCGGAAGTTCGAGCCGCCTGAATTTGGGGAACGCTTTGGGTGCTATTGCCCAGATTATCGCACCACTTATTATTTTGCTTATCCTACCGCCAACAGTGGTTAGTGTAGCAGATAAAATTCCTTACATGAATGGACTGTTTCTGGCAATTGCTGTAATTCTTGTACTTACCGGTGTTCTCACATTGGTATTGAAAGGTGAAAGAATCAGTTTTGAAGATTCAGCTGAGATTCAAATGAATGAATCAGATTCATCCGAATCGATCTGGAAAAACAAAAACCTGATTTTGGGTTTTGTGGCCATTTTCATTGCTTTAGGCGCCGAATCGGGTATTTTCGGCTTGTATCGTAATTATCTGGAAGACCCTTCGATTGCTGCTTTGAGTTCGCATCAGTCATACATTCTATACACCATTTACTTTGCCACATTTGCTGTTGGTAGGCTAGTTGGAGCATATATTCAAAAACGAATCAACCCGGCTTTGACGCTGGTTTATGGCGTACTTGCTGCTATGATTTTATTATCGGTAATGATGATGTCAACAGGCATTGTTGCTGTGATCGCTATAACCTTGCTGGGATTCTTTATTTCTATCTTTTTTCCGACACTTTATGCCATTTCAATCAAGGGATTGAGAAAAAACACCGCCATGGCTTCAGGTTTGCTGACCATGGGATTTCTTGGAGCTGCACTACTCCCGGTTATTCAGGGTAAAATGGCCGATTGGTTAGGTTTGAAATATTCGTTTATTGTCAGCATTGCCACTTACGGGTATGTGTTGTTTTTTGCACTGAAAAGCAAAAATCAAACGCCAAAAATCAAACGCAATTAGAACCTTCAAAGTAATGGAATTACTCAAATGGAATTCCTGAGAATTAACTGAAATGGATTGGTTTTTTGTGTGAAAGAATCACCATTAATGAAAGAAGCGACCTGTTTACCCATTTGTCTGAAATCCGTTGACAGCACAGATATACCGCCTTGAAGTATTTCTTTCATTGGCGTTTCATCGTATGAAATGATTCCTACATCTTTTCCCGGTATCCAATTTCGGGATTCAACCTCTTTGATCAGACCAATTAATTCCATATCGCTGTATAGCAAATAGATAGTTTTCTGTTTAATCATAGTCAAATCCAGCTTCCTGACTATTTCGAATGGGATTCCAGTTTCGTTGCAAAACCGCTTAAATCCTTTGATACAACCATCTGGAATAAACTGAAATGGACTTTCGGAACTGCTGAAAACAAAATGCTTGTAAGGATTGATTCTTTCTCGCTGAGAAATCAGGCCTTGATAAATGTCCGCCTCAAAATCCTGAAAAATAGCGGCATATTTACCCTTTAGTCCTTGAACGGCTTTGTCCATGATAATTAGTTTTCGTTCCGGAATTTTTGCCAAAATTTTCGAAACATCTTCATTAAAATGCGGCATCACCGCATAAAAACTATATTTCCCAAGGTTTCCGCGAATCAGTTTTTCAAAGCGTTTGAGATCATAGTGATGAAAAAATACATCCATTTCTATTCCGGGATTCAGATTGTGATGGATAGCGTCATATAAAATTTCCTTATAGGCATTCATCCGGTCAAATAACAGAAAAACCTTTACTTTTTCCTGAATCTGAATGCTTGAAATGTAATAGCCTTTGCCTTGTTTTGACGAAATCAGGCCCATTTCACGAAGTTCTTCATAGGCTCTGATTACTGTACCAGGTGCCAGACCGAATTCTTCTCCAATTTTATGAATGGAGGGCATTTTCATACCAAGATTAATTCTCTTTTGTCCTATTCCGTCCAGAACATTCTGAATCATTTGTCTGTAAACCGGAGTAATTGACTTCGGTTCAATTTGAAACGACCAATTCATAAGCAAAGGTATTTTATAACATATCCAATGGAAAAGTGCAAAGATAAGCAGAAACTCTACTTTTGATTGTATAAGTATGGTAAAGTTGAAATAGTTCTATTGGTGTCTGGCAGCTAATTGCTCGTTACCAGAAGCCGGGAACTTCTTATTTATAGCTGTAACTAAAGAAAAACCTGAATTTATGATTATTCTAACCAATTACTGGCTTGCAATTCTTTTCTGTGTTTTCGCCATGATTTGCTGGGGATCGTGGGCGAATACCCAAAAAATGGTTCAGAAAACCTGGCGTTTCGAACTGTTTTACTGGGATATGGTTCTTGGCATTGTTATCTTATGCACCCTTGCGGCATTTACCCTTGGCAGTTTCGGAAGTGACGGACGCAGCTTTCTGGAAGACATTCGGCAGGCTGACTTAAAAAGTATCGGATTTGCCATGTTGGGCGGAGCGCTCTGGAACCTGGGAACTTTGCTGCTGGTAGCAGCCATTTCAGTGGCCGGAATGTCAATCGCTTTCCCGATTGGGGGAGGTATTGCCTGGATTATGGGAACTGTAGTTAATTACATCATTGTAGTTTCGGGAGGTGGCACCGCATCACAAAAACCGGCATTGCTTTGGATTGGCGTTGCAATCATTGTCTCGGCCATTTATATCAGTAGCATCATTTACAAAAGGGTATCAAAAATCCGGAAAAAACCTTCGTTAACCGGAATCACACTGTCGGTTATTGCGGGTATCATCATCGCTTTTTTCTACGGATTTGTCGTTAAATCGATCGATCCAGACTACATTTTAGGCAGTACTGGGCATTTGACACCTTATACTGCCTTGTTTTTCTTTTCAATCGGCGTGCTCATCAGTACAATCCTGATCAATCCAGTTTTTATGGCAAAACCAGTTGAAGGTGAACCGGTAACTATGAAAATGTATTTTGCCGGAACAGGCAAAGAACATTTCTCCGGAATACTTGGTGGAATGATTTGGTGCCTCGGAATGGTGGTTAGCTTTATGGCTGTTGGCGCGGCAAACCCTGCAATCGCTTATGCACTGAGCAATGCAGCACCGGTAGTTGCCATGATCTGGGGAATTTTTGTCTGGAAAGAATTCAAAGATGCCGACAGTACTACCATCAGATACCTGGTAATCATGTTCTCTTTCTACATCATTGGTCTGATATTAATTACGGTCTCAAATATTTAAGCCTGAAAAAATGAAACGGATTCTTTTACTCATTGTAGTTTTTCTCCTTGTTTCTAAAATCTCAAACGCGCAACAATGGCAAGGCAAATCGGTCGATTTCAAACACGGAAAACTTAAAGTTTCAGAGAACAAACGCTTTCTGGTTTTTGAAGACAACACCCCGTTTTTCTATCTGGCGGATACCGGCTGGGAATTGTTTCATCGTTTAAATAAAACCGACACCGAAAAATACCTCGAAAACCGCCGTTCGAAAGGATTTACGGTTATTCAGGCCGTTGCTTTGGCAGAGATGGATGGTCTGAACATTCCGAATGCGGAAGGTGAGAAACCGCTGATCAATAACGATCCAACTAAACCAAATGAAAAGTATTTTACCCATGTCGATTGGGTAATTAAAAAGGCGGAAGAAAAAGGAATTTTTATTGGACTTTTGCCAACCTGGGGCGATAAATGGAACAAAAAATGGGGGGTTGGTCCCGAAATATTTACTCCTGAAAATGCCAAAATATATGGAAAATTCATTGGAAGCCGTTATAAAAACAGTCCGAATATCATCTGGATTTTGGGCGGCGACCGTCCGGTTGAAACAGATCTGCACCGGCAGATCATCACAGAAATGGCGAAAGGTTTGCGTGAAGGCGATGGTGGTAACCATTTGATTTCTTTTCATCCAACCGGGGGAAGTGGCTCGTCGCAGTACTTTCAAAACGATTCTTGGCTCGATTTCAACATGCGTCAGAATGGCCACAGCCAGAGTTATACTGAACGTTACCATTCAACATTGGATGATTACAATCTGACTCCGGTGAAGCCCGTCCTTGATGCAGAACCTATTTACGAGGATCATCCGATCAATTTTAATTCTGATCAGAATGGTCATTCGGTTGCAGCAGATGTACGACGTCCAGTATACTGGGATTTGTTCAGCGGAGCTTGTGGACACACCTATGGACACCATTCTGTTTGGCAGATGTATTCACGTGAGCGTGAGCCGATCAATCGTCCGTTGATGCCCTGGACCGAAGCCATTGATCAGCCAGGTGCAGCACAAATGATACACGGCAGACTATTGATGGAATCGCGTCCGTTCCTTACCCGAATCCCGGACAGTTCGATCATAGTTACTTCCGATGTTCCAACTTCAGTTCCGGGTGCCGGAGCATATCAATTTGTAGCTACCCGCGATCAGGAAGGAACTTATGCGATGGTTTATGTGCCTGTTGGCCGGAAATTCAGCGTTCGGATGGATGTCATCAAAGGCAAAGAGGTGAATGCCTGGTGGTACAATCCGCGCAACGGATCCGCTAAACAGATCGGCAAATTCGCCAATTTAGGAAACAAAGAATTTATCTCTCCTGAACCGGGTGAAAGCACAGACTGGATTCTGGTTTTGGATGATGCAGCGAAGAAATATGGTGCTCCGGGAACTAAGAAGTGATCATTCAATTTAGTTGCGGGTTACGAGTTTCGCTTTACATGAAAATCCGGAACCTGTAACTTGAAACCCGTAACAATTCAAAAACATGAATCTCGGATTATCAACCTACGCATACACCTGGGCGATTGGCGTACCGGGACATCGGCCGGAAAACCCGATGACGCTATTTCAATTGGTAGATCTGGCATTTAGTCACCAACTAAAAGTAATTCAGATCGCTGATAACAGTCCGTTGCATCTGCTTTCTGAAGAAGAACTGGATCAGCTTTTAGTTTATTCAAAAAGAAAAGGAATTTCTATCGAAGTAGGAACCCGTGGATTGACCGCACAAAATGTGTCTGCTTATCTGGCCATTGCCAAACGGCTCCATTCGGATATTCTCCGGATCGTGATTGACGGACCGGGTTTTGAACCAAGCCTTGATGAAGTCATTGAAATTCTCAAAGAAATGGTTCCACAGCTGAAAGTGAACAACATCCGCCTGGCCATCGAAAATCACGATCGGTTTAAAAGCTATGAATTTTCACAAATGATCACAGAAACCGATCCTGAATGGGTTGGAATCTGTCTCGACTCGGTAAACAGCATCGGTGCCGGTGAAGGAATCGAAGAAGTGGTTCGGACACTGGCACCTTTTACCATCAATCTGCACCTGAAAGAATTCGTAATCAAACGGGTGAGCCATAAAATGGGCTTCGTAGTCGAAGGACTTCCGGCTGGCGAAGGAATGCTGAACATTCCGTCGTTGCTGGAAACCATCGAAAAAACCGGTAAATGCAAATCGGCCATTCTCGAACTCTGGACGCCGCCTTCAGAAACTATCGAAGAAACCATCCGGAAAGAAAACGATTGGGCAGAACAAAGCATTACAAACCTGAAAAAATTAAAAGCGATATCATGACAAAACTTAAGATTGCCGTATTTGGAACCGGGTTCTGGTCACAATTTCAGATTGGAGCCTGGCAGGAACTTCCGGAAGTAGAAATTGTTGCGCTTTATAATCGAACTTTGGAAAAAGCCAAAATAGTTGCAGAACGCTTCGGTATTCAACATTGCTATAACGATGCTGAAGAAATATTCCGGAATCACGAAGTAGATGTAATTGATATCATTACGGATGTCGACACCCATTGTAAGTTTGTTGAAATGGCCGCCAAATATGGGAAGCACGTCATTACCCAAAAACCGATGGCTCCAAGTTTGGCCATCGCCGAACGGATGATGGCGGTCACCAAAGCAGCTGGTGTGAAATACTATTGCCACGAGAATTATCGCTGGCAACCGCAATTCCGGCGGATCAAAGAGATTCTGGATTCAGGTATTATCGGGAAGCCATACCGTTGCAAAACCAATTTCAACACCGCTTTCCCGCTGTTCGAAACCCAGCCGTTTCTGGCCGAACTCGAGCAATTTGCCTTAACCGATCAGGGTTCGCATCAGTTTGACTTGCTGCGATTTCTGTTTGGTGAACCTGAATCATTGTATTGCCTCACACAGCAGATCAATCCGACTATCAAAGGCGAAGATGTTGTAACTACAATGATCAAAATGAAAAGCGGGGTCGTCTGTGAGCAGGAAATATCGTTCACTTCGAGGCTCGAACGAGAAATTTTTCCGCAAACGTTGCTCCTGATTGAAGGTTCGGAAGGGAGTGTGAAAATCGATCCGGACTTTATGATCAAAATTACCACCAAAGAAGGAACCACTACCGAGACCATCACCATTCCGCACTATTCCTGGGATCATCCGCGGTTGTCGGTCGAACCGCCAAGCATCGTGGCCTGCAACAACAATATTCTTCAGAATATTCTGGGAAAAGCCAAAGCTGAGAACACTGGCGACGACAATTTCAAAACCGTACAAATGGTTTTCGGAGCCTACGAATCAGCAAGATCAGGTAAAGTAATCTTTTTTTAGAAAATCTCATGAAAGCAGCTGTACAATACGCGCCTTTCGATGTCAGGCTTGAAGAGGTTCCGGTGCCGGTTATAAAACCGGGTGAAGTCTTAGTAAAAATAAAGGCCGCCGGAATCTGTGGCAGCGATGTACATTTCTTCGAAGGAAGTCATCCTTACAAAATGTATCCCCGAATTCACGGTCACGAACTGGCCGGAGAAATTGATCAGGTTGGTGAAGGTGTATCCAAGGTTCTGCCGGGCGACCGCGTGGTAATTGAGCCACTTCTGGCTTGCGGAACCTGTTTCCCTTGCCGAAAAGGAAAATACAATTGTTGTGTAAGTTTGGAGGTGATTGGCGCTCATATGGATGGCGGATTTTCCGATTACCTGGCTGTTCCGGCAAACAAAGTTCACCTCATTCCCGAAGGTATGCCGGTCGATTTGGCTGCTACAGCCGAACCTTATACCATCGGAAATCATTCTACATCAGGGGCAAAGGTAAGCGCTGGCGATACGGTACTCATTCTTGGTGCTGGAGCCATTGGCCTAACCGCCATCGATTTTGCTAAAATTGCCGGAGCACGCGTTCTGGTGGCCGAGATGTCGGAATTCCGAAAAGAAATGGTCTTGAAATTTGGCGCCGATTTCGTGATCGATCCGTCGAAAGAAGATTTATTGGCCAGAGTGATGGAAATCACCAACAATGAAGGCGCAGGAATTGTGATTGAAGCCACTGGCGTGCGATCGGTCATGGAAAATACAGAAAACCTTGTTGCTGCTGGCGGTACTATCGTCATTGCAGGTTTAACTAATGAAAAGGTAGCATTTACCGGAATCAACTTTACCAAACGCGAAATGAATATTCTTGGTACTCGCAACAGTGCAGGCGAATTTCCGGCTGTAATCGATGCCATTGCTTCCGGAAAAACCCATGCTGACTTGCTGATCACAAAGAAGTTTACGTTCAGCCAAATAGTTGAAGCACTGGAATATACCACAAAAAACATGGCCAACGAAGGCAAGGTAATCATTGAATTTTAAAACCACACGATATGATTAAAACATCACTTTTTATTGCAACCCCCGACATGCCCGATGTGGATTATGTACATCTGTACAAAGGAGAAATTGAAGATAATATCCGTAAAACTGCAGAAGCCGGGTTCGACGCGGTAGAATTGATCACTCCCAATCCCGATGAGTTTGAATGGGACCGGCTGGAAAAAGCCTTGAACGAACACCAACTCACCATGTCGAGCATCAACTCCGGAAGGTTGTACTCGCAATACGGCGTAACACTCATTCACGAGAAGAAGGAAATTCAGGAGAAAGCAGTACTAAAATTTCAAAGCATGATCCGGGCTGCTGCGCGGTTCAACTGTTTTGCCAACATTGGCATTTTCCGCGAACCGGCCATCAGCCACAAACCGGTAGCCTACACCCGCGACATGTTCGTGGATATCCTGAATTGGTTTTCGAAGCCATCAAGGGCGGATTAGCCGGAAGCACCGTAATGAATGCCAAAACACCTATGATTCTGAACCGAAATTTCAATCCCGGATTCAAAATCAAACTTCATATCAAAGACCTCGCCAATGCCATTGAAACCGGGCATCAGGTAGGCGTACCACTGCCATTAACCAGCGCGGTTATGGAAATGATGCAGGCACTGAAAGTCGATGGCAAGCAGGAAAATGACCACTGCAGTCTGGTTCAATATTTTGAAAAGATGGCTCAAACCGAAGTGAAAAAGCAATAGTAAAACTTAATTAATAATCGCTACTCATAAGCCTCACCCATCGGGGGAGGTTGGAGGGAGCTAATCATTATCAAAATGAAAAAAGTAACAATTATCGGTGCCGGAGGAAAAATGGGAATGCGTCTGACCCGCAACCTAAAAGATTCTTCCTTTGAAATGAGTTACGTAGAAATCAGCGAAGCCGGTCAGCAAAAACTGGCTGAATTGGGAATTTCGACCTCCACTGCAGAACATGTTGTTTCGGATGCAGATGTGGTAATTCTGGCTGTTCCGGATGTGGCACTGGCCAAAGTTTCTGCAACAATCATCCCTGAAATGACACCTGGCTCGCTGCTGATGACGCTTGATCCGGCTGTAGCCAGGGCTGGCAGGTTGTTTTTACGGGAAGATATTTCCTATTTTATCGCGCACCCATCGCATCCATCGGTGTTCAATTGGGAACCAACTCCGGAAGCACAAGCCGATTTTTTCGGCGGAACTTTGGCTAAACAAACCATTGTCTGTGCCTTGATGCAAGGTCCGGATTCAGATTACGAACTCGGCGAATCGGTTGCCAACGCCATGTATGCACCGGTTAAAAAGGCCTTCAAAATTACCATGGAGCAAATGGCTTTACTTGAACCTGCTTTGGTCGAAACCCTATCATCCTCCTGCCTGGATCTGGTTCGTGAAGGAATGGAAGAAATCATCGCCCGCGGAGTTCCACGCGAAGCTGCCCGCGAATTCCTGATGGGACATATCAACATTCAGCTGGCGGTACTTTTTCAGGAATTACCAAATGCAGTTTTTTCTGATGCTGCCAACAAAGCGCTTACCCGCGGACGAAGCATCCTTTTCAAAGACGATTGGAAACAGATTTTTGAGCCTGAAAATGTGTTGCAGCAAGTGATTGACATCACATAAAACATCTAACTTAGCAGGCATGAAGAAATTCCTATATTTTTTGACAGGTCTTGCTCTGTTTTCTTGCATTTCTCCATCAGCTCACGATCCTGATTTAGTGGGATACTGGTCGTTTGACAATGCGACAGTGACTCTGGCACCCGACCTGTCGCCCCACGTATTGGATGCGGTCAATAAAGGGGCATTTCCGGTCGAAGGGAAGATCGGACAGGCCTTGAGATTTGATGGTAAGTCAGTTTTGCAGGTTTCGTATGATCCGGTTCTGGATGACTTTTCCAAAGGAATTACGGTCATGGCCTGGATCAAAAAAGACACTTCGATGCATTGGAATACAGTGGCTTCCAGAGAAATTGGCAATGGATGGTCCGAATATTTCGGGTTGGCTGTCCATCAGAACAAAGCCTTGTTTTCTGTTGACCCGGATGGAAAGAGTTACCAGAACGTCAAAGCCGATGATCTTCTCATGCCTGGAATCTGGTACTATCTGGCCGGAACTTATGATAATGACTCCATCAAATTATATCTCAACGGAAAGCTCGTCAAATCTGCAAGTTGCAAGATGCCGATCCATTTTAACGACCGTAATCCATTGCTGATTGGTGGAAATTCGAACGACCGGAATGAAACCCTGGTGGATTGCTTCAAGGGAACAATTGATGAAGTGCAGATTTACAAAAGAGCTTTGACTTTAGGCGAGATCAACCAACAAATGAAATAACTGAACCAATGAAAACCTTCACAAAAACCTTTCTTTATCTTCTAATTTTCCTGAATTTCCAGGCTTTAAAGGCGCAGCAGGATAATTGGACCCATTTCAGGGGAAGCAAGCTGAATGGAATTTCTGAAACAGCTTCAGCACCAGTTGTCTGGAATGATTCAACCAACATCATCTGGAAAACGGATTTGGACGGGAAAGGATGGTCGTCACCCGTGGTTTTTGGCGATCAGGTTTGGGTCACAACAGCTACCGAAGATGGAAAGAAAATGAAAGGTATTTGTCTCGATCTGAATACGGGGAGACTACTGCATCAGATTCTTCTGTTTCAGCCCGATTCGCTTCAGCCCAAGCATTCCATCAATACCTTTGCCACGCCAACTCCCTGCATCGAAGAAGGTTTTGTTTATCTGCATTTTGGAACTTACGGGACAGCTTGCGTCAGTACCACCGATGGAAAAGTTGTTTGGAAACGTACTGATTTGAATTGCCAGCATGTTCAGGGGCCCGGATCATCACCCATTCTTTATAAGAATCTGCTTATCCTTCAATTGGAAGGGATTGACGTGCAATACCTGGTGGCGCTCGATAAAAAGACGGGGAAAACGATCTGGAAAACAGATAGACCGGGCGCAGTTTATGAGCCCTTGGCACCCATTGGAAAGAAATCATACATCACTCCGATCATCGTAAATGTTCAAGGACAAGATTTGCTAATTTCAAATGGTTCGGCCATTTGCTGCGCATACAATCCTGAAACCGGAGAAGAAATATGGCGGGTGGTGGAAGGCGAAGATTCGACCATTGCCATGCCTTTGGCTGAAAATGGGATCGTGTATTTTTACCCCGGATTTATCTCTCCTACAGAGGGTGAAAAAGTGGCTGAACTGCTTGCTGTAAATCCTGATGGAAAAGGCGATATTACCAAAACCAATGTGCTTTGGAAATTCAGATCGCCCATTTTGCAACTGCTCACTCCGTTGATAAAAGATGGCCTGATTTACACGGTTGACACCAAGAATGTGCTCTATTGCCTCGATGCCAAAACCGGTGCTGAAATCTATTCCAAAAAGCTCAAACAGAAATACAACTCGTCGCCGGTATTAGCTAACGGAAATCTTTATTTTACTTCGGCAAAGGGCGAAACCATGGTTCTCAAGACAGGAAATCAGTTTCAACTTGTTGCTGAAAACAAGCTGCCCGGCGAAGTTTATGCCACCCCAGCCATTGTGCGGAATTCAATTCTTCTGCGCACCGATTCGAAGTTATATCGGATTGGAAAGGATGCAGGAAACTAGATATTGGATGCTGGATACTGGATATGGAAAACGGGATACTGGAAACTTGATATCATAATCAAGTTTCCAGTAAAATATAATATATAATATCTAGCATCTAGGTTCAGCTCTTCAAAGAGATATCATATAAAATTTAGCAACAACCATCATCATCACAAATGACCCCTGAACAACGAATCAAAGCTTATGGAATGTCGGATTCGCTTCCAAAACAAACAATACTGAAGGCAGGACAACTGGAAGTGACTTATGAATATGGTGCCATTCGCTGGATCAGACTTGGGAACACAGAGATTCTCCGGATGGTTTATTCGGCTGTCCGCGACCGAAACTGGGGTACGATCGAACCTAAAATCGAAACAGAAACCATCGAAATACATGAAAATTCCTTCGATATTCGGTTGAAAGTCAACTATGATGCTGATCCGATTCATTTTTCGGCAGATTACCGGATTTCAGGAACGGAAAACAAAATTCGCTTCGAAATGGATGGAACCGCACGATCTACCTTCCTGAAAAACCGGATTGGATTCTGTATTTTGCATCCGTTGACCGATTGCGTGGGTAGAAAAGCCCGGGTAATTCATCCCGACAGATCGGTTTCCGATTTTTCTTTTCCGGAGCAAATTTCCAGTGTTCAACCTGCACAGGATATCCAATCCATAACCTGGGAACCGCAACCGGGAATCGAGGCGACGCTGAACCTGACCGGTGATGTTTTTGAGATGGAAGATCACCGAAACTGGACCGACGCGTCATTTAAAACCTATTGCACGCCGCTTTCAATTCCTTATCCTGTGGAAATTAGGGCGGCTGAAACTGTTTCTCAGCTTGTCGAATTGACCGTTGAAACTTCTCTCCAATCCGGACGAACGGCTGATCATTTCGAGTTTTCCTGGAATCCGGATCAGGTTTCAGCCTTTCCTGAACTGGGAACTACAATCAGTTCAAGAAAGGAAACATTAGCTCCAAATGAAATTGAACTGCTTAAAAAGCTTCCGGCAGAACATATACGGGTGGAACTTAAACCCTGGGAGGACAAATTCAGTAATGAGTTTGAAAAAGCGGCCAAAGAAAGCCATTTGCTCGGTTGGCCGCTGTTTGTGGCGCTGTATCTTTCTCTGAATTGGAAAAATGATTACCGTCGGTTTACCGAACTTTGCAGAGAAATGAAAGTTGCGCCAAAATTTTTGCTCCCGCTGGGCAAAAATCATCTGCCTTTCACAGGGTTTGACGAACTTGAACATCAGATCCGGCAAGATTTTCAAGGAATCCAATTGGGAACCGGCGTGAATGCCTATTTTGCCGAGCTCAACCGAAACCGTCCGGCTATCGAAAAAGCTGATTTTGTGAGTTTTACTATCTGTCCGCAGGTTCACTCGTTCGATCATGCTTCGCTGGTCGAAAACCTCGAAGCGCAGGCTGAAGTTATCAAATCAGCTCAGAAACTATTTCCCGGAAAGCCCATTTTCATCTCGCCGGTTAGTTTGCGGCAACGGTTCAACGTGGTGGCAACAGCTCCGGAACCGGAACCTCCAGCCGGAACGTTGCCTTCGTCGGTCGATGTTCGTCAGCCTTCGGTTTTTGCCGCCAGCTGGACTTTGGGAAGTCTGAAATTTTTGGCACAATCAGAAACAAGTTTAATAACATTTTACGAAACTGTTGGATGGAAAGGCCTGATTCAGGGCGAAATTCCGCCGGATTGCCCGGAGAAATTCTCTTCAAAACCTGATGATATCTTCCCGGTTTATGAGTCGTTGAAAGAGATTTCAGGATACCGGCAAGTCATTCACTCACATTCATCGCACCCACTTCGGTTCGACGGTCTGGTCGTAAAATCGGAAAGCGAAATCAAACTGTTTCTATTCAGTTTTTCACCGGAAGACCTCAAAATCAGAATTGGATCCGGCTTTCAATCCAAAAGAATCAGATCACTTCTTTACCCAACAAAACCGGAAGGTTCTGAAAAAATATTGAAGCTTAGAGCATGGGATTTGGTGATTATCCGGTTATTTTAGTTCAATCAAAGGATTGAAAACAAGAACATTGGTCACTGGTGTCTATTAAAAAATGTTAATCCAATTTGAAGTCCATATGCAGTTGGAAATCGTTATCATCACAGGCCTTATTTGCCCTATGAGCCAAGAGTTCTTGAATGGGATCCTTGACCAGAAGGGAATTGCCAAGGAT
>JANXYV010000079.1 GCA_025355875.1 Prolixibacteraceae bacterium | reverse complement strand
GATTATCCCTTTTAGAAAGAAATATTATCGAACTGAAACCATGGAAGGATCTTCATCAATAAAAAAAGTTCTTCCGGCTCTAAAACCTGAGTTTTCTTATGCTGACTTAGAAATAGGCGATGGAATGAAAGCGAGTTATGCCTTTCTTGATTTGTATTATTGCGATAATAAGGAAGCAATTGCAAAAACGCGTGAAAATCTATTAGAATATTGCCATTTAGATACCCTGGCTATGGTAAAGATATTTGAGGTTTTACAAAATGTTTAGATGCAAATTCCCTGCGTTGGAATCGGATTTTTTAATCTGCAAAAACTACAGTCCAATACTTTTTGTTTGTTCAAGCATCCACTCAATTTCCGATTTAATCGCTTTCTTCATTTGCCCATTTAAAATTGCAACGAATGCCTTTTCTCCCCAACTACTATATGGTTTAAAACCTTTGAAAGCAAACCATTTATGTGAGCTTTTACATCCTATTATCTTTTTGAGCGCATCAAGGGTTTCTTTGTCATCGCATCCAAATCCATATTCCAATTTTTGTAAATTAGTTGCTCCAAATTCTGAATATATAGAATATTTTTTTGAAGGTATTCTAAAATGAAAAGGAGAACACCAGGAGGTATTAACAAAGTCATAGTTGTTATTACCCGGCTTTCTCACATATTCAATATTTAATTCTTTTTCAATTTCAATCAGTTGAGGAACTAAGCTGTCATTAATTATTTTATTCTTAAGAGCAGCAATATTGTTTGATATGGCAAATGTACTGGATAGATATTCTTGCTTACTCATGAGATCTAATATTTCATTTAAATTTTGATTGTCCATATCCTGATTTGTTAGTTTTTTTAGATGGTTAATATATTGATTTATTGTTTCTCTAACTAAAGGAAAGCGCGAAGCAAGATTAACACAATGTTCCAACCATTCAATAATAAAACTTGAATATGAAATGGAAATATATTCGATTCCTTCTCCACTATCCTTTGAAGCCTTTGTTCCATTTGGCGTAAGATATAAAATTTGATAATTCTCCTTTTTAAAATATTTACCCAATGCAAACTTATTGTATCGTTTAATTTGTTCCCACTGATCCGTAGCATAAATTTTGTTTTCAATGATTATTGCATGACCGTTGTTGTCTTCTATCAAAATATCTAATCGGCCTTCATATGTATCTTTTTCAGTACCTACATCAGCATTCTCCGAAACAAATAAATCTGCGAACATCTTAAATTCAGCATTCCGTTTTACTATCGCTTCCAAGAAAGCTTTTAGAAAAGCATCTTTTAATCCATGACTTCCTTTAGGATTTAAAAATTCCGCAAGAACTGTGGAGTTGATGGTTTCATAGTGATCAACTCCCAAAATCTTAAACACATTAAAGCGACCTCCTGTTGCTTCTAATATTTCATTGTTCTTTTTAACAATAGTTGAGACTTGGTCGAGTAAGTTCTGTAAATCTTTCATCGTTTATTACATATTCATTTTAAAAATCAATACATTATAAATATCATTCACATGATATGCCTTTAATGCAACTCCTCACATCCTCTGGCATCGGTCCGCCAGTTCTATTGGGTGTAGCTCCTTGCCCCTCACAAACTGACATTAAAAATGCAATTGATTGAATTGATAGATTAGTTCCTGCAATTTCATTTCTGCCGGTTCATCAAATGTAATCATTTTACCCAATATTTTTTCAAGTCTGGTCAATTCATCAGCGCCCCCCAGATTGGTTAGGGTCAGGAGATCAATATGGTCTTTCAGGCCTTGTTAAATCTGTTTCACTTGCTTATGAGCCGTTGGTGGCAGTTCGTAGTTTTTATAATAGTCCTCTTCTATAAACATCCTCAAATTTATTTCTCAGAACCGAAATCAGTTCGGGTTGCATGTATTCATAGTCGTCCGGAATATATAAACACACAATCTTTTTGTTCTTGTATAAATCAGGATACAGCTTCCTGATCGAACTTCTGTGATGGGTTTCCATCACAACAATCGAATCCGCCCACTCAAGTAAATCTCTCGTTAACACTGTTGCTGCTCCTGAATCTGTACCAGCCGACCTGACATTAAATCTCAAATCATATTTATAAATTTCATAAGCCGAGGCGCTTCTCATTTTGTTATTTGTGCATACAAAAAGGAGATTTTTTTTCGAAATATGATTTCTTGGTTTTTCGACGTCATTTTTATAATCTGCTACAAGTTCCTGCAACTTTCTCTCAGCATCCTCATCAAACACAACCGCTTCACCCAGCTTCGTTTCCAATCTGGTCAATTCTTCGGCTCCACCCAGATTTATCAGGGTCAGGAGATCAAAAAGATCACGCCGATCCCTTTCAAATTTATCATAGTTTAATCGAGGATCGATAGAGATGTATCTTGAGAATTTGGAGGCAAACATCCAAACCGGGCTCATAATTCTGTAGTCGCCAACGGAGAGGATATCCTGCTGTTCAATTTTTTCGGCAGTTACAAGGATATCAACTTCGACCAGATCTGAATTGAAATTTACCATAATCCTGTCATCACCGGTTTTGGTAAAATCTTCGAGGTGGCACAACTCAAGGTCAATCACTTTTAGATGCGGTGAATTGCTGATCCTCATGACAAAGTCAAAATCATTTTCTGACCGTTTGCGATTGAATTTAAGATTATTGAAATTCATTAAGATTTCAAGAGCAGTTCCACCAATCAGGAAACAATGATGGGCATTGCAGATATTCAGAACTTTTTCGTCCAACATCGAATAGACCGAATACAGTAGTTTAGGAATTGATCTGGGTGGCATTGTAATTTTGCGATAGTGTAAATAAAATGGTTTAAATGGCTGCCAGGTGTTCCTCCCTCACTATTTTAGCCAATTCGTCCGGCTTTACAACCTTCACTTTGTTCCCGTAGGAAAGCAGTTGAGCAATCAATTCATCGGTCAAGTAAACATGCAGGCTAATCTGAAGTTCTTTCGAATCATCGGTAAGGATTCTTTGGGAATGGTGAAGCGGGGTTGATTTGATGTAGTTACCTTGATAAGCAGAAAAGGAGAGGATGACCTCCTGAGGTTCTCCGTCAAAAGGAACGATGCTCCCAAAAGAGTATTGGAAGTGATCCGCAAGATTGAAATTGCTTGGCACTTCAAATTGTTTCCTGCTGATTTCGAGGTCTGATATGCGATCCAGCCCAAAGTTCTTAATATACTCCTCCTCGCCTTTCTTGATATCCTTGACCACAAGATACCAATGTCCTCTGAATTCCCTAAGTCCATAGGGTTCTGCAACCCTGTGCGTTTTTTCTGTTTCAAAAAATTTCTGGTAAGAGAAACTGATCAGATACCTGTTTTTAATAGCGTGAAGTAATCCGTACAGATTCTCTGTCCCTGATGACTGACGGTTTTCAAACAAGATAAGGCCATTCATTCCATCAGCCATCTGCATTGCGTTCAGAATATCAATCGACTCCATCATTCGCTTATTTACCTCCGGCTGACCCTCATTGTCGATAAAATAGAGTTTCCTTGAATAATCATATACGATATCAATCTGGTGCATGGAGCGGATTTTATCAAGATCCCGCCCGATGGTACGCTGGCTTACCCTGAATTCTTCTCCGTAATGGTTTGAATTTCTTTCG
>JANXYV010000065.1 GCA_025355875.1 Prolixibacteraceae bacterium | reverse complement strand
CCATTGGCATTCGATTCCGGTACTCATGGCAGCTAAAGCGGGCAAGGATATCTATTGTCAGAAGCCCCTCGCATTAACGATTCCCGAAGGAAGAGCAATGGCCAATGCCGTGAAGAAATACGGTGTTATCTTTCAAACCGGAAGTCAACAACGCTCCGACGAAAATTTCAGGCGTGTTTGCGAGCTCGTGAGAAATGGCAGAATTGGTAAACTACAGACCGTTGAGTGCGGTCTGCCTTCCGGAACCCCCGACTACGGAAAAACAGGTCACCTAACCAATACAATTCCTGTTCCTGAAGGATTCGACTATAACACATGGCTTGGACCAGCCCCCGATGCTCCTTATTGTCCGGCCCGCACCCATGTCAACTTCCGCTGGGTGCTCGATTATTCAGGCGGACAGGTAACCGATTGGGGTGGACATCACCCGGATATTGCCCAATGGGGAATGGGAACTGAGTATACAGGTCCGGTAAGAATTCAAAATGCAAAAGCCGAATGGGCTGTTCATCCTGTTTGGAATACGGCCACAGAATTCTATTTCGAATGTCTATATGCCAACGGCGTTAAACTGATCATTTCGAATAAAGTGAAAGGCGGGGTTACCTTTCGGGGAACAGAGGGATGGGCTACAGCTAACCGCGGAAACCACCAGGTTTTCCCTGAAAGTCTAAAAAATACAGTGATCGCCCCTTCCGAAATCCATTTGTACAAAAGCGACAACCATTTCAGGAACTTTATTGACTGCGTTCTTTCCCGAAAAGAAACGATTGCCCCGGCAGAGATCGGACACCGATCTATCACGATGTCGCACCTCGGGAATATCGCGATGAAACTTCAGCAGGACCTCGACTGGGATCCCGTTGCGGAAAAATTCATTAACAACGATTTAGCGAACGGGATGCTGGCCAGAAAAATGAGAGAGCCGTGGGCCTCCGTTTACAAAGAACACCTCGTTTAAAAGATTTATTGTAAATTTACATGTGTTAGCCGACCCGGTTGCCGCTATAAAACATCAATTCTATGATCTCAATCGTAATTCCCGTCTACAATGAAGAAGGCCTGATCGACGATCTGCTGGAACGAACGGTATCAGCGCTGGACGCATTTACATCGGACTACGAGATCATTGTAGTGGATGATGGCAGCGAGGACCGAAGTCTTCCAAATCTCCTTAAATGGCAAAGCAATAACCCGAGGATCAAAGTGTTATCACTTTCCAAAAATTTCGGGCACCAGGCAGCATTTACCGCCGGATTGGAACATGCTTCAGGAGAAATCGTGGGTATGATGGATGGCGATTTGCAGGACCCGCCGGAATTATTCCAGAAAATGTACCGCAAAATAACCGAAGAAGATTACGATGTTATCAGCGGAACACGGACAGGCCGAAAAGGGAAAAGCAACAGGAATTTCTATACTTTTCTCTTCCACCTGTTTTTCCGGAATGTTGCAGTGATTCAAAACATGGAAAATACGGGCAATTTTTCGATGATGAAACGGGAAGCGGTTAAGGCACTTTTGAGTATGACAGAGAAAGTCCGCTATTTGCCCGGACTCCGCTCCTTCATCGGTTTCAAGCAGGGTTCTGTCGACTTTGTAAGGGATGTACGGACAGAAGGTGAACCTAAAATGAGCCTCACAAAGCTGTTTATTCTGGCTTCAGATGCCATATTTTCATTTTCAAGATTTCCAATCAAGTTCTGCTTATACCTCGGACTGATTGGCACTTTCGTGTTTATGTGTGCAGGAATTTACGTACTGATTGCCAAAACGCTTGGATTTGCCGTCATCGGCTGGTCCTCCACATTGCTAAGTATCTACTTCCTGGGATCAATCCAGCTTGTCTCCCTGGGTGTTGTGGGAGAGTATGTTTACCGGATTTATAAGGAATCGCAAGACAGGCCGATCTATTTCGTTAAGAAATTCTATGACGGGAATTCCAATAAATAATGACGAACAAACGTTTAAAATATACCTTCTACTGTATTGCCGTACTGCTGCTTCTTTTTATGCTAAAAGGGGGCCTGGATGGCGGAATATCGGGAGATGAGTATCTTCATTACAATCAATCGGTTTATGTATATGATTATTTTGCCTCTCATGGAAAAGATACCACAGCACTTGATACACCTGTTACACACCTCAAATACTACGGTCAGTCCTTCGACAACCTGACAACCATTCTGGTCAGGTGGTTCAACATCGATGATCTGTTTCTTTTCCGGCATCTGTCGTGCTCGTTGGTTGGCTGGCTTACCGTGATCGTCACAGCGTTCTTTGCCGTCTGGCTCGCAGGTTACGGAGCCGGCATCATCGTGATTTTGTTGTTCGCCCTCTCTCCCGCTTTCATGGGTCACGCACAAAACAACCTGAAAGATATCCCCTTTGCGCTGAGTTATATCGCAGCTATTTTCTTCTCCCAAAAGATACTCTTTAATGAAAATAAGAGCAGGGTTTCTGATGCACTTCTGCTTGTTGCAGGCATCGCCTTTTCGATCAGTATCCGGCCCGGAGGATTGCTGTTGATCTGCTACCTGTTCTTTTTCCTCTTCCTGTTCTATCTCTATAAACACCTAAAATATAATCAATTTGAATCATCAAACTTCAAAAAGAAACTGACCCGGGTTTTTCTGATCTCCGTTGCCGCATGGTTCCTGAGCATCCTGTTATGGCCTTACGCCCAGCTGAATCCCATCCTGAATGTCTGGAAATCGTACGAAGTGATGACCCAATTCCCAACCACGCTGAAGCAACTCTTTGAAGGGAAAATAGAATGGTCCGATTTTATGCCGTGGTATTATTTGCCAAAATACATGGCCATCACAATTCCGCTGATCGTTTTTGCCGGGCTTGCTGCATTTGTTGTTTTATCGAAAAAGATCATCAACACGGATAACCTGCTTAAATACGGATTCCTGATCTTCTCAATTCTGTTTCCGGTCGTCTTTGTGATCTACGAAAAATCGAACCTCTATGGATCGTGGCGTCATTTCCTGTTTATCTATCCGTCGATTATCCTGTTGTCAGCCATCGGATTCACCGCGTTATTCAAATATCTGAAAAGCAAATACGCTATTATAGCGGCAGTTCTTGTTACGTTGATATTAGCGATCCATCCGGCCAGATTTATGATCCGGAACCATCCCTATTACTATTTGTATTACAATCAGCTGGTAGGTGGCCTCAACGGCGCTTACGGAAATTACGAAACCGATTACTACTATCACTCGATTCGCGGAGGCTCGGAATGGCTTGCGAAGTATTTAGAAAAAAATAATCCAAACGATTCGATCAAAATCGCCACCAATTTTTCAGTTGCATGGTACTTTCGCAATCATCCTGCTATCGAAACTTTCTATTGCCAGTACGACGAAAGAAGTCAACGCGACTGGGACTACATGGTTGTTGCCAACAGTTACATCCCGGTGAATCAAATCAAGGACAAAACCTGGCCTCCAAAGAATGCCATTCATGTGATTTACGCCGATGAAGTTCCCATATGTGCCGTTCTAAAGCGTGAGACAAAACTCGATCTTCAGGGATATCAGGCTCTGAAAAAGGGGGATAACGCTGAAGCAATCCGATTTTATGAAGATGCCTCGAAAATTAATACACAGGATGAATTAATCTTTTATAATTTTGGCGCTGCACTCGTCAGGGAGGGGAAAACTGACAGTGCAAAGACAATGCTTCATGCTGCGTTGAAAATAAACCCCGGTTATGAGCCTGTTTTAATGTACCTTGGGAATATTGCTGTCACACAAAATAATCCGGACGAGGCAATCAGGTATTACGAAACATTGATTGGTTGTAACCGGAAATATTATGAAGCCTATATCGGATTGTCGAAGTTATTGCCGGATAAAGATATCGTTCAGGCAAGAACGCTGTTAAAGACCTGCTTAACGCTGAATCCACAATATAAACCGGCCATCCGGGCCCTTGCGGATTCGTACCGGAAGTCGGATCCCGAAGTAGCCAGAAAATATGATGAATTAGCAAATACGTATAAATAATAGATTTTAATATTTGAAAGATGAAAAGAACAATTTTAATGATTTCGATGGCAGGAATGTTGTTCCTGAGTGGTTTAAGTTTGGCAGTTGCGCAGGATCAGCCATCTGCAACTAAAGATTCAGTGAATGCCGATAAAGCAGCTAAACCTGTATTCTACGATGCCGCAGCTACCGAAGAAGCACCTAAAAATTCAACAACTACCTATGTTTTGGTGATTGGTGCCGTTGTTTTAGTTGGTGTAGGTGGATATTTTATGATGACGAAAAAGAAGAACTAAGCAGAAATTCTTTGATCGCAAATAGATAAGCGGCTGTTCTTTCGGAAGAATCAGCCGCTTTTTATTGGGATTAACAATGGGTCCCGCGATTTGGCTAACGCCGATCTTCGATTCCAATCGCGGTTACAACTAAATCTGCTTGACCCAATTCACCATTCTTACCACACCTCCAGCAATCCCGGATGATTACCCGTTATATTCCTTCCACCGTTAGGTGTAACGATAAACGTATTCTCAATACCGACCATTCCTATCTTCGAAATTCCCTTTTTAGGTTCAACGGCAAAAACCATCCCGTCTTGTATCGGTTCGTCGAAACCGTTTGCAATCACAGGCAATTCATCAATCGTCAAGCCGATGCCATGACCGAGAAACTTCACCCTGCGCGATCCGAAACCCATGAAGTTTTCCAGAAAATCAGGGGTTAATCCGTCCAGAATTTCATTGTAAATCACTGAAGGGATTGCACCCGGTTTTAACATCGAAGCAACCCTGTTTTGAATATCCACACATTGTAAATGGATTTTTATCGCCTCATCCGGCAGTGATTTGCCGAACATATAGGTCATCGTTTTGTCCGTATGATAACCATCTACGCCGCAACCCACATCCACAAAAACAAGGTCTCCCTTGTGCAATTTACGGCTTCGGTTTCCATGGATCGGAACTGCAGGACTCATCCCGTAAGCGCCACCAGGTCCATTGAATGAAGTCGGATAGATCGAGCTCTCGCCAAATGCGATCTGCCCGAGAATCGATTCGGTGTCGAACATTCCAAACCTTGCCACGCCGTGGTGTCCTTCACGGATCAGCGCGGTATAGAGATCGCAAAAGAACTCCGACTCGCTCATCCCCTCGTGCAGCATCGCCGGCACAAGCTCTTCGGTAACCCGCTGGTGGATTTTCCCCGATTGCTCCATCAACGCCAGTTCATATTTGCTCTTAATGGACCGAACTGCTCCGATCTGTAAATCTGCCGATTCGATCACCGAAAACGGGAAGTATTTCTGAAACCGCTGTAACATCGCAATGGGGACAATCTCCTTCTCGAGATAAACCGTATCGGGCAGATTTTTCATCTCTACAGCCGCATCGCGGTAGCTCTCCATGGGTTTAATCAAGGGGAACAACGATTCCTCTACAGCACGTTCGTAACTTCGACGCACCCACAAAACAGCTTCATCGTTTTTTGGAATAAACAACATCCCTTCCTGCATGGTCCCGGTGAAGTAGTAGAGGTTTAACTTGCTGAAT
>JANXYV010000060.1 GCA_025355875.1 Prolixibacteraceae bacterium | reverse complement strand
CTCTTGAGTTCCAGTGGAATTGACCACAAAAAAATTAGTTCCTCTGGAAAAATTTGAGTAGCAGCCGCGGATTTGAATTCCGCAGTTCCGCAGGAACGGTCAATATTGTAGTCATGGATTTTAATCCATCGAAAAATGAACGTAGAAAATGAGTTCCGTAGGAACGAAACATTTAGATTTGATGAAATTTTACAAATATGGATAAGGTTAAAATTTTAGCAATCGACGATAATGCCGACAACCTGATTGTTCTGAAAGCATTGTTGTCCGAAGCATTTCCTGAAGCGCAATTCATGAGCGCCCCTTCAGGAAAGACTGGAATTGAATTATGCATGCTGGAAAATCCGGATGTGGTGTTGCTCGATATTGTAATGCCCGAAATGGATGGCTACCAGGTTTGCCAAATTCTGAAAGCCGGTGAGGCGACCAAAACCATTCCCATCATCATGGTAACGGCTGCCCGGACCGATAAGGAAAGCCGGATCAAAGCGCTGGATTCAGGCGCAGATGCTTTTCTGGCAAAACCGGTCGACGAATCGGAACTGACTGCCCAGGTCCGTGCCATGTTCAGGATCAAAGAAGCTGAAAACAGGAAGCTGGACGAAACGGATCGCCTGCGCAGATTGGTCGACGAAAAAACCGAGGCGCTGCAAATAGAGCTGATGGAAAGGAAACTGGCTGAAATAGCTCTGAAAAACAGTGAGGAACGGTTTCATCTGCTATTTAATGATGCTCCGGTAGGCTATCAGTCGCTCGATTTCGATGGCTATTTTATTGAAGTAAACCAACAATGGCTGGATACGCTTGGATATACGCGTGACGAAGTCATTGGAAAATGGTTTGGCGATTTTCTTTCTCCTGAATACCAGGATGGTTTTCGCGAACAATTTCAATTATTTAAGTCAATTGGCCGGAGTCACAGTGAATTTGAAATGGTTCATAAGAATGGAAAGAAACTTTTCATTGCCTTCGAAGGAAGGATTGGCTATGATTCAAGAGGTGATTTTAAACAAACCCACTGCATGTTGCAGGATATTACCGAGAAAAGACTGGCCGAAAAAGCATTGCGCGACAGCGAAGAAAAATACCGGCGGATGGTTGATTTATTACCTGATGCGATTATTATTCATGCCGAAGGAAGGATTGTATATGCAAATATGGCTGCATATAAGATCCTAGGGGTAAGTTCGGTTGATCAGCTAAAGGATCAGCCAGTCACCAATTTTGTTCACCCCGACAGCAGGAGCCAGGCGCAGGCAAGGATCAGGAAAATTTATGAAACTGGGGAAGCTTCCGGTTTTGCCGAAGAAAAATTCATAACCTTCAACAACGAAGTAAAAATTGCGGAAGTCATAGGAATACCGATCAAATATATGGGCAAGCCAGCGGTACAAACGATTCTGCGGGATATTACAGATCGTAAAACATCGGAGGAAGCATTAAAAAGCGCATATTCTTTGACTGAAGTCACGCTGGAATCCATTCATAACGGAATATTGGTTGTCAATAAACAGGGAAAAGTAATCAAGACCAGCCAGCGGTTTGCCGAAATGTGGAATATTCCTGAAGATATTCTGGCTGCAGGCGATGACAAAAAACTGATCGACAGTATACTTGTTCAGCTAGCCGACCCAGATGGCTTTATTAAAAAGGTATCTGAATTGTACCAGAATCCGGATGCTGAATCCTCAGATCTAATCTATTTCAACGACGGACGGGTATTCGAACGCATTTCGAAACCTATGCTCATTGATGGCCAACCGGATGGAAGGGTATGGTCTTTCCTCGACATTAGCGAGCGAATGAAAACCCTCGAATCGCTCCGTTCGAGCGAAGAACAATCCCGACAATTGTTTCAGAAGGCTGCAGATGCAATTTTCATTGCTGATATCGAAACAGGAATTATCGTTGATGCCAATGAGGCAGCTTCGCGGTTGATGCTCATGCCTCATAGTAAGATTATCGGAATGCACCAGTCGAAACTACATCCGGATGTTCATCCAGCTTTAACTAAAAATGCCTTCAAGTTTCATAAGGAAAAAGTACAGCAAAAAGAACAGACTCGTCCGATTGAGGACGAAATAGTCCGGTCCGATGGAACGAAAGTACCAGTGGAAGTTTTGGCAGGTGAAGTGTTCATCAAAGGAAAACATTGCCTCATGGGAACTTTCAGAGACATTACCCAGCGTAAACTTGCCGAAGATTTGTTGCGCGAAAGCGAATATTTTTTCAAGGAATCGCAGCGTGCCGCATTTGTGGGTTCATACAAGTTTGATATTGTGGGCGATTTCTGGACCTCTACTGAAGTTCTTGATCAGATTTTTGGTATTGATAAAACATTCGATAGAAGTCTGCAAGGCTGGCAGGAAATTATTCATCCTGAAGACCGGGAGATGATGACGCGATATTTCGGCGAAGAAGTTATCGGTAAACGACAGCCTTTTAACAAGGAATACCGCATTGTAAGTCAAACTGAAGGTGAAATCCGTTGGGTACTTGGTTTGGGCAAACTGAGTTTTGATTCGGAAGGGAACATTCGTGAAATGATCGGAACCATCCAGGACATTACCGAACGTAAACTGGCAGAACAGGCCAGGAACGAAAGTTATGAATTCAACCAATCATTACTGAAAACCATTCCTTTCGGAATGAACATTGTGGACGAAAAAGGAAATTTAATCTTCCAGAGTGAGAATCTGAAAAATACATTTGGTAAACAGGCCATTGGCCGTAAATGCTGGGAATTGTACCGTGACGATCATACCCAGTGCCGCGATTGTCCTTTGCTACAAGGGATAGACCTGGGAAAAACAGCAACCTGCGAGACCATAAATGTTTTCGGCGGAAGGATTTTTGAGATCAGTCATACCGGAATGATATTCAAAGGGGAAAAAGCCCTACTCGAAATTTTCCAGGACATTACCGAACGCAAAAAAGCCGAAGACCAATTGAAGGAAAGCCAGCAATTGTTTGCAGGTTTATTCGATGCATCGCCCGATGCCATTGTGCTGATTGATCCACACGGAGAAGGAATATCGTGGCCGATTGTCGACTGTAACGAGGCAGCCTGCCGGATGAACGGCTATATACGCGAAGAAATGATCGGAAAATCAATTGACCTGCTCAACCTAACCGAAGGAACCCGCGAAGAACGCCAGAAATACCTCGCAAATCTCAGGATTCATCCTGTTCTTCAGAAGGAATCATTTCACATGCACAAGGACGGGTACATTTTCCCGGTAGAAATTTCGACCTCGATCGTCATTATTGGAGGAAAAGAAATGGTACTTGGCATTGACCGTGATATCACTGAACGAAAGCTGGCTGAAGATGCCATCCGGGTGAGTGAGGTCAGGTTAAAACGTGCTGAACTTGCTTCCAAATCGGGGAACTGGGAGTATTATCTGGATTCACAAACGATGATTGGATCCGAAGGAGCGCAAAAAATATATGGTCTGGCAGGTGAGCAATTTGAATTTGAAATGGTCAAAAATATTCCGCTGGCTGAATACCGGCCAATGCTGAATGATGCTTTAAAAAACCTGGTAGAACACGACGTTCACTATGAAGTCGAATTTAAAATCCGGACCGCTGATACCCATGAAATAAAGGATATTCATTCGGTGGCTTTCCTAAACAGGGAGAAAAAAATCGTATTTGGCATTCTTCAGGATATTACTGAAAGAAAAAGATCTGAAGCTGAACTTAATAAAAGCGAAGACCGTTACCGTCAGTTTATTTCCCAGGTTTCGGAAGGGGTTTACCGGCTTGAAAGTGACCAGCCCATAGATATTTTACTGCCGGTTGAAAAACAAGTTGATTTAATTTACGACCATATGTTTGTGGCCGAATGTAACCAGGCATTTATCCGAATGTATGGAATTGCGGACGAAAAGGAGATGATCGGTAAAAGTCATCTCGATTTTCATGGTGGAAGGAACAACCCGGTGAACCGTGGGGCAATACGCGAGTTTGTAAATAGCGGATACCGATTTGAAAATGCTATTACAGAAGAAGTTGACTCGATTGGAAATCTGAGGTACTTCAGCAATAATTCGCTGGGAATTATCGAAAATAACTGTTTGGTCAGGATGTGGGGAACCCAGACTGATATTACTGAAAAGAATCGCGCAGAACAAATGCAGCAAGTTCTTTTCTCCATTTCGAATGCCGCCCTTTCGTCGATCGATTTATCAAAACTGATTGAATTTATCAGCTTGCAAGTAGGAAAGCTGATTGATGCCACTAATTTTTACATTGCCTTTTATGATGAGAAAACCGATATGCTTTCGACGGTTTATGAACGTGACGAGAAGGATGTGATCGAAACATGGTCTGCCAAAAACTCGATAACTGGTTATGTCATCAAACATCAGAAGTCTCTGTTGTTAAAAGAAGATCAGGTTGTAGAATTTTACCTTTCCAGTGGCATAGAAACCTTTGGTACTCCTTCAAAAGTCTGGCTTGGCGTTCCGCTGGTATCCAATAAGAAAGCAATTGGTGCGATTGTGGTTCAGAGTTACGATAACCCGAATGCCTATTCGGAAAAGGACCAGCAAATGCTTGAGTTTATTTCGTATCAAATCAGTATCTCGATCGAGCGCAAGAAAACGGAACAGGATCTGAAACTGTTAGGCAAGGCATTCGATCAAAGTCCGGTAACCATTGTGATTACTGATAAAAATGGCAGTATTGAGTATGTAAATCCGAAGTTTACCGAATCCACAGGCTATTCTTTTGAAGAGGTAAAAGGTCATAATCCCCGGATCCTGCAATCAGGCCATCAATCTAAAGAGTATTACAGAGATCTGTGGGAAACAATTTTGGCTGGAAAAGATTGGTTTGGAGAATTTCACAATAAACGGAAAAACGGCGAATCGTTTTGGGAAAGCGCCGTCATCTCC
This sequence comes from Prolixibacteraceae bacterium, assembly GCA_025355875.1. GTDB lineage: Bacteria > Bacteroidota > Bacteroidia > Bacteroidales > Prolixibacteraceae > Aquipluma. The sequence continues at coordinate 37,014 of JANXYV010000060.1, read as the reverse complement.
CCTATTACCAACGAGAACGGCGAAATCGGATTTTTCATGGCAATTAAGGAAGACATCTCTGAAAAGAAAATGATGATTGATGATCTCGTCAGGGCAAAAGAAAAGGCCCAGGAAAGCGACCGTCTGAAATCATCCTTCCTGGCCAATATGAGCCACGAAATACGCACTCCGCTCAACAGCATCATCGGATTTTCGGAGTTGTTGCTCGATCCGGATTTCAATACTGAACAACACGAGGAATTTGCCAAAACAATCAATGCCAGTGGAAATGGGCTATTAACCATCATCAGCGACATCATGGATCTGTCAAAAATTGAAGCCGGCCAGATTCAGGTGATCCGGAAGCGTTTTTCGGTGAATAAAATGATCAGCGCTATTCAAAAAGAATACTCCTACCGGGCATCCGAAAAGGGAATCGAGTTGCGGTCCGATCCGGCAAATCCGCAGGAAGAAATCTTCCTTATCAGCGATGAGCAAAGGCTCCGGCAAGTTCTGATCAATTTTGTTGGAAACGCCATCAAGTTTACTGAAGAAGGGTTTATTGAGATTGGATTTGTTTCCCTTCGGCTGGCTCAGAGCAACGTCGGTTCGATGGGTGAGCTGGTCGAACCCGGATCGGTCGGGGAGTCATTCGGACTGCGATTTTTTGTGAAAGATACCGGGATCGGAATTCCTGAACAATATCACCAGCAAATATTCGAACGCTTCAGACAAGTTGAAGTGGCGCATACCCGGAAATATGGCGGCAATGGACTTGGCTTGGCCATTTCGAAAAGTCTGATCGAAATGATGGGAGGTGAAATTGGTCTGGAATCAGAACCTGGCAAAGGCTCAACTTTTTATTTCACCATACCTGTATGAGGAAATTTTTGTCGAGACTGTTTAGAAAAATTTTATCAGAAAGTTTATGTTTTAAATAATTGAAAGGAATATCATCGCAAGGAAAAGTTTACTCACCCCGAAGCCCGATAAATCGGTCTTACCCCCCTCTCCTAGTAAAGAGAGGGGGCAGAACACCGAAGGTGTGACAGGGGTGAGTCAGAATTGCAAACCAAATTATACGACATTATTTCATTTCCAGTACTTAATCCCTCACGGGATTTGGAAATTAAATTTAAACAGCTTCTAAAGACTTCTCAAATTTCAATTTGATGAGAAGTAAAATATGACCTGCTAACTATTTGCAATATGGAAAACCTGGATTCAATCTCGCTCACCTCCATCTATAAACTTAAAAAAAGTGACCGTGACATTTTTCAGGACCTGATGCCGTACAAGGTAAAAGAGGTCCTGTTACTTGCCACACTCTACGACAGTTATTCCATTGTTCGCGAAGGTCAGTTTACAGACAAAATTTTCGGCGAATTTCTTCAGTTGAATCTCTACGCATATCCACGTTTTACCAGTGTCAATACGGAAGAAGATGCTCTGCGGATGGTTAAAGCCCGTGATTTTGACCTGGTAATTATCATGGTAGGCGTTGATAAAAACATTCCGGTTCGTGCCGCAAATGCGATTCATAAACAAAAGCCGCAGGTCCCGGTATTGTTGCTGGTTAACAACAATGGAGACCTGAGATATTTTCAGACTTCATCCGCAAAAATTGAATCGATCGACCGTGTCTTTGTCTGGAACGGAAATTCCAATGTGTTTCTGGCGATGATCAAATACATTGAAGACAAAATGAATGTGGCTGAAGACACCAAAAACGGAAACGTCCGGGTGATTCTGCTCGTCGAAGATTCGATCCAGTATTACTCAAGGTATCTGCCCATGTTGTACACCAATATCATGTCGCAAACGCAAAACCTGGTAGAAGACAAATCAGCGGATGAGCTTCATAAAATATTAAAAATGAGGGCCAGACCAAAGGTTATTTTGGTAAGCAATTTTGAGGAGGCGGTCTCCATGATCAATAAATATAAGAATAACCTGCTCTCGGTAATTTCGGATGTCAAATTTCAGCGAAATGGAATTGATGACGAAGATGCCGGGGTTGACCTTCTCCGGTATGTAACTTCAACCCTGCGATTCCCGATTCCAATTCTTTTGCAAAGCCACGATGTGAATAACGCACAGCGGGCACGGGATGTCAAGGCGAGCTTTATCAACAAAAATTCTGAAAGCCTTGCATTGGATATTCATAATTACATTTACAAACGACTTGGATTCGGAAATTTTGTTTTTAAGGACCTCGAAGGGAATCCGATCATGATTGCCAAAAATCTGGCCGAATTTCAGGAAATGTTTCGGATTGTTCCTGAAATGGCTTTGGCTTACCATGGTCAGCGGAACTCTTTTTCAACCTGGTTGATGGCCCGTGGCGAGATCAACATTGCCGAACAACTCCTTCCCTACCGTTTCGAGGATTTTAAAAATTCAAACGATTTGCGTCAGTTTTGTCTCGACGTGTTCGAAAGTTCACGAATTCAGAAACTTCGGGGAAGTATCATTGGGTTTGATCAGTCGCTGGTTTCGGGCAACCGGTATGTGGTGAGTCTTGGTAAAGGTTCGTTGGGTGGAAAAGGCCGTGGAATGGCCTTTATGTGCAATTTCATCGAAAACATTGATTTTGCCAAAATAATTCCTGAATTAAATATCCGTATTCCGGCCACTGCGGTGATCGGCGCCATGGAGTTCGATAAATTTCTGGAAACCAATGACATGCTCGATGAAATTTATTCGAGCAACGATTACGAACGTACCAAGAGTATTTTCCTGGACGGTCAGTTCAGCCAGGAGATCCAGGAAAGGTTATACAGTTATCTCGAAAAAATGACCATGCCGCTGGCCATCCGATCCTCCGGCTTATTTGAAGATTCGCTGGTCCAGCCATTTTCAGGAGTGTATGCAACTTACCTCATCCCCAATAATCATCCGGATATCGTAGTACGATATCAACAACTCGAGACAGCCATCAAGCTGGTGTATGCCAGTATCTATACTGAATCAGCCATGTCGTATTTCGACGCTGTGAACTACAAAATTGAAGAGGAAAAAATGGCTGTGGTCATCCAGGAAGTGGTCGGACACCAGTATCAGGATCATTTTTATCCATCCATCAGCGGAGTGGCTCAATCGTATAACTTTTACCCGGTTTCGTATATGGAGCCTGAAGATGGTTTTGCAGTTGCAGCCATCGGCTTGGGAATGTATGTGGTTGGAGGTGAAAAGGCTTACCGCTTCTGTCCGAAATATCCCCAAATTAACACTTCTTCCGATCACGACCTTGTGCGTGATTCTCAAAAAGAGTTTTATGCCATCGACATGGACCACACTCAGTTTGACCTGGAAGGTGGCGGAGAAAATGCGGCCATCCGGAAAATGAAAATTTCGGCCGCAGAAAAAGACGGAGTTTTGCAACACTGCGCTTCGGTGTACGACAACGAGAATGACTGCCTGATTCCGGGAATCGACAGTCCCGGTTTGCGAGTCATTGATTTTGCCAATATTCTGAAATATAAACACATTCCATTTGCCGACACACTGACTCTGTTGTTGCGTTTATTCCGCGAGGCAATGGGCTCGCCGGTCGAAATTGAGTATGCAGTCGATCTTGAAAAAGGGGAAAACAATCTCCCGACTTTCTATTTGCTTCAAATCAAGCCGCTCATCCGCCGCGAAGATCAGCTGACCGTGAACCTGGGTGAAATAGATCCTGCGAAAACCCTGATGTATGCCCGGCGGGGAATGGGAAACGGAGTAGTGAGTGGCATCCGGGATGTTATTTTTGTTGATCCTGCCCGGTTCGATAAAATGAAAACCAGAGAGATTGCAGACGAAATCAATCATTTTAACCGGCAAATGGAGTTCCTGAGAAAAGAATATATCCTGATTGGCCCGGGACGCTGGGGTACTCGCGACCCATTCACCGGAATCCCGGTTTTATGGTCTCACATTTCAAAGGCACACATCATCGTAGAAATGGGATTGGAAGATTTTCCACTCGACGGTTCTTTGGGCTCGCACTTCTTCCACAATGTAACTTCGATGAATGTGGGTTATTTCACTATTCCGTATAATTCGCAGGATGCAACAATCAACATGGATCATTTGACGAAAATGCGGGTGGTTGACGAAGGAAAATTCATCAAACATGTTTGTTTCCTTAACGAACTCAATATTGTGATGGACGGAAAGAACCGACAGGCGCTGATTTCGTTTGAAGAATAAATCCAATTTCCAAGCTTCGGGTTCCGAGTCTGCTCTGTTTATTTGTTACTGGAAACAAAAATTCCAAATTTCGGGTATCACTTCTGATTACTCAAAATTTGGAATTTGGAACTTGAAATTTGGAACTCTCCTAAAGCATCTTGGCTTTCAGTTTTAAAAGCTCCAGTTTCATATTTTCTAAATCCTGCATCAGATTATTTTTTGACGTAGAATCTTCGAGCTGAGCCTTGCATTTCTGAAACAAATCCTTATAATACTCAACACCTTTATTGAGGTTTTCCTGAAAGGTATCAAAATGCTTCTTCTGCTTATCCGAAATTGGTTTGAGGGTTTCCTCAATTTTTCCGCCCAGATATTCAATATACATACCTAGTTCCTTGACAAACAAATTCGGCCGGTCGGTACGTTCCATCACATTGGTGCGTCCATAAATATGGTCGACCATCTTGCGGAGCGAATAGGTGCCGGAGAAATAAGCCAGGTTAGGTCCCGGACAAATGCTGACGGCTTTACCTTCCATTTCTGTATCCAAACTGTTTGCCATCAGTGTTGAGGCAGTCAGGCCATTGCAGAGGCAAGCCTTGTCGGTTAATTTGCCGAGAACTTTCTCATATTCCATATCGCTCAGGTTCTGTAATTTCAATTCCTGAATCTTTTTGCGCAAATATTCTTTCGAGGCGGTACAAGTACCTTCTTCTGTAAAAACCGGTGTAAGAGCGAGGTATTTCTTCTTGCAAACAAATCCATACTTTCCAGCTTTGTTCTGTGCCTCTTTCATCAGGTCCATTCCTGTGCCGCGCACATTATTGAAGATAACTCCCAACGGCGAAACTTCACTCATGTACAGATCTTCTTCCTTCGCCTTGCACAATACTTCGAGCGTCTGTTCATCAACAGTTACAGCTTCTGGAACCAGCAAAAAGGGAGTTCCCCAGCCAATCGAATCCAACTGATAATAATTGAGTAAAAACTCATGTTCGGTATTTGATCCAACTCCACCCTGTGCAGTAATTTTCACTAAAAATGGCTTCTCCGGAACAGGTTTCCCTTTTTCGGCCAAGGCTTTCACATAGATTTCATGGACTGTGTCAATCAGAAGTTCCTTATTCATCTTAAACTCTTCGAGAACCGGCCCCATCAGGAATCCATCGGTTGCGAAGGCATGACCTCCGCAGTTCAGACCCGATTCAACCCGGTATTCAGAAACCCAGATTCCTTTTTTAGCCAGAAAACGTCCCTGAATTAGAGCCGAACGATAATCGCTGACTTTCAGGATAACCTTTTTCTTTAATTCGACGGAAGCATTCGGATAAAAATCCTCAAATTCTTCCAGATAACTATATAAGCGGGGATTCATTCCGGCAGAAAGCACGAGTGAAGAACTCAAATCGCTTAATGCAAAACCCCGCAGGGCAGATTGGGCGTCACTCATTATGGAAGGTAATTTTTCACCATTCTCAAAACGGTCGCGGTCAAGTTTCGACATGATATTCACATCAATTTCGCCGGCCACCAGATTTTCTTTCAGCCATTCGGAAAGCTTATGTTTAATTTCGCCGGTATTGATCAACTGATTCAGTTTCATTTTGATAGCCGACATATCCGGCAACATATCAATATACTTCTGTAATTCGTCTTCAGTGTGTGAAAGCGAGTTTTTCAGATTCTCGAATTTGTGAATTACAATCTCCTGAACCGTATTCAAATAGGCAGTAATTCGTTTGGCCCTATGATCCTCAGCTTTGGGAGTTATCGGCTGAAAAGGTAAGTTAAACTTCTTGCAATAGAATTCCCTCATCTTTTCCATAGAAATATCATCGACCAGTGAAATGACTGAAGAAATACCGAGATGAGCAATTTTAACGGGTGAATCGATGGTATATCCCAGACCCATAACTGGGATATGAAAGGTATGCGGATTGTTATGAAAACCCATAAAGTGATATTCTTAATTAATAAAGGTGGTAAAAATAGTCTATTCAGATTAATTTTTATGGTACAAATACTGATTTGAATTAAAGAAAAAAGGAAAAAAGAAAAGTTTTCAGAAAAATAAGCAGGATTTGATAGTCAATCACACCTTTTTCCCAATAAGAATTGCATACGTTCGAAAGAATCAGCCAAAAATCAGGCATGTGAAGCCGATCACCAACTTGATAATCCGAAAAAAAAGTCATCGAGTCTGAATAGATCAGCCAAATTCGCTGATGCGCTCCAGCCTGGAAATATCAAGCAATTCAATACTTTTGCAGTGCATGTCGATCAGCCCATCGTCTTTGAATTCTTTCATCATTCGGATAACGCTTTCGGTTGACATACCGGTTAAATCGCCCAGATCAGCGCGTGAAAGCGGAAGTTCAAACGAACTGCTTTTGAATATTTTGTTCGACAAACAAAGCAGGATATCTGCCACACGACCATGCAATTGTTTCTGAGTCAGTGAAAAAAAGCGACCATAGATTTGTGCTGTTTTTTCGTTCAAAAGATTGATGATATGATAGGAGAATTCTGAATTTTGTTTCAGCAACTGCCTGAATATCTGAAGATCAATCATTCTTATTTTTGAATCGGTATAGGTAGAAACCGAATACGGAAGCTTATTATTTCCATCAAAGATTGCAGCAATTCCCAGCAAACTATTTTTTGTTGATAGCGACAGAATGAGTTTTTTGTTTCGTTCTTCCAGATAAACTTTGACCAAACCTTCTTCCAGAAAGTAAATATGTGAAGCAAAGGCGCCCAATTTACAGACGGTTTCTCCTTTCCTAAAATTAATGCTAACCGAATTGGCATCAATCAGCAACTGTTCTTCTGGCGTCAACAATGCATACCAGCTTTGTTCGAACTCAAAAACGGAGCAGTGACTTATGCCTTTTGTTTCAGTGATTTGACTCATAGGAATTTTAAGAATTAAACAGATCACAAAATTAACTGATTGAGCTCAGGTTTCAACGACCGAAATTAGCTTTTATACCGGTATTAACCAAGTTTTCCAGGCAATCAACTATTTTCTTGGCATTTGCTGCATCACTGAATCTGCTGATTCAGGATTTCTTCGATAAAGGCTTGACTTTTTGTTTTAGTTCAAAACCAAACAGCTTTGACGAAACACATTTTTTACTTCGTCTCGCCAGGGCTTGCTCCCAATTCTCCAAAGCCTGATCCATCACCTTTGATTTTTCCTCATGACAGGTCAGACAGGCTCCGACTTCCAGTATCCGCTTTTGCTCCGAAACATTGAATGGTCTCAGCCAGTCACGGGTCGAATAGGGTGCATTTGCTTCCTGAAGGAATCCGGTCCAGGCATCCTCAGGAAGATGATCGGCCGGATTCATGGCAAATCGTGGTTCAAAAGTCCAGTTTCCTGTATTTTCAGTAATTTGATAAATCAGTTCGCCCCGACCAAATCCAATAGCCAGCGGATCATTGTGACAGGATTTGCAGCTTCGGCCTTCCTTTTGCGTCGTATGTCCTGATGCAGGCGCATACAAGCGATGAAAGCTTGTCCCTTTCCCCTTTTCAAATGACTCTTTATCAATGCTAATCACCATTCCTGGCATGGCAGTTACTACCTGGTTGGTAGCTGAATTGACACCCAGTACAGGGGCTTCGGCCATGCTTTCCCCGGCAAATTCAACCCAGGAACCTTTGGTGGTTTTGCCGGTCAGCAAATCAAAACCCGATGTTTCTTTCTCAAACGTATTGTGACAACCGATGCACTGAGGTACCCAGGCGGTGTGGCAAGCTTCACAGCTCAGCCGGCTGTGCCCCTTTCCTTTGGTACAAACTGAAGCAACAGGTTTCGATTTATGCATTTTTCCTGAAAGTTTATCCTTCAGGAAAATCCGGTCCAATGAATCAGCCCGGGTATTCATTAAAGGATATTGATTTTTCGAAGTCAATACCACTTTGGTTTTTGGATCAGATTTCCGTAACCAGGCGATCATTTGTGATTCCTTATCCGGAAGCAAAGAAATGGCTATCGAATTCACTTTTTCATTGGAATGGCAATCCACACACTGAATGTTCACGGCCTTTTCCTTGTGCACATGATTTTTTCCATCGCCCATTAAATCATAGGAAGGATGGCAGTCGATGCAAGCCATTCCTTTCTGATGGTGAGCATCATCCTGTACAAATTCAACCACCCGGCCATCCGGTAAAACCTTTGTTTGGACTGTACTATTTCTGGCAGTCCCCTCTCCTATTTCGTTCCATCCTTCGTAATTCAGTGAAATTCGTCCCGACCGGCTATGGCAACTCAAACAGCGGTCGTTCGAAACCTGGATGTCAATGGTTGGGTGAATCTCTCCGGTCTTTCCTGAAGTTTTGGATTGCATCCGCTTCATACTTTCAGTCGCCTGATCGGTGTAATGCAGGTGACAGGCATTGCAGCCACCGCCCCGTTCGAGCCAGTCGGCATTTCCGGTTTTGATTTTCTCCATTCCGAGATGACAACCCGCACAGAGGTTTCGCAAGTGGGAGTCGGCGGCTGAATGACCAAGATTTTGAACATGAAAAGTATTGTTTAGCGAAGAAGTTTCTCCAAACACAAATTTATCAACGGCAATGATTCCGCTTTCAGTGGTCATCGGTGATTTCCGCATTCGATTGAAAATATCAGGATGACAATTTTGGGTTCCGCAGGTTTGCCGTGCATTCGAAAAATTTCCAGGTATCAAAATCATATTCTCGTGAGCCGTCGACTTATCAGTTGCATACGAATCGCCCTTGTGGCAAACCACGCAGCCCATCACTGCTGGATTGTGCGACTCCGACAAACCAGTCATCGATACATGGCAAAGCATACAACTCTCTCTTTTCTGGTTCGCAGGAATTACAATTGGCGTAGAAGAATTGAATAAATTTACCGGATCAAAAATCAGAAGTTGATCTCCCGAAAGACGGTTTTCGCTCCACGATCTCCATTCCCAGTTTTCGCCCCTGAAAAGTAAAGCAACCAAAGTCATGATCAGGTAAAAAATGCCTGCTGCCATCAAAATCCGTTTGGTCAGGATCCGGTACTTTTTCCTGAAGTTGGGAAGAAAATAGATCACCGTAAGAAGAAAAAATATCAGAGCAATAATGTATACCGGATGGCTAGTCAAATGAAGTATTTCCTGTATTCCCACAAAAAACCAGGGTCCTTTGATTTGTGCGGTGTCGGTTTGACCGAGTGGCGCCCGAAATAACATGCTCACTATCAAAACGATCAGGAAAACGATAATCCATGATTTTCGTTTAGGCCAGACGGTTTTTATATGATCGAAAACAGCTATGAAAAGCAAAATGGTTCCGGTAGCAACATGTTGAATGTAAACAACCTGGCCGTTTTCATTTACTCCGAGAAAAGCGATACTCAAAAGTTTTCCGAAAAAGGGAACAGATTCGAGAAGCGAAGCCACAACCCGGTGAGCCTGAATTCCGGCCGTATCGCCTTTCAGGATAAAACCTGAAATCATTTCATAGCCCATAAAAACCAAGGCCAGAAACAGGATGAACCAGGTTCGTTTGTTTTTGATATTGGTCTCGGTATTCTTTGATAAATGATCGTAAACATGCAGAACCGTGAATAAGAAAAATAGTTGTGCACTCCAGTAATGAAAATTGCGAACTAGTGATCCGGCAGGATTGTACAACAGCAAGTCAGAAACTGACTGATGTGCATGGGTAAAATCATAAGGAATGGCTATAAAGATACCACTTAACACACAGATCAACAGCGATGAGCTGGCAATCCAACCGGCAGTATCAAATTGGAGGAATTTTTTTAGCTTTTGCAGATGCATTCTATATTTTTGTTGATTTTGCATGCAACCTCACCACCCATTGCCCGGACTTTTCATCAAACTGGCATTCTATCTCCTGCAAGGGTTTAATGGCTGGCCCTTTCAGTGGGTTACCGGTTTTGGCATCAAATTGTGACCCGTGACAATTACATTGCAGGAGATTACCAGTATTTGCTCCAATCCGGCAACCGGCATGGGTGCATTTGGTTAAAAATGCACGTATTGAATTGTCGGTCCGGTAGAGGTAATATTTCTCAAAAAAGCTGATTCCCATTGGAATATCCTTACCATGTCTGAATTCCAAAAGGTTCTCCTTTTCGGTCTGAAAACCTGAAAGCCGATACCAAACCCAGGCAACCAGACCTAAAATGAAGCCAGTCGCAATTCGAATGAAAATACTCCTTGATATCGGATTTTGTTTTTCCATGATGAATAACATTCAGCGAGTCAAATCTACTACTTTTATGACTTTCAAGCCTGTTCATTCACATTTACGAAATCTGAGTTAGATCAGTTTTTTTTATGACCAGCATCATAAAATTATATGAGACAATCAAATTAAACATATCTCATTGATATACTGATATTTGAACAAACATCTGCAATTATCTATATATTTAGAGTAAAAGTCATTTGCGAAACTCAAGCAATCCAGTACTTTTGTTTGAACCTGAGCAAAACGATCAGAGTTCAATATAAAATTCTCGACAAAACTCTAAATATTAGCATAATGCATTCGCGGAGGAAATTTATAAAAATTAGTTCATTGGGATTAGGAGCAACAGCCCTTGTAGGGGGAATGGCAAAATGGGTTGTTGGTTCTTCATCACCAAAAAATATCTCAATCGGATCACAATCTCCTGTCTTTGCGAAAAAGGTTCCAACCTATTGTGAAGTATGCTTTTGGAAATGTGCCGGATGGGCTTATGTTACTCCCGATAATCAGATTCAAAAGATCATTGGCAATGCTGACGATCCGCAATGTAACGGTCGTTTGTGTCCACGCGGAACAGGCGGTGTCGGAATGTTTTCGGACCCCGATCGACTGAAAACACCATTGATGCGCGTAATAAAGAACGGTGAACAAACTTATCGCGAAGCCAGCTGGGACGAGGCACTTGACTTCATCTCCAATAAAATGAAGGAAATTGCTGAAAAACACGGACCAGAAAGTATGGCTTTGTTTAATCACGGCTCCTCAGGCAAGCATTTCACTCAACTTCTGAACGCTTTCGGATCAAATAATGTAACCGCACCATCGTTTGCACAATGCCGCGGCCCGCGCGACACCGGCTTTGAATTAACATTCGGAGAATCGGTTAGCAGCCCTGAAGTCACTGACATTCGCGACACACGCTGCATGGTCTTGATCGGATCGCACATTGGCGAGAACATGCACAATGGGCAGGTTCAGGAAATGTCGGAAGCCATCGACAAAGGAGCCGTGATAATCACCGTAGATCCCCGCCTATCCACCGCTGCCAGCAAATCGAAATACTGGCTTCCTATCAAACCATCGACCGATCTGGCCTTGCTGCTTTCCTGGATTCACGTTTTGATATACGATGACATTTATAATAAGGAATATGTGGCCAAATATGCTGAAGGTTATAACGAACTGAAGGATCATGTAAAAGATTATACTCCTGAATGGGCGTATGGAATTACAACCATCAAACCGGAGCAAATCCGCCAGACTGCCCGCGAAATGGCCAATGCATCACCTGCAGTAATTATTCATCCCGGACGGCACACCACCTGGTACGGTGATGATGTTCAGCGTTCACGCGCCATTGCCATTCTAAATGCTCTACTAGGTTCATGGGGAAGTCGTGGCGGAATCTTCCTGAAAGAAGGTTTTAAAATTCCTGAATTTCCACATCCGGTCTATCCAAAACCTTCCTGGTCGTGGCAGGATACCTTGAACGGCAGATATCCGCTCGCTAAAGAATCAATCACCAATACCATTATAGAAGCCTCAATTCCGGAAGAAGGAAAAGAGCACCAGATCAAAGGTTGGATCGTTTCAGGAACAAACCTGATTGTTTCAATACCGCTGAAGGAGCAATTGATGAAAGCCATTCAATCACTCGAATTGCTGGTTGTGGTCGATACCATGCCGATGGAAATTACCGGTTACGCCGATGTGGTTTTACCCGAATGCACTTATCTTGAACGGTACGACGATTTACGCGCGACAGCTCACCGCGAACCAACTCTTTGCCTGAGAATGCCTGCAGTCGAACCGTTGTACGAAACTAAACCTGCCTGGTGGATTGCCAAACAAATTGGCGAACGTTTGGGTCTTAGCGCATATTACAACTATAAGAATTTCAGCGAAGTACTCGATTGGCAACTGAAGCAGGTGGGATTATCACTTTCTGAAATGGAACGTGTTGGTACGAAAAAATTTGCCCGCAAAACACCGGTTTATATCGATCCAAATTCGGATTACCAATTCAAAACCGCTTCAGGAAAAATACACTTCTACTCGAAAGAACTGGAAGAGGCCGGGTTTGATCCGATGCCAAAATATACCGCACACGATCAACCGGAAGAAGGATTTTACCGCCTGATATACGGACGTGCGCCCATGCATACCTTCAGCCGTACCGCCAACAACCGCAATTTGGTGGCGCTGATGCCCGAAAATGCGGTTTGGGTGAATCCTCAGGTTGTCGAATTGTGGGGTCTGAAAAAAGATCAACATGTTTGGCTCAAAAATCAGGATGGAATCGTTTCAAATTTTTCAGTCAAAGTACGCGTAACGGAGCGAATCCGCTGGGACTCGGTTTACATTGTTCATGGCTTCGGACATCACCATAAACCGCTGACATATGCTTTTGGGCGCGGAGTGAACGACACCGAACTGATCAGTAAAATTTCGGTTGACCCTATCATGGGAGGCACCGGAATGCGTGGAAACTTTGTCACTTTCATTAAAGATCAACCTAAAAAGGAGGCAAAATCATGAGATATGTAATGGCTATTGATACCCGGAAATGTGTGGGTTGCAGCGACTGTGTGGTAGCCTGCCAGACCGAAAACAATGTACCTGTTGGTTTCTGCCGTGATTGGGTGGTTGAAGTGGTTGACGGAACTTACCCGAACGTGAGCATCGAACTCCGCTCCGAACGCTGCAACCATTGTGCCAATTCTCCATGTGTTCGTTGCTGCCCTACCGGTGCCAGTCATTTTGAAGAAGGCGGAATAGTTTTGGTCGAACACAACAAGTGTATTGGCTGCGGCGCCTGTATCCAGGCCTGTCCGTATGATGCCCGTTATTCACATCCGGAAGGTTATGTCGATAAATGTACTTTCTGTATTCATCGGGTTCGTGAAGGCAAAGATCCGGCTTGTGTAAGTGTTTGCCCGACCAGTTGCATGAACTTTGGCGATCTCGACGATCCGAACTCGAAAATTGTAAACGTACTAAAGAACCGGAAATTCAAATCTCTGGCTCCTGAAGCAGGTACCAAACCACAGATATTTTACCTCGTTTAAACCCGCAAAAACACCAACTATGAGAGAAGAATTATTCGCAAGCGGACGTAATATTCCAAATATAGATCCTTATTTAAACATCTGGCATTGGCAAATTCCCATTTATCTTTTTCTGGGTGGTTTGGCCGCCGGAATCCTGGTTTTTGCCAGCGTATTCTACCTCATGGGAAAAGAAGAAAAGATGCCGGCAACAGTCAAAAAAGCACCCATGCTTGTTCCTTTTGCGCTGGCAATCGGGCTGTTTATGTTGTTTTTAGACCTGAAACACAAACTCTATTTCTGGCAGCTTTATACCACCATTCGTTTGGAATCGCCCATGGGCTGGGGATCGTGGGTATTAATGATCATCATGCCGCTTTCCATTCTCTGGTCGGCCAGTTATGTGAGTGAGATCTTCCCCAAATGGGATTGGAAATATCAGTTTTTGAAAGACATCGAAAAGTTTCTAATCCGGAACAGGAAATTCATTGCCTGGCCGATGGCAATTTATGCGGTTATTCTTGGAATTTATACCGGGATTTTACTTTCAGCATTCAATGCCCGTCCATTGTGGAATACTTCCATACTTGGACCATTGTTTCTGGTCTCCGGAATGTCAACCGGTGCGGCAACCATCATCCTGATGAGCAAAAATCACAAGGAACGAAAGATCATGGGACGAATTGACATTTTGCTCATCATCATCGAACTCTTCTTTATTATCCATTTATTCATGGGCTTTCTGGCCGGATCGGAAGTGCAGATTAACGCAGCAAATCTATTTCTCGGCGGAAAATTTACCGCTCCGTTTTTCGTATTCGTTGTGATTCTCGGTCTGATATTCCCCGCTGTTTTGGAAATATTTGAATTAAAAGGCTACAAAGTCCCGATCGTTGTTCCGGCTGTACTAATTCTTTTAGGGGGATTAATCTTCCGATTCCTGATGGTTGAAGCCGGACAGATTACACGATATTTATACTGATACGCGTTACAAGATGCGAGTTACAGGTTTTAAACTCGCAACAATTAAAAAATAAGAAACATGAAAAAGATAAAAAACGACGGATCATTCTATGTTAATCCCTATTTAGGAGGAGTGATGTTGGGAACAGTTCTATTGCTTTCGTTTTACATTTCGGGTCGTGGGCTCGGAGCCAGCGGTGCCGTTAAAAACACGGTAGCTGCAACCGTAAATGTTATTGCGCCTCAGCACGTTGAAAAATCGGCATACTACTGCCAGTTTGCAGGTGGCGATAAAAAACCCATGAATAACTGGCTGGTTTATGAAGTACTGGGCGTTTTGGCCGGAGCATTTATTTCAGGAATTGTTTTTAACCGCCTGAAATTGAAAGTGGAACATTCGCCCAAAATCACTTCCCGCCGCCGACTTTGGTTTGCCCTTGGAGGAGGCCTGGTCTTTGGTTTTGGTGCCCAGCTGGCCCGTGGTTGTACCAGTGGTGCAGCTTTAAGCGGAATGGCCGTTTTATCCTATGGCGGTTACATTACCATGGTGGCCATCTTCGGAACGGCTTTCGTTGTAGCCTGGATTTTTCGTAAAAACTGGATTTAATCTTTTAAGCTTGAAATTATGATCGGACCAATTATTTCATCAGGATTAGTTTCCCATGCTTGGGATAATATATTTGCCGTATTCATCGGCATGGGTTTTGGCTTTGCGCTCGAATCGTCGGGTTTTTCGTCATCACGCAAAATTATTGGTACCTTTTTTGGCTACGATTTTGTGGTGGTGAAAGTGTTTTTTACGGCAGCCATTGTAGCATCCATGGGTTTGCTTTACCTGAGCTATCTCGGACTTGTCGATTTCTCCCAGCTTTACATACAACCAACCTTTCTGACCTCGGCCATCGTTGGTGGAATCATCATGGGAATCGGATTTTCGATGGGTGGTTTTTGCCCAGGAACAAGCCTGTGTGCCGCAGCAGTCGGACGGCTCGATGGACTTGTTTTCTTTGGAGGAATGTTCCTTGGAGTATTTCTGTTTTCCGAATCCTTCCCTATTTTCGAAAACATGTATTACAGTGGTTCGCAAGGTGCCAAAATGATCAATTCGGCCTTTGGAATTTCGCCAGAACTGTTTACTTTCTTTCTCGTCTTGGCCGCAGTGGGCATGTTTTTCGGAGCAGCCTGGGTTCAGAAGAAAGTGAAAAAAGTAGAATATTAAGCATCTGAAAATCATGGAAAGAAAATATACCATACTTGCAGTTCTTCTGATTGTTCTGGCCCTTGGGCTGGTGGTTCTTCAGAAGAAAAAAGAATTGAAGGAAACCGATCCAAAGAGCCTATTAATGGCCATTGCAGAGAAATCGAGGTTTTTATCAGCCGATCAGGTCACGCACCGAATCATTGAAAATGATCCGACACTCATGCTCATCGACCTTCGTCCGACCGACCAGTTTAAAAAGTTTACTTTGCCTGGCTCAATTAATATTCAACCCGATTCGCTTCTGTCAAAAGGCACCTTGGAACTTTTAAATCAGCCTGGAAAGGATAAGGTATTGTATGGAAATTCGGATCTGACAGCTGAAAAAGCTTGGGTGCTTGGTACACGTTTATCCATCAGCCGGTTATATATTCTAAAAGGTGGTTTGAACGAATGGTACAATACCATCATCAAACCTGGCGATGTTTCGGCTACAGCTTCATCAGCTGATCTTGATCTCGTGAGTTTCAGGAATGCTGCCCGACAATTTTTTACAGGGGCTGGAAAAACTAGCGATGCCACCGATGATTCAAAATCTTATGAAAAAGTTAATGTATTGCGAAAAGCACCTGCAGCCAAATCAGGAGGTGGTTGTTAGGAAAAGGGAAAGGTTAAAAGGCAAAAGTAAAATCAAAAGAAGCAACTATGAATCAATTTATAGAATCAAATAAACCCTGGTTAAGTTTACTCGGATTGGCTGTTGTCATTGTTTTTCTGGCCTTATTGTTCCGACCCAAAACCAATGATTTCGAAATGAGTGCAAAGCAAGCTCTGAAACTGATGAACACATCGTCCGCTCCGGTTTCCGTTTCTGATCTGGCAGGGAAACAACTCATCGATATTCGTTCGTCCGATCAATTTCTTCAAGGCCATCCGGAAAACTCTATCAACATTCCGGAACGAAACCTGCTCGATAAAGAATCAATTGAAATTTTGGATCAGCTAAAAAGTAATGGAACAATGGCAGTCATTTGCGGAAGCAGTGAGTTGCATGCTACTGGTTCCTGGCTGCTTTTGCAACAATTGGGTTACCACAACCTGAAGTTTTTAAAGGGAGCAATTACTATAACAAATGATTTTAGGGAGTCTGCAACAGGCAATTCAGAAAATTCAATTCTGGATTTGGGAGTTTTTCATGCTGAGACCGAATCATCAGATGTTTCAGTAATAAAGCCCAACAATCAGAACCCTAAATCAGTTGTGCCAACACGAAGTAAATCATCATCAGGTGGAGGATGCTGATAAACTGAGGTCAATGAGAATTAGTCACAATTCGATATTACAATAGTACAGAGCATTTCTAAAGATAAAGTCATGAGCAAATATTTCGAATAGCTCATGACTTTTTATACAGTATCAATCCTTTGCCATAGTCGTAATATTTTATAATAACATAATTATTAATTGATATTTGAACCACTATACATCTAATTTTTAATTTATTAGAATAAGACTGTTGGTATTTACATCACTGCATAGTATTTAATCAACTTTTCAATTCACTTCCAGTCAAATACTTAGATAAAGATTGAAAATATATTGTATATTTTCTCAACACTTAAATGCGTATTAATTATACGGAAAATTTCATATCATATTATATATCAAATATTTATATAGCATATAAATTCTTGGCATTGTTATTGAAAATGGTTGAAATACATTTTTATATTTTCAACCAAATTTACATGCCAATAAAATGAAAACCATCTCTTTCTTTATCATTGGGTTGTCACTTTTAACTTTTCGCACATCAGGACTGTGCAATACAACGGATGGCAACAAAACAGGCTTTCAATCCTATGACTCATCTGCAAATACTTTAAATATCGCGAGTTCTCCGGAAATGAATGGCCTTGTAACGAACTGGATAAATGAATATTTCAAAGTTAATTCAAGTTTGTCAATTACATTAAGTAATCTTGATGATCACCAAACATCAGGAAGCAAACGCCTTAACATTGTTTCTAATGACAATTCTATGTACCTCAATGAAGAAACAACCTGGAAGATGATCATTGGCCGTAATGCAATCGTACCGATTATAAGTACTAAAAATCCAATACTTGATGAAATTTTCAAAAGGGGACTTTCTGTGGCTGAATTTACAAAGATTTTAACTCAACCTAAAATACAGAATTGGAGTACCTTCATTAATCATGGAGTGAATGCCAATATTCATTGCTTTTTATCGAACAATGAGGAATTAAGATTATGTCTGGCAAAATTCACAAAAACAGATCCCCAC
Source organism: Prolixibacteraceae bacterium (assembly GCA_025355875.1). Lineage (GTDB taxonomy): Bacteria > Bacteroidota > Bacteroidia > Bacteroidales > Prolixibacteraceae > Aquipluma. The sequence goes on along the minus strand of JANXYV010000060.1, from coordinate 19,100 downwards.
AATTATATTGGAACTAAAGGAATCTCTCCAGAAGAACTCATTAAGGAAATCAAAAAAGATGTGTTTGCCATAGGTTTCTGCAAGCTTTCTGATATATGTGACGCAAGCACTAATGAACTAAAGTCAGGCATCTGCATTCTTCCGATAGATAAAAACATGAATGGAAAGATTGACAATTTAGAAAATATTTATTCTAATTTGAACACATTTACCAGAGGAGTTTGGATAGGAAAATATCCCAAATCATTATGTGTAAATATTTATGCTTCGTCTGCATCAAAACCTTCCGATGCAAACTCAATTGCTTTTCTGAACTGGGTAAATTCAGAAGGACAGCAATATCTAAATCCAAATGGATATTGTGTTCTTTCAAGCAAAGATAAACAAGCAAACATGGACGCTTTAAATCCAAGTATTCAGTCTCCTCGATCAAATTCGCCTCTTTTTTCAAGCATTTGGATATTGGTTCTGTTTTCGCTTATTGTTGCAGGAATGATCATTTATCAAGGTATTAAGTTTATATTAAATAAGAAATCCAATGAACTGAATAGTATCATCAATGTTAATCCGGTTTTGGAAGAAAACTCAATTATTGCACCCAAAGGTTTGTACTTTGATAGAACTCATACATGGGCATTTTTGGAAAGAGATGGAAGCGTAAGAATTGGTATTGACGATTTTCTTCAGCGAATTACAGGACAACTGACTAAAATCAAAATGAAAGAGCCGGGAGAAAAAATCAGAAAAGGAGAGCAGATTCTGACAATCATAAGGAATGGAAAACAACTGCATATTTATGCCCCGATTTCAGGAATAATAAAGGAACAAAATCCGACAATTTTATCAGATTCTTCGATAATAAATTCTTCACCATATTTTGAAGGTTGGGTATACCTGATTGAACCTAAAAATTGGGCCCGGGAGATTCAATTACTCTTTATGGCTGAGCAATATTTGGCCTGGATAAAAGATGAATTTTCAAGACTTAAAGATTTTTTGATAGAATCAAGTAAAGAAAATACTATTCATTATCAACCAACAATTCTTCAGGATGGAGGTGAGCTTTCTGAACATGTCTTAGCCGATCTTGGACCTGAAATTTGGGAAGATTTTCAAACTGAATTCATCGATACATCCAAATGATTAAGCTGTCAATCAAGATAAAAACAAATATATGAACATAAATCGAAGAATATTCTTTAAAACTGCCGGAGTAATTGGAGTTTCCCTCGCAGTAGGCAGTACTCTTGGGGCTGCATCTCCAGAAAGTGGGGAAATAGAATTTCGAGGGATATTATACGATTCAAGCCGATGTGTTGGTTGTCAGGAATGCGAAAAAGCATGCGCAGCAGCACATGAACTGCCTGAACCTCAAGATGAAGTAAAGGCAGGCGTTTTAAGAAAAACAAGCGAAACTCAGCGATGTGTGGTAAATAATTACAACACTTCCAAAGGCGAAGTTTTTATTCGCAAGCAGTGTATGCATTGTAACGAACCGGCCTGTGCGGCTGCTTGCCTAACTCAGGCCATGTACAAAACAAAGGAAGGACCTGTCATTTGGAGAGAAGAAAAATGTATGGGATGCCGCTACTGCATGGTTTCCTGCCCCTTTGACGTTCCCAAATTTGAATACCACAGTGCCAATCCAAAAATTCAAAAGTGCGACATGTGTTATGAAAGGATCCTTAAAGGCGATAAACCTACCTGTGTGAATGCCTGTCCCGGAGAAGCTTTAGTTTCCGGAACGCGAAGGGAATTGATTGCGGAAGCGCGTAAAAGAATTGCCGAAACTCCGAAAGCATATACAGATCAAATCTATGGTGAGAGCACTGCAGGTGGAACCGGATATCTATATTTATCACCAGTTCCATTCAACGAACTTGGATTTAACCCAAAGATTCAAAACTCATCCTATCCTGAATTGTCAAAAGGCTTTTTATACTCTGTTCCATCTGTGTTTGTTCTCTTGCCTACACTGTTACTTGGGATTCACGAAGCAACAAAAAACAACCAATCAAAAAACGAAGAAAATGACTAGCCCTTCCTATTCTATTGTAAAAGATAATGATGGACGCTCCATCTGGAGTTTTTTCAGGAGTGAATTAAGACCAAAAGGAAAATGGCTTACCCCGTTCAACATCGTCTCTATCCCAATTATGCTATTGGGTTTGGGAATAATTATCATACGGTTTGCTAACGGAATTGGATCTGTAACTAACCTGACTCAGGAAACTCCCTGGGGCTTATGGATAGGTTTTGATGTGGTTACCGGTGTTGCCTTCGCCGGAGGTGCCTACGTGCTTACCTTCATGGTATATATCCTAAAAATGAATAAGTACCATTCCATTGTGAGGATTACTGTTCTGAATGGCTGTCTGGCATACGTTTTTTATGCCGGAGCTTTGTTGCTTGACCTCGGACGTCCCTGGAATGTGATTAACCCTATCATTGGGAATAGTTTTGGAACCAGTTCGGTCTTGTTTTTGGTGGCCTGGCATTTTATGCTCTATATGATGGCCGAACTCATTGAATTTTCTCCCGCCATTGCTGAATGGCTTGGTGCACGGCGAGCCCACAAAATCCTATCCGGAATAACAATTGCCGCGGTCATTTTCGGGATAACTTTGTCAACCCTTCACCAATCCGGATTAGGAGCACTTTACCTGATGGCCAAAGATAAAATTCATCCGCTGTGGTATTCCGAGTTTATTCCCATTTTATTTCTTGTTTCGAGCATCTTTGCCGGTCTTTCCATGGTCATTTTTGAAGGAACGATCAGTCGCAAAGTATTTTCTCATCAGATCAGTAAAAAAAACCACCATGCCGAAAAAGGAATTCTTCACGGATTGTCCAAAATCTGTGCGGGTGCCATGTTTGCCTATTTCTTCCTGCAATTGCTTGTCTTTATTCATGGCAAGCACTGGGATTTACTGAATACCCCCATGGGATACTGGTATCTGTTTGAGATGATTGGTTTTGTTCTGCTTCCGATGATGCTTTTCTATTACAGTTACCGTACGAACAACATTACCCTGATCAGGGTAGCGGCCATTTTGACCATGCTTGGAATCATTCTGAACCGGCTGAATGTTTCAGTCATTGGATTTAATTGGGATACACCTGTTCACTATATTCCTTCTTGGATGGAGATTGTGGTTACGCTGGCAGTCATTTTTACCGAAATATGGGTTTTCCGTTGGGTAATCAACCGGATGCCGGTTCTCAGAGAATCTCCCTCATGGGCGAGGAATGAAAACTAAATTGCCCAATGAAAAGGATAAACCTGAGCCCGTTGTTGAACAAACGAAATTAATAATTAAAAACAGCTGCACATAGCAGCATAAATAAATAAAACTATGGACGGATTTACATATCACAACATTTTCGAAACGAAAGGAATTGAATACCTGGCAATTATCACATTTTTTGCCGTACTGGTACCTTTCTGGCTTGTTCTGAATAAAAAGGTGAAAAACAAGAAGCAAATGCAAAAATCACCTGGAATCCTGAATCTCAACTCATTAAAAATTCCGCAAGGACTCTTTTTTAGCAAATATCACATATGGTCTCACTTAGGTGTTTCAGGGATCGCAAGGGTTGGTCTTGATGATCTGCTTCTTCATTTAATTGGAGAGGTCAAATTCAGCAATCTTCGCGAACCAGGCGAAAAAATAAAAAAGGGCGAGTTGCTTGCAAAAATTGATCACCAGGGTAAAATGCTAAAGATATTCTCTCCTATTTCCGGAGAAATACTGGAAGCAAACCCGGTTTTGAACAGCCATCCGGAGTTATTACATGAAGATCCCTATGTAAAAGGATGGATGTATAAGATTAAACCAATGAGCTGGACTGCTGATACTTATTCCTATTTCCTGGCAGAAGATGCAATACTTTTTTCAAGGCAAGAATTGGAAAAGTTCAAAGAGTTCCTGTCCACATCAATCGGAAAATATTCACCGGCTCCATCCATGCTTGTTTTACAGGATGGCGGCGAACTGATGGACAAGCCGCTTTCTGAACTTCCGGAAGTGGTATGGCAAGATTTTCAGGAAGATTTTCTGGGCAAAAAAACGTACAACCGGAACAGGAATTGCATGCTTAACCAAAAAGACCTTCCGGAAAATTAACTTTTTGATAAAAATAAAAATTCTGTAATTCATTTTAGAATTGCCTGAATTAAATAGCCAGAGCGGAGTGACAATTACTACGCTTTTGCTGTTTTATGTGGTCCGGCATGATTTCAGTGTACTTTTTAGAGGGATTTTCAAAAACAAAATCAGTTTGTTGAATTGGTTTTAAAATTTTGAAACTAACTTAGCATTCTGTTACGATTTAAACCTAACCCATGCTTTGGTTCAAAAAAATAGCGGGCAAAAAAAATGTAGGAAGCCCAATATTTAATGGCTATGTAAAATTCAGATCGTCCATTTACGGAAGGGTGGTCCTGATCATCACTATCTCCGCTTTCTTCCTTTTCTTATCCTTCGGCATCATTTTCCGGTCGGTGAACGAAGAGTATATGAAATCGGTAATCCGTACAAATGGAAATAATATCGGAGTGCTCGTTGAAGGTGCTCTATATCGCTCGATGCTCGAAAACGACCAAAACTCCCTCCAAAGCACACTCGATCTCATCAACACCATGTCGGGCATCGATGATGTGAATATGTATGATTCGAAAAACAATCTGGTTTACACATCCATTTCGAACGATACGATCAATCATGCCAATCCCGATTGTATAAGTTGCCACCGCGACTTTGATACAATGTTTTCAGGTACAGAGAAATCATACCGGATTATTGATGCCAACAGCGAATGCATTATGAATCCAAACAATAACAATACCAGGCATTTGCTGATTAAAGCTCCGATCCTGAATAACAAAACCTGTTCGACCAGTTCGTGCCACGCACACAATCCGTCGGATAAAGTACTTGGTTCGCTCATCATCAAGATTCCGATGGAAGGATTGGATACTGCCCTCCAAAAATCTACCACTGATTATTTCTTGTTGGCCTCTTTGATGACTCTTTTACTCATTATCTTCCTGATCTTCTTTACCAACAACAAAATTAAAAAACCGCTGAATGAGATCATCCGTGCCAGTGAATCTGTAGCTAAAGGAGACAAAAGCACACGGTTGGCGATCAAACCACATCAACTTTCCGATATGCGGATGGTTTCATACGCATTTAACGAAATGCTCGACAATTTACAAACTGCCAATAACGAACTTCAAAACTGGTCGCAACAGCTGGAATACAAAGTTCAGAAAAAAACGGAAGAACTCGGACAAGCTCAAAATGAGCTGATTAACATCGAACGGATTGCCTCTCTTGGAAAACTTTCCTTATCGGTGGCACACGAGATAAATAACCCTTTATCAGGAATTTTAATATACACAAAGCTGATCCATAAACAATTATCGAATCAGGAATTAGATCCGACAAAAAAGGAATCGATGCTGAAACATCTCAAACTGATTGAAGGCGAAACAAAACGCTGCGGAGATATTGTTAAAGGACTGCTCGATTTTTCACGAAAGGATCAGGATGGTTTTGAACCCAAGCACCTTCATGAAATTTTGATTGAAACCTTTGATTTGATGACACATCCGATGAAAATTGCCAATATCAATTTCTGGTCGGATTTCGGAGCTAAAAACGATCTGATTTATTGCAGCCCTAATCAAATCAAGCAAGCTTGTATTGCCATTTTAGTCAATGCTTCGGAGGCAGTTCCTGAAAACGGTGAAATCATGATCAGAACACTCAATCCTGACTTTGAACACATCCGCATTGAAATGATTGATAATGGAGTCGGAATTTCTGCTGAAGATATTCCACATATTTTTGAACCTTTCTTTTCGACCAAAGAGAAAACAAGTGGAATTGGTTTAGGTCTGGCTATCGTTCATGGTATAGTTCAAAACCACAAAGGAAAAACGGATGTAAAATCAGAACGGGGAAAAGCAACGGTTCTATCCATAACCCTACCATTAATAAAAACTTAAGAAGAACAGATCATGGCTAAAAAAATCTCCATACTCATTGTTGACGATGAGGAATCGGTAAGGGATTCGTTATACAATTGGTTTATTGAAGACGGTTATCAGGTGGAATGTGCCGAAAACGCAAAAAAAGCACTGGCGATTCTTGAATCAGGCAATTATGATATTATTCTGGCCGACATCAAGATGCCAGGTATGGACGGACTCGAAATGCTTAAGCGAATCAAGTTTCTGCGAAAAGACTCCATTGTCATTATCATGACTGCCTTTGCTACGGTCGATACCGCGGTTCAGGCATTGAAAGATGGTGCCTTTGATTATGTGACCAAACCTTTTGATCCCGACGATCTATCTCATCTCATCCGAAATGCCTCCAAACAAATCGCCTTGATGGATGAAAACGAAACTTTGAAAAACCAGGTAGTTTCGCTTGAGAACGTGAGCGACCTGATTGGACAAAGTGAAGCCATGAAAAAAGTGCTTCGCGAAATTGAAAGTGTGGCCCAGTCAAGTGCTTCAGTGATCATAACCGGAGAAAGCGGCACAGGCAAAGAACTTGTAGCAAGGGCTATACACTCCAATTCTTCCCGAAAATTCTTCCCGATGATCAGTGTCCATTGTGGCGCCCTGACTGAAAGTTTACTTGAAAGCGAGTTGTTTGGACACGAGAAAGGCGCTTTTACAGGAGCGGTATATAACCGAAAGGGCCGGTTTGAAATGGCCGACAGTGGCACCATTTTTCTTGACGAAATTGCAACAATTTCTCCCAAAATGCAGGTCGAACTTCTTCGTGTGCTCGAATCAAAAAGTTTTGTGCGTGTTGGCGGAAATAAGGAAATCACCTCCGATTTCAGGGTCATTTGCGCAACGAACCGCGACCTGAAAACCATGGTTGAAAAAGGAATCTTCCGCGAGGATCTTTTCTACCGGCTAAACGTGGTAAACATCAATGTTCCGCCTTTGCGCGAACGGATAGAGGATATTCCTCTTCTCGTCGATCATTTTATAAAAAAATATTGTCTGTCAATGAACAGACCAATTGTAAATATTGATGCTATTGCCCTGAAACGTTTGGAAGAATTCCCGTTCCCGGGCAATATCCGAGAATTGGAGAATATGGTTGAACGTGCTATTGTGGTTGGAAATGGAAAAAAGATAAGTATCAAAGACCTTCCTCTCGGAAAGGAAATTGTAAATACCACTTTCGAAAGTCTGGATGATCTGGAAAAGAACCACATTTTTCAGATTCTCAACAAATACGAATGGAACATCTCGGTATCAGCCAAAGCGTTAAAAATTGATCGTGTAACACTCTACAACAAAATCAAAAAATATGGTTTAAAACCAGCCCGGTAGAATGAACCTTGAAAGTATAACCTTAATCTCATTTGGTATTTTCGAGAAAGGGCTTCTTGAAACGGTGCTCAACGACGTGGAGAATGAATTTCAGGTTCCGGTCAGGACTCAGAAAGGACACCTCGATTTAGGCGAGTTTTATGATTCAGGAAGAAAACAATACGATGGAAACCGTTTGCTGAAAGAAATTGAAATCCGGTTTGCCTCCGATACCGGTAAGACCTTGGGATTATTCAATGTTGACCTCTTCATACCAATTCTCACCTATATCTTTGGTCAGGCCTTTTTGAACGGACGAAGCGGCATTGCCTCGATCTATCGACTCAGTAACGAACGGTATGGATTAAAAGCCAACGAGCAGATTTTAGCCGATCGTTTCCGTAAAGAAGTGATCCACGAACTGGGCCACACGATGGGTCTGATCCATTGTCAAAATCCAATTTGTGTGATGCGCTCAAGCACCTATGCGGAAGATATTGACCAGAAAGAGCATCACCTTTGCTCAAAATGCAGAGCAGATTTTGAACATCACCAGAATATATAAATAACAATAAGCCAATATTACCTGGAACCGATAAACGAAAAAGGGATCGCCAAAAAAACTGACGATCCCAAAATTATATTGAATTAAGAACTGAACTATACTATTTCAGGCAACAAATACGGCGCACGGTAATCACGGGTAAGCATCGAATTGGCTTCACTCTCACCTTCTCCGATAAAACGTTCGGCAACCGGATCGAATTCAAGCTGGCGGCTCAATCGATACGAAATATTTCCCAAATGCGCCAGTGAAGAAGCAAGATGGCCAGTTTGAACCGGTCCGTTCTGAATGCTCATATCACGTTTACGGATAGCATCCAGCCAGTTTTGGAAGTGCAAAGTCAATTCTCCTTTTTCGGAGCGGGTCGGACCTTTTTCCCGTTTCTCGCCCAGAAAGGTCTCATACGTATCGTAGCCTTTTACCACCATATAACCTTTATCGCCATAAAAAATATTGCCGACTCCGGCGCCATCTTCCAGGTTGGTACACCAGTTCCGAACTTCAAACTGGATCATCTTTTTTTCTTTCGGATAATGGTAAATGGAAGTCTGGATTTCAGGAACTTCCTTGCAATCGTCCCACAGGAATTTGCCGCCCATCGAAGTGATTCGTTCCGGCAAATGGTCCACACCCAGGCCCCACATGCACAAATCGGTTTCGTGGATTCCCTGGTTACCGACATCGCCATTACCATAATTCCAGTGCCAGTGCCAGTTGTAATGCACCAGGTTTTTGCTGAAGGGCCGCATTGGAGCGGGTCCGCACCACAAGTCGTAATTCAATCCGGGAGGAGTTTGCGAAATGCCCTTGTTGCCAATATCAGGACGCCAGCGATAAACCAACCCGCGCGACATATACACCCGGCCAATCAATCCGTCCTGTAAATGCTGAACAGCTTCCCGGATAGCCACTGAACTGCGTAATTGGACACCATGCTGAACGATGCGGTTATATTTGTAAGCAGCCTCAATTACCTTTTTACCTTCGTAAATGTTATGAGTAGCTGGTTTTTCAACATACACATCTTTCCCGGCCTGGCAAGCCCAAATGGTTTGAAGTGCATGCCAGTGGTTCGGTGTCGCAATTGTCACTGCATCAATGGTTTTATCTTCATAGGTTTTCCTGAAATCCTGTTCAACCGCAATCTTTTTGCCGTATTTTTTTTCAAATTCACTGGCACGATCCTGAAGAACATTCATATCAGGATCGCAAAGAACAACCAATTCAACATTTGCTTTTTCTGAAAGGCCCATTATTTCTTCGATGTGCGTTTTTCCACGGCCATTCACACCCAAAACTGCGACGCGTATGCGGTCATTTGCCCCTTTTGCACTTTCCGGGATGATATTGGGTATTGAAATAGTTTCTCCGGCCAGAACCGATGGTGTGACCGCTGCAAAGACTGCGCCTGCCGCAGCAGTCTTCAGGAAAGACCTTCTTGAATTGGGTTCGTTATTTTCCATTCTGTTTTTGTTTATTGGGTTAAATTTAGTTTCAAGTTTCAAATTCCGGGATCCAGGTTGCCTCTTAAAATTTGGAACCTGAATCCTGGAACTATTTTACCGGTTATATTTCATCGTCATCTGCTTCAGAAAAACCTTATGATTATTTCTTATCTGAGGCCAGGTAAATCGCCAGTCCCAGTTTCCGGAAGGTATTCCTGGCGTATTCATGCGAGCTTCGGTTCCAAGTCCCAAAACATCCTGCATCGGGATTATTGCAGTATATGCGGCCGAGGCCCAGGCAGCTTCAATAAAATTCTCCACAAACTGTTTTCCGCCCCCATCAACATATTTATGAAGAAACCGCCGTTCTTTCTTTTCAATTGAATTGAACCATCCGAGTGAAGTATCGTTATCGTGAGTACCGGTGTATACAATGAAATTGGAGGTGTAATTGTGCGGCAAATCCATATTGGTAGGATCAGTACAAAAAGCAAACTGAAGTATTTTCATGCCCGGAAGGCCAAAATCATCACGAAGTTTCTCTACTTCCGGAGTAATGACACCCAAATCTTCTGCAATGACAGGAAGTGATCCAAGCTGCTCCTTCAATTTCCTGAATAATTCATATCCTTTCGCAGGAAGCCACTCGCCGACAATGGCAGTTTCTTCTTCAACAGGAACTGCCCAGAATGATTCCAAACCACGGAAATGGTCAACCCGAACCTGGTCAAACATCCGGAGATTAAAATGAATCCTGGCCAGCCACCAGTCAAAATCGCGTTCAGAAACCCTTTCCCAGTCGAAAACCGGATTTCCCCATAATTGACCGGTTTCGCTGAAATAATCGGGCGGAACTCCGCCAACCTGGGTTGGTTTTGAATGTTCGTCGAGCAGGAAAATATCCTGATTTGCCCAAACGTCCACACTGTCCATAGAAACATAAAGTGGAATATCACCGATAATCCGGACACCTTTCGAATTGGCATAGGCTTTCAGTTTATACCATTGCCTGAAAAATATGAACTGCAGGAAACGGTGAAAGTCGATTTCGGCATGCAATTCCTGAAATGCCTCATGAATGGTTTGACGGTCGCGGGTGACGAGTTTCTTATCCCAGGTATTCCAGACTGTTTCTCCGTTTTTTGATTTCAGCGACCGAAAAAGTGCGTAATCATCAAGCCACCAGGAATTGTGGCTCATAAACGTGACATAGTCATTTCTATAACGGTCGAAATTCTTGCCGAAACCAATAAAAGCTTCCCTGAAAAGGACCATTTTCCATTCCTCTACGCGCTCGAACTCCACTTTTTTTGCCTTAAATTGCTTATCGCTCACCGATGTCTTTGAAATCAACCGTTCATTAACCAACACATTTACATCAATAAACATTGGATTTCCGGCGAAAGCAGAATAGCACTGATAAGGCGAATTGCCATAACCTACCGGTCCAAGTGGAAGAATTTGCCAGATTTTCTGTTTAGTTTGCACCAGAAAATCAACAAACTGATAAGCATCTTTTCCAAAACTTCCAATGCCACTATCGCCCGGAAGGGAACTGATATGCAGCAAAACCCCGCTACTTCTTTCCATAATGTTGTATTATATTCCTGTAATTTTTTAATTGATCTGCTGTTTCCCTTACCACACGCTGAACAGCCAAACCATGTCCGAGGCCGGGCACGAAAGATTTCGGATCGTTTCCACCCAGAAATACATAATGTGCATGAATCATCGAGCGCAACCAACCTGGGGGAACATGTGCCGATGGAAAACAGGTAATTGGCAAATAATCACTGCCAACCACCTTTCGGGTCCACTGCCCGCTTTCTTCCAGATAATACTCAAAAAAATCCGCTGTATGCGACGAATACCGAAGCATTCCTTTTTCTGCAAAAATTTCGAAAAACACCAAATCACCCGTCCCTGAACTGATCCGGCTTGCTGACATAGCTCCTGCTGCATGGTATTCAGGATGAAACAGTGAAATTGAACTGAACAGATCAGAACCGGCAGACACATCCTTAAAATTACCGGCCTGAAATGCGCTTGTAATCTGAAGGTTTTCTCCCAAAAAAGCCATCAACAGACTGATACCATGTGAACCCAAATCAGCCATAGCTCCACCGTCGGGAGCCGGAGTCAATCGACTTGTCCGTTTGTCACGGTATGCATTATTCAAATAATCGCCATGATAATATTTAAGATCAAAATGGATAGGAGTTCCAAGTTTTCCGGATTTCCAGAAAGCCAGCGCTTCGCGAACAGATGCGGTCTGTAAATACTGGAAACCAACCTGTATCTGTTTTCCGCAATTGGCAGCGATTTGTGCCATTTCCATTTCTTCTTCCAGATTGGAACAAACAGGTTTTTCAAGGTAAATCCGCTTAACCGAAGGCATTTCGAGCGCCAGCCTGAGGTGATCAAAGTGAACCATATTGGGTCCCAAAATCAGCACTGTATTGATCGTTTGACTTGCCTTAAAATCTTCGAGAGAAAGTGATTTTTTAAAACCGAACCTGGCAGCAAAAGCATCACGGATTTCCTTTCGGACCGAGCAAACTGCTTCCATTTCAATTTCAGGTACTTCCTGATAAAAATACCTAAGTGAATTTAAAGCATACGCATGTGCCCTGGCAATTCCCCCGGCACCCAAAAATCCAACAATCATTTTTTCTGAAACCATTCAGTGAATATTGATTTAGAAGAATCAAAATTAATGGATTTAGCGAGAGTTATGGAAATTTCCACAAAAAATGGCCGGACTGTTTTCACAATCCGGCTATTTTTCAAATTTGCATCCGCCAGCTCTAGTCACTCCCCTGCCAGCTGCAGGCTGAAAACTTTTGGCAATTCAGGCAATTCATTTATTCCAGTTCCAAAACCACGACTGATTTCCCTGGAATACTCACCTCCAGATTATTGTCTGAATTTTTTTTGGCATTCTTAAATCCGACTGGCACAATAGTTTCCGGCTTTTCAAAGGAATTGATCGTGTTAACCGCAGCCGCTGTGAGGATGGTTCCTGAATTGATTTTACTGAATCCTTTGCCCGAAAGATTAATTTCAAGTTTGATTTCCTTGTTCGGGTTCAGGTTGCTCATGCTGATGTGAATCTTGCCATTTTTATCGATCGAAGAAGAACTAACAATGGATGGAATTTGCTCATTGCCCAGCTTATAAAGTTCACAAATCAGGTTCGAAGGCAGCAAAGTGGCATTTTGATGCACATTGTACATTTTAAATACCTGGTAAGTTGGCGTCAGGATTATCTGATTGCCTTTGGTCAGAATCATCGACTGCAAGACATTCACGATTTGAGCAATGTTGGCCATTCTTACACGATCGCAATGTTTGTTCAGGATATCGAGGGTGCTGGCTGCAATCAGCGCATCACGCATCGAATTCTGCTGAAACAAATGACCGGCATTGGTTCCCGGTTCAACATCGGTCCAGATTCCCCACTCGTCAACATTTAAATCAACGCGCTTATCTTTGTCGTACTGGTCCATGATTGCTGAATGCTTGTTCACCAACTCATCCATGTACAATGCTTTTTTCAATCCTGAAAAATACAGGTCTTCCCCAAAATTGGTTGCCGATCCTTTTTTGTCCCAGCCTTCTCCGGCAATGGTGTAATAATGCAACGATAAGCCATCCATGTTATTTTTCCCTCTTTCCATCAGTACTTTGGTCCAGTTCAGATCGCCTCCGTTTGAACCACAACCGACACGTTTGAACTTATCGCCACCATACATGGCTGCATAATTGGAGTATTGTTTCATCAGGTCGGAATAGAATTCAGGAGTCATGTTTCCGCCACAACCCCAGCTTTCGTTTCCAATCCCAATAAACTTCACATTCCAAGCTTTTTCACGTCCGTTTTTCCGGCGAAGATTCGCCATAGGAACGTTGTCATCCGAAGTCATGTATTCAATCCAGTCAACCATTTCACCCACTGTTCCCGAACCCACATTGGCCGAAATATATGGATCGCAGCCCAACATTTCGCAGAGATTCAGGAATTCGTTGGTTCCGAAACTATTATCTTCAACCGTTCCGCCCCAGAATACATTCTTGATTTTCGGACGATCGGCCAACGGACCAATCCCGTTTTTCCAATGATAGGTATCGGCAAAACAGCCTCCCGGCCAGCGAAGTACCGGAACTTTCAGCGCCTTGAGGGCTTCGAGCAAATCCTTTCGGTATCCGTTTTCATTCGGAATTGGCGAATCTTTTCCAACCCAGATTCCATCGTATATACAGCGGCCCAGATGTTCAGCAAACTGACCGTAAATATTTTTATTGATCTGAGTTTTACCTCCGGCAGCATCAATTGAAAGCACATTGACCTGAGCCGTCAAGGAAAAAGTAAAAAGGATAGCGAGGAAAAAGAAAGTGAGCTTCTTCATTTTTAATGGTTTTAATTGCATGTAAATTAGTTTCATTGATTTGGAGTTCAAAAAAACAAAAAATTAATTGTCTTTCAAACACTTTATTTGAATAATAGTCCCTGTCCCCTACCCTTTCTCATTTTGGGAAAGGATGTATAGGTTAGGATGGTTCATGCGAATAAAGAGTTGGATTTTTAAACCAGAAGGGTTGTAATGGTTATAGAAAAAGTTGGAGGAAGCCGTCTTAAACCACGAAGTGGTGGTATTAATCTGTCATGCCTTCGGCATTTTATCGCTTTTTGTTCCCAATTGTCTATAATCCTATCATGCCTTCGTCATTATTAATCTTATATCTTTCAACTCTTGATTTGCACGATTCAGAAAAAATATCATTTATGAACCGCCATCCTACACTTGTAGTATTTAAAGTCCCCCATTTTGGGTGATTTAGGGGGCTTCTTATTTTGTCGTGATCTCAACTTTTGTGTCCGGTAATCCTTCGGAACTGGCCGTCAATTTGATCATTCCGGGTTTTTCGCCAGACTGAACAATTACCAGGCACTTTCCATAGAAAGCTTTGCGCTGTGGCGCTTTGAAAGATTCGTGGCTTACCGGATCGCCATTATCAACTCCGATTATGGCACCCGATCCTTCCAGTTTAAACTTCACCAGGTTGTCAGCATTTGGAACCATCACCCCATTTGCATCGACCAAATCAACTGTCAGAAACGAAAGGTCAGTCCCATCGGCTTTAATTTCAGAACGGTCGGCAGTAACTATCATTTTGGCAGGAGCACCGGCAGTTCTCACTTCCTGAACCAAAATTTGTTTTCCGCCGGTTCGCGAAATTGCCTTCAAAGTCCCGGGGGCAAATGGAACCTTCCATATCAGGTGCAAATCGTCGCCTTGTTTTTTCTTGATGCCGAGCGATTTATCATTCAGGAATAATTCTACCTCATCGGCATTGCTATAGGCCCAGATATCGATTGTTTGACCTTCTTTCCAGTTCCAGTGCGGAAAAATATGCAGTACATCTTTTTTGGTCCATTCGCTTTGATACATATAATACACATCTTTCGGGAAGCCGGCAAGATCAATAATTCCGAAGTATGAACTGCGCGACGGCCATCCATATGGCGTTGGTTCGCCCAGATAGTCGAACCCGGTCCAGATAAATTGTCCGGAAAGGAATCCGTATTTTTTAATCACCTTCCATGTTTCTTCGTGCGTTGAGCCCCATGGAGCAGAAACATTATCATAGGATGAACAGGTATTATCCGTATTTGGCATTTTGCCTTTCCAGTCTTTTTCTGCTGGCCAACGACGAATTTCTTCAGACGGCATATCATAGTAACCACGGGTCATCAGGGCCGAAACCGTTTCTGAACCAATGAACTTTTTCCCCGGAAAATCTTTCGGGAAATTGGCAAAAGTATTTTGATGGTAATTGTATCCAATCAGATCGAGTGCTTCCGACTTGACGAGGAAGTTCTTTGGTTCAGGATTGTTCAGAGCGGAAGTGATGGGACGAGTGGTATCTAGTTCGCGAACGTAACCGGCCAGTTCCCTGGCAATCCGCACACCGGTGCTGTCCCATTGCTCCGGAATTTCGTTGCCAATGCTCCACATCATGACCGAAGGATGGTTACGGTCGCGACGGATCAAATCCTGAATATCCTGCTTGTGCATTTGGTCCCAGACTGTGTGGTAATCGAAAGGATTTTTCGGCATTTTCCACATGTCGAAGGCTTCGTCCATGATGATCATTCCCATCTGGTCGGCAAGGTCCAGCAGTTCCGGAGCAGGTGGATTATGCGAGGTACGGATGGCATTGCAGCCCATTCCTTTCAGTAATTCGATCTGTCGTTCGAGCGCCCGTTTGTTGATGGCCGTTCCCAAACATCCCAAATCGTGGTGATCGCATACTCCATTGATTTTGATTGGTTTGCCATTCAGGAAAAATCCTTTTTCAACATCGAAATTAAAACTTCGTATTCCGAACGGAGTGGTATATGAATCGACTAAATTGCCATCCGCAAAAATTCGGGTGACGGACGAATACAATTTAGGTGAATCCAGATTCCAAAGAACCGGATTTTTCACTTCAAAATCAAAGGAGGTACTCAGAATTGAATCTTTTACTCCGTTTGTATCCATCTTCCCGCTAGCTACTTCAATTCCTGAAGGATCAATAATGGCAGTTGTAACCAGCAGATCAATTCCTTCCTTCAAATTGTTTTTTATCCGGTGAGTAATTTTCACTTTTGCCAATGCATCAGTAATTTCAGGAGTAGTAACAAATGTTCCCCAATGATCGACGTGGATTTTACCTGTAGTGACCAGCCATACATTACGGTAGATTCCTGAACCTGAATACCATCGGGAGTTAGGTTGTTTGGAGTTGTCGACCTTTACTGCAATAACATTTTCTCCGGAATTTAAATATGGAGTGAGCTCATACCTGAAGGAACTGTACCCATAAAACCGTTTACCCAAGGAATGGCCGTTGATCCAGACTTCACTGTTTTGATACACTCCATCAAAGTCGATAAAAACCGACCTTTTCAAATCTCCAGGAGAAACCTGGAACGATTTGCGGTACCAACCAATTCCACCAGGCAAAGCGCCACCTCCTACCGTTGCGGGATTCTTGTCACTAAATTCGCCCTCAATGCTCCAGTCGTGCGGAACATTCAATTTTCGCCAGGCCGAGTCATCAAATTTCAAGGCTTCAGCGCCCGGAGCGTCGCCATGCTGAAACTTCCAGTCCTTACCAAAACTCAGGATAGTTCGGCCATTCTCTTTTTTTGGAGTGCATTGAACACAAAGAATTAAAGATAAAATACCAAGGGAAAAATTCCGGAAAAGGTTTTTCATTTCTTCTGATTTAGCGGTTAATATTCTGTTAGAATTTGTCAAAGTTATGAAACGATCGTGTAGTTTCAACCACGCACACCTGAAAATTTAATTCCTGGCTATCTGCATGTTTCCTGCCATCAGACTGTCATCAGACTGTCATCAGGCAATTGGAAAAAAATGATTTCCTGATTTACTAGACGGACAAACAAATTAAAACACGTACTACAATTTACAAAGTCATTTCGTATTTATAGTTTTCCGACCTGAGATTCTCGGTATAAGCAATTTCTTCGATGGCGGTAAGTAAAAATCCATTGTACGGAATGAATTGTTCTTTTCTTTTTCGGATATACGAGAAATGAAATGGTGCAGCGCTTTCAAAATTTATGGCATATTCCGGATCGAAAGCCTCCGGATTCTGGGCAATGGCTTCAGCAATAAACAAATCCATACTCCGACGCATCAGCGATTTAAACAAATCCAGGTGCTGACCTTCAAATAAATCAATGCTTTTCATAACCTGTTCGCCAAACCAATAGGTTTTGTTTAGTTTTTCGTCAAGATACACCTGAAACGCATCCTTCGAAAACACAGTCATTAATCCAGCCTTGAAATCTTCTTCAACATCCTGAATATCATCTAACAACTGAAGATATGCACCGAACCCGAATAAAAAATATTTTTGAGTTTCGGTCAGTTTTCCGGCCACCAGAAAGCCATCCGCTAAAACTGACGATCCGCCTTTGGCCAAACAAATCTTCAGTATTTCTTCTTCGGAAATACAATCCCTTTCCTGAATGAGCTTTAAGCTGTTTGTTTGAGAATCGTGAATATCCAGCAAACTTTCGAAAACTTCCGGGAATTCATCCCTTGAATATTGATCTTCTATCATTCCAACCAACTGAAATACAATATTTTCAATTTTACTCGAAGGTTCTGTTTTTTGACCTGAGAGCCGGTTTCGAAATCGTTCACTGAAAATCATCTTTTCAAAAGTGGAAACCAACGGATCATCAATCATATTATCGGTATAAGGATACAAAAGGCTGTAGGCGAATATCGAAGGGCTTAACTGCACCGGAACTCCCATGATTAACTGCAACCCGTTCATGATCCAAACATTCCGCAGAGCCTGAAAGATATCATGAAAGCTTAACCCGGGGTCGAAGGCACACGCTTGCCGGACAAATATCCGGGAAACTTCAATTAACTCGTCCGAAAACATCAATTCGAGCTGTCCATCCGAAAAATCCAATCCTTCCTTCAATAACACGCGAACATTTGAGATAAAAAGCTGCTGATCAGCTTCCACAAAGGTTTTTCTACTGATTCGCTGTCTTCGGAATGATTTAACAGTTTGAAGAAACTGATCCAGAACTTGTTCTTTCTGAAGCTTTTCTGTCAAGGAGTAGAATTTTGAAAATTCCGGAAAAGAAATGGAACAAGATTCCCAGATCCCCGAATAAAGTCCAGTATAATTTCGAATCATTGGTTTCAGTTTTTGTTGTTGCAAGTTCTGAAATTCGATCCTCAAAATTATCAATTTAACGACCAATGCCTGATAATTACCGACAAACAAACGACACGGCTAATCCAACAAGTTTTGAATGTTGGCATAATTATGGATGACTAAGTCAAAGAAATGATTTTTTAAATTTTATGTACTGAAAAATAAATGATGGAAACTAAAAATTTCTATATTTGCTCCGCCTTTAAAGAAAGGTAAATGCCCAGATGGTGAAATCGGTAGACACGCTAGTTTCAGGGACTAGTGCTCGCAAGGGTGTGCAAGTTCGAGTCTTGTTCTGGGCACTAAAGTAGAAGTCAAATTAGATCAAAAGCGCTTAAATTCAATGATTTAAGCGCTTTTATTTTTGACTAAAATATCAAAATACTTCATACAAAATCATACTTAAAGCGGCAAAATCGAGGCCATGACTTTCGGAACGGTTTATGGTCGCGGCAAATACTCTGCAACTAATTGAATACAATCATTTTATTTAATTCACTTTGACTCATTTTGATACTTTTTATTAAGCATTAAATGAGGTATTTTTAATTGGTTTCAGAGACCATTTTTTCGCTTATTATAAAACAGGCAGGTTATGAAGATTGTAATTAATTTCTTATTAAGAAAAAACAGGGAATCCTCAGATAATAAATTCCCTATTTATGCGAGGTTCACTTTCAAAAATAAAAGAGTAGAACTCTCTACCGGAATTTTTATTCCAAAAGATCATTGGGACGAAAGTAAACAAAGGATAAAAGGAAAAATTCTCGGAGCCAGTGTCTCTAATGAGCGGCTGGACAAAATGAAAACTGAAATTCAGGATATCTTTAATCAATTAAGGTCTTCCAATGAAGAATTTGATGTGAATACAATCAAAAACAGATTGCTTAATACCGAAGTATCAAAATGAGTCAAAGTGAATTAAATAAAATGATTGTATTCAATTAGTTGCAGAGTATTTGCCGCGACCATAAACCGTTCC
>JANXYV010000050.1 GCA_025355875.1 Prolixibacteraceae bacterium | reverse complement strand
AGCGCATTAGCGTAAATAAACTCGTATTTGCCGCATACTGAATTTACGAAGCCGGAACTTCCCAATATTAACATTTTTCTTCTTTTCATTTCTCACTGTGCCGAACTATCCACGTCTGTGGCAGTTCGCCTTTCTAACATTTGCTTAAGCTGCAACGCGTACATTGGCGCGATTCTTGCCTGGTTAATGGTTTGCGTTCTTAGCGTTTTAATGCTTCTTTGCAAGAAGCGTGACAATAGCGTTGTCAGCTTGAAGCAGTTGTTAGAAATATTTTTCACTTAATTATTGACTTTGAATTATCCAGAAACATGAATTTAAACTTATAATCGATAGATAAAAAATGAATCGTAATTTTCAATATATTTCCTTAATTCCTAATTCCTAATTCCTAATTCCTAATTCCTAATTCCTAATTCCTAATTCCTAATTCCTAATTCCTAATTATGGTATTGATTTTATATTTTCCGTACACAGGAATTTCAACTAATACTCTCAGAATAGAATGACAGTGTAAATTTTCAATATATTAATTTCTTGAATTCAAGACAAGAATTTGGACTAATAATGTTAGAATAGAAAACCAGTGTAAATTTTCAATATATTCTATTCAAAACGTCCAGCATTCAATTAATTATCTCGAAATAGAGCGATAGTGTAAATTTCTTTTGAATTTTTTCTGGCTAATTGAAACTAGAAATTTGAAAAAACAGCATTAGGAAAAGCAAGAAGATTGAAATTACATTTTTTAGGCGCGCAGCGTCTTTCTAACATTTGCTTAACTTGCGAGGCGTAATGGCGCGGTTCGTGCCGAGCGAAGCTACTGCACGAACCGTGACATAGCCGAGTCAAGTTGAAGCATTTGTTAGGCGCTTTCATATTTCTTATTAGCTTTCATCCTCTAGCTCTGTTTTTTCACTTCCGCTTGTTGTTGATTCTTCCACTGTCGTACCAGAGATCTTCCCTGCAAGCCATTCGTCAAATTCCTCAAGCTGACTAAGCTCTTCCACTGATAATGTAACGGCGGAAGAAGCATGCGAGACTATTTTTCGTTTTTCATTTAGCACATTCATCCACGAAGTTCTTTTTTCTTTATTCCCACTTTTTCCATAAGCAAGTAAAGGTTCAAATAGCTCCCAATTATTGATTGCGATTTGTCTATAGTCTATTAAGTCAAAATAGTACTCTTTTCCACCCCTTTTCCCTTCTTCTTCTTCGAACCTTTGAGAGACTTTTAATCGCACAGTTTTAGGTACACCCAGCATCCACCATTGAGCTTCTTCTGTGCCATATTCTCGATGCAATTCTTCCATTATTAATTTCTGGAGAGATGTTTCCATTCTATCTACAATATCTTTTGCCTTTTTATTTGTTTCAGCCTTTTCTAAGGCTAAAAATTCTTCCAATCCAGGTGGGTTAAAAGCAATAATAACATTATGAATGGCTTGCTGGCATCTTCTTGTTCTTGTTGTCTGTCCTTGTATTCCGCGGAGATCCCTAAATCTTTTTCTATCCGCTTCTGAAAGTGAGCCAAAATAATTGCCAAGACTTTCAGAATAGGGCTTAATACATATAAATAGATCTTCATCGTCTAGCTGTACAAGTTTTTTCCCAGTTCCATCTAGATGTACGAAAACGCTTCTCAGAACATTGATACAAGTAGTAATTCCATCGTTCATGGCCAATCCGCCGCCATCATCTGATCCTTTGCTCCACCAGTCTGGAGCGCCTGCTTGTATTGAGTTAAACCAATTCTTAAGTATATATATAGTTCGCTTTAATGTTTTTTCGTTCTCTCCTGCCCATAATGGCCCATACTCAACAATATGACCCGATTTTTCTTTGATGATATAGAAGCCCATTTTATCAAGTGCACTAAACACACTAGTTAATGAAATGCACCTTTTTGTGTCTTTGATCGAGTCAGAAAGTTGTATGCGCTGATGTAAAGCAGAATCAGTACTTATATCTAGGTCTTGAATCGCTTTTGATACTATAGCGCGCACCCTTACTTCAGGTTCTTCAGCATCCCAATGTAGCTCCGCGTACAATTCCTGCAATAATGATTGCTTTACGCTTTTTTGCTTCGCATTTATATCAATGAATAGCTCGGCTTGCTTGCTTGGCAATAATCCCTCGAAAGCTAAAATCGACAACTGGCTTTTTGTTGCTTTCGGATGCCCCGAATAGGCAAACAACCTGTGTTGCCCATCAATAATCCATGCCGATTTATAAGCAGGCTTGATTTCAAGCCATCCAGAAATGCCATTTTCACCACCATAATTATCATCACATTCTTGATGTATTTTGTCGAACCGAATTCCTTTTTTCTCCAAATTAAGAACGATGTTAGTTGGGAATATACCATCATTCGAAATATACTGCTTAATTCTACTTAATCTTGCTTTGCTTATCATTCGCTGGTATGTATTTACATCAGATGCTTTTCCTTTTGATCGATGAGACACATAAGATATTTTTAGTAGATATTCTGGCGAAATAGAAAATGTATAGCAGGTTGTGCCGCCCATTTTTGATTTAACTGCAGGCAATCGAATTGTAAGGCCTGGCACCGTTTTCCCAGGGATCATATCGGCAAGAAATTGATATTTCGCCGCCGGTCCAAGATGTGAAACCAAGTTTTCGTAATATGTCAAATCTTTTTCATCAAATATCACAACTGATGCATCTTTTGCTCTTGCTTTATCATTTTCGTTAAGTATTATGTTGTTTGTAAACATAGCCAACACAGATTGTCTCTTATGCCCTATCTTAAATTGATCATTAATTGAATTTATAAAACGCTCACGTATTAACGCATGTTTCCCTAATTCTTCTTGAAACTGCGAGCGCTTTGAACTTTTCTCTGCTGATTTACATTCTATTGCAATTGCAATTTCATCATCGATTCCAACGACATCTATTTGCGTTTTTGGACCATCTTCCCCTTTATTCAAGTCGAGAAGTGATCCTCTTTGTCCTGATATAAATGAAAATTCCATTTTATATAGAAGATACCATACCCTATCTTCAAGGGCTTGATTGTGGCTTTTCTGTCTTTTCATACGCACAGATTTGCTGTTTTTTTTATCAATGATCCATCCTTCATTTATAGCTTCTTCAACGATTAATGGATGAACGGTTTTAGTTTCATAGTTTCTTCCCTTTGACCTCGACAAACCACGATGATTCTCAATAACTTCAATGTTGCTAAGCATATAGATACTCCTAATAGAAAAATAGGCACTCTTTTACTTTGCCACGATAAGAGGAAGAAGCTGCCATTACTGATGATCTCGAAATATCTACTCGCTTGAATTTGCTATAAAGGTCAATTATCGATTCATGCCATGCATTGCTAATTATTACCTTGCATCCCTTTTCTGATAAATCCCATGCAAATTTAGAAAGACGTTCTTGGTCTTTCCAGGTGAAAATTTTATCGTTGTATTTTATAAATCCATTATTTCCATGGGCTACAGTATATGGTGGATCAAAATAGACCAAATCCCCTTCTGTTGCCTTTATTTCCTGGAAATCCTGGCAAATAACACTTACGCCTTGCAATGCTTTACTAGCATTTAGTATTTTCTCTTGCTGGCAGGGAACAATATTTGTTTTATGACCATATGGTACATTAAATATTCCTTTTAAATTTGTTCGGTATATTCCATTGAATGATAATGCTGTCAAATACAAAAAACGTGCTGCTCGTCCAGTTTCACTGTATGGCGAGCTAGCCCTTATCTTGTAATAATCCTCTTCTGAATTTTGATATTGCTTAAGCTTCTTTATTACATCTTCTGGATTATCCCTTACCTGCACGTAGCAATTTACTACTTCACTATTAGTATCAGATAAAATTGCTTTTTGGGGCTTTATGGAAAAGAACAAAGCAGCTCCACCTGCAAATGGCTCGTAATATTTTGAGTAGGTTCCGGGAACTATTTTCATAATTTCTGCCAATAGCGATCTTTTACCGCCTGGCCATTTAAATAATGGATCTTGGTATTTCTTGTCGCTATTGAGGTTCGTTATGGTTTTCATTTTAGTTCCCTTCATATATCGCATAGAATGCAGCATGTCGACTACTATAATCTTTCTTGGGCCCGGAGGGTCCGCCTAACATTTGCTTAACCTGTAATTCCGGCCCGTGGGGTTTGGCGTGAAAATTGCCACAAAGGAGCGTAGCGACGACTGCAATTTTCATGACAAAAGGAATTATCAGGTTGAAGCAGTTGTTAGGTGAATTTTTCTGAATTCATTCGAATAAACTCTTCTATTTTCCTGGGATGATCCTTATAAATACTATAAAAAGTATTTATTATTTCAGGTTCTGGCTGAAATCTGGGCAAAAAGTGCAGAGCAAACATTACAAAAATCATTCCTATATCATATTTCTCTTTTTTCTTAGCAAAAAAATATTTAAGTGGACTTACTGATCTATATTCTATTGTAGAATGAGTTGTATGATTAATGATTTCTACAACCTCGGGAAAACTCAAGTTTTGTGTTCCTGATATTATTAACACCTGATTCTGATATTTTTCAAAATTTAAGGCACATTCAAGAATAATTTTGGCAATATCGCAAATATCTATCCAATTAAACTTAGCGTTTTTTGAAGGTAATGTAATAGATTTATTTCGTTTTATTTCAGGATATAATGTGGTAGTCAGATTTTGCATAAAATAGCTTGGGCGAAGGAAAACATAGTCAATATTGTTTTTTAATATCAACAACTCAATCTTTCTGTGTGGGATTATTTTTGATGTTTCAGCTCCTTGTACGGATAATAAAATTATTTTTATATTTCTTTTTTCAGCTACTTTTATAATTAATGGTTCAATATATTTTTTTATATTTGATATTTGCGGGGGACGTAACAAAAATAACACGTCGATATTATCAAGAGCTAAGTCAAATGTTTTAGTGTTATAGAAATCAAAATTCCTTAATTCAATATCTTTAAGCTCTGGGTAAGCTTTTTTTGTTTTTTCAATATCACGAACGCCCGCAATTATATTACCAATAGTATGTTGATTATTAAATTGCTTGATAACTTCTATGCCGATATTTCCTGTGGCACCTGTAATTAATATATTCATCTTTTTATCCTTTCCTCAGCCCGAAGGGTCCACCTAACATACGCTTAACTTGCGAGGCGTAATTGGCGCGGATTGTGCGCCAGGAGCGAAGCGACCAGCACAATCCGTGACAATAGCCGAGTCAAGTTGAAGCGATTGTTGGGCGTCTTCTTCATTTCTCGATCTATTTATAA
>JANXYV010000032.1 GCA_025355875.1 Prolixibacteraceae bacterium | reverse complement strand
AAAATAATCGAATATCTCTTGGGGTAATATAAGTTGAATTAAGCTCTGGTAATGATCATTTAACATTGTCATTGCATCTCTATTTGTTTGGAACAAAGATTCAATTTTATATTGTCCCCCACAACTTTGTCATGTGATCCTTTTTCGCTGATCTCATTTCATTCAATGCGAATGCTTCTCTGATAAACATATCAGTGGGCGCCGAAGCATTCCATTTCAGGAAAAATTCGCCGACATTCGTTCCCATTCGAATCGCCTGATTAATACAACCTCCACCCACATTCCGGGATTGGGTTACGATTACTTCGGTACCAAACAATTCAGACAGTTTTTCTGTGCACAAACGGAGGATATCTCCCTGATTTACCGTTATCATGATAGATCACAATTGATTGTTTACCACCAAAGTAAGGCATTTAAATAACAAATCCGCTTCCGAAACCATCGGAAACGGCTTGCTGGCCTGATGCAAATAATTTTATTTCTTTAGTAAGTAGTCTTTAAAATCGGAAAAACTGGTGCTCATTGGTATCGAAAGTTTTTCGCCTTTCATGAACTCAGCCAGTTTCTCAGGCATTATCACAGTTCCTTTGCCCAAAACGTTTTCCACTGTTTCGGTAAATTTAGCCGGATGCGCTGTTTCGAGAAAAACACCCACTTCACCGGCTTTCAAATCAGCATTCAGAGCGCGGTATCCAACCGCACCGTGAGGATCGAGCATATAATTTTCTTCAATAAAAACTTTTTTCATTGTTCCACGGATTTCCGCATCAGAATAGCGGTAACCGACCATATAGGTGACAATATCTGTATGAGAATGACCGTACAATTCCAAAATCCGGGCAAAATTACTCGGAGCTCCTACATCCATGGCATTGGCGATGGTGGCTACCGATGAACGCGGTTCGTACTTTCCGGTTTTCAGGTATTGGTATACAATGTCGTTCTCGTTATTGGCTGCGATAAAGCGGTTAACCGGCAGTCCCATCCTTTTGGCAAACAAACCTGCGGTGAGGTTTCCGAAGTTTCCGCTGGGAACCGAAAACACCAGATCGCCTTTTATTCCGGCTTCCTGCAAACGGGCATATGCATTGAAATAGTAGAACGACTGCGGAAGAAAACGGGCCACATTAATCGAATTGGCCGAAGTCAAAACCATCGAATCATTCAATTCCTGATCAAGAAAAGCGGATTTTACCAGTCGCTGGCAATCGTCAAAAGTTCCGTCCACTTCAAGTGCTGTGATGTTCTTTCCCAGCGTTGTAAATTGCTTTTCCTGAATATCACTAACCAAACCTTTGGGATAAAGCACAAACACTTTAATTCCGGGAACTCCCAAAAAACCATTGGCCACGGCACTACCCGTATCTCCGGAAGTGGCTACCAGCACATTGACTTCCCTTTCAAATCCCTGAAGGAAATGTGCCAGCAGCCGAGCCATGAACCGACCACCCACATCTTTAAAAGCCAAAGTCGGACCGTGGAACAATTCGAGCGAATAAATATTGTTGTTTAAAGGAACAACCGGACAATCGAAACTCAGCGTATCGTATACAATTTCTTTCAAGATCTGCTCATCGATATCCTCGCCAAATAATTGACGGGCGACCCTGAACGAAATTTCCTGAAAGCTCATTTCAGGAATTTGCCTGAAAAAATCCGATGCAAAGACATCAATCCGTTCAGGCATAAAAAGCCCATTGTCGCTGGCTAATCCTTTGGTCACTGCTTCCATCAGCGAAACCGCCGGAATTGATTTATTGGTACTGTAGTATTTCATCGATATTCGTATCTATTATTTTAAGTAATTGATGGTCGTTGGTTGTCATTCATTGTCATTTTTCACTACTGAGTGACGATTAAATGAATTGAAGCAAATGACAACTAATGACCATTTTTTCTGAAAACTGCGACTGAACACGGATCACTTCTTTATCAACGCTCTCATAAACTCATCGCCTTTCAAAACTCCATACGAACCTTTAGCCACCTCAAATTCGTCGTAAAACTGGGCATCATCAGGAGTTTCGCCGGGTCGGTAAATGATAAACGGCACTGCGTCGCGGGTATGTATTTTCGTTGCACATGGCGTTGGATGATCGGGTAAAACGGCAATGGTCACGGGTTCGTCCATTTTTGCAGTTTCTTCCACCAGATATTTAACTATCCGGTGATCGAGGTAAGAAATGGTTTTGGTTTTCAGTTCCACGTTTCCCTCGTGACCGGCCTCGTCGCTGGCTTCCACATGAAGGTACACCAAATCATGAACTTTCAGCGCATCCATGGTGGCTTTGGCTTTTCCTTCGTAATTGGTATTGTATAAACCAGTGGCACCCTCAACCTTAATCACATCCATTCCGGCATAAACGCCAATTCCCTGAATCAGATCAACCGCCGAAATCACTGCCGATTTTTCAATTCCGAAAAGCTCTTTCAAGGTTGGCATTTGCGGTTTATATCCCGGCGACCAGGGCCAGATGCTATTAGCAACTTCTTTGCCGATCTCTTTTCTTCTAAGGTTTATAGGATGGTCAGATAAAAGAGCCTGCGAGCGAAGTATCAGATAGTTCAGCAATCTGGCTGTTTCCGAAGCTTCCTGATTTTCAGGTTTAATCAGTCTTGGACGAAATGCCTCTCCCGGAACATCATGCGGAGGAGTGCAAACCAGTTGCTTCTTACCGCCTTTGATTACCAGCAAATGACGGTATGAAACACCGGGATAAAAGCGGATCATTTCGTTTCCCAGCATTTTATTCAGGAGATCAATCAGTTCATAAGCTTCGGCATTGGAGATATGTCCGGCAGAATGATTTTTAATACATTCATTTTCGATGGTCAGCAAATTGCACCGCAGGGCCAGATCATTTTCTTCCAGGCTGACGCCGATGCTAGCCGCTTCGAGTACACCGCGCCCTTCAAAAACAGTATGTACATCGTAACCCAAAACCGACATATTGGCGATTTCGCTACCCGGGTGCATATCTTCCGGAACTGTTTTCAAACGACCGGTTCTCCCAATTTTTGCCAGATTGTCAATTGCCGGTTTATCCGCCATTTGCAGCGGAGTCTTACCTCCATATTCAGCCAAAGGCTCATCGGCCATTCCATCTCCTAAAACAATTATATATTTCATAAAAAGCCCCCTTTCCGTTCCCCCGTAGGGGGAAAACTTTAGATCATCTTTTTTCTCAAAAAATATTCCTAATAAGCTCCATATCCTCCCCCTTCGGGGGAGTTAGAGGGGGCTGTTATATATTCGACACCCTGATAATATCGGCAAACACACCGGCAGCAGTCACTGCAGCGCCGGCTCCGTAACCTTTGATGATCATCGGGTATTCCTGATAGCGTTCGGTGGTAAACATCACCAGGTTATTGGAGCCCTGAAGGTCGGCAAACGGATGACCCGCCCCAATTTCCTGCAATCCGATTTCGGCTTTTCCCTGATCGAACCTGGCGACAAATCTCCAGAAACGGCCAGCATCAGCCAGCTTTTTCCGGTTTTCCTCAAATTCAGCATCCATCTCCGTAAGGTTTTTCCAGAAGTCTTCCACGCTGCCTTCGAAATACTTTTCAGGTATAAATGGATTGATTTTGATATCTTTCATATCGAACCGGTAACCAGATTCACGAACCAGGATCAACAGTTTCCGGGCCACATCCACCCCGCTCAGATCAATTCTGGGATCCGGCTCGGAATATCCCTGATCTTTTGCCATGCGGACGGTTTGACTCAGAGGAACCGTTTCGCTGATAGTATTGAAAATAAAGTTCAAGGTTCCCGAAAGAACGGCTTCAATTTTCAGAATAGTATCGCCTGAATTTACCAGGTCGTTCAGTGTGGTAATAATTGGCAAACCCGCGCCAACATTGGTTTCAAACAGAAATTTGGTGCCTTTTCGCTTGGCAATCTTTTTCAGGAGCGCATAGTTTTCATATTCAGACGAAGCAGCCGCTTTGTTGGCGGTAACAATCGAAACGTTTGCATTCAGAAGCTCGGCATACAATTCGGCAACTTTATCATTGGCCGTACAATCCACAAAAATGGAATTGTACATGTTCAGCCGGATGATTTCATTTTTAAATTCCTCCAAACCCGATTGTTCGCCCTGAGAATTCATTTTATCCCGAAACGAATCTATCTCAATTCCATCGCGATTAAAAAGCATTTTTTTGGAGTTGGCAACGCCTGCCAGCTTGATCTTGAGGTGCTTTTCCCTGAGTAATTTGGGTTGCTGCTGTTTGATTTGTTCGAGTAGATTTCCTCCAACCAAACCAATTCCAAGCAAAAAGACATTGAGTTCAATATTTTCAGAAAGGAAAAAGGATTCGTGAACTACATTCAGGGTTTTCCGTAAATCAGAGATTTTTACCACCCATGAAATATTGAGTTCAGAAGCTCCCTGTGCAATGGCGATAATGTTAATCCCGTTTTTTCCGATGGTATTGAACAGTTTTCCGGCCACACCGGTGGAGTGTTTCATATTTTCACCGACGATGGCCACGATGGCAAGGTTTTCCTCGATGGTAATTTTATTGATCTGATCCAATTGAATCTCCCGCTCAAACTCAAGACGAATGGCCGATTCCGCTTTTGAAGAACTGGCTGAATCGATGGCAAAACTGATTGAATTTTCAGAAGAAGCCTGCGAAATCAGGATGACATTCACGTTCTGCCGGGCCAGCGCACCGAAAAGCCGTGCCGAAATTCCGGTTACTCCCACCATTCCAAGTCCCTGAATGGTTATCAGCGTAATATTCGAAATCGACGAAATCCCTTTGATCGGGAAGTCGCTGGCGTTCAGTTTGCTATCAGTAATTAAAGTTCCTTCCGCTTCAGGCTCCAGTGTATTTTTGATCCGGACCGGAATACCTTTTTTGTATACCGGCAGGATGGTTGGCGGATAAATCACCTTCGCACCAAAATGCGAAAGTTCCATCGCTTCGGAGTAACTCAGCGTTTTAATGGTATATGCTTTACTGATTACCCGCGGATCAGCGGTCATAAAGCCATTGACATCGGTCCAGATTTCGAGCGACGAAACATCCATGGCGGCGGCAAAAATAGCCCCGGTATAATCCGAACCTCCGCGTCCCAAGGTAGTGTACTCGCCAGCATCGTTACCTGAAATAAATCCGGGAACAATGGCAATTCCAGAAAAAGACTCAAAAGCAGATTGTATTTGCCGGTTTGTGATTTCGAAATTGACAACGGCTTTCCCGAAATCGCTGTTGGTCCGGATCAGTTTACCCGAATCAAACCACTTTGCTCCCGGAATGAATTCTGAAATAATGAGTGATGACAGGCGTTCGCCAAAGCCTACTATTTTATCGAGCGTCTTTGCAGTAAGTTCGCCAATCAGCGAAACTCCATGAACAATGCGCCCCAATTCGCTAAGCAAATCCTGTGTGCCACCTTTAACCATCGATTGTTTTTCACCCTCAAAGAGTTTTTCGATCACTTCGTAGTGGCGATTATTGATCTCTGTCAATTCAGCCTGAAAGTATCCGGTTCCGATCGCAGCCATCTTTGCTGCACTTAATATTTTGTCGGTAATACCGCCCAATGCCGACACCACAACGATGATATCATCGTTCTGCCCCACCAGGATTTCTTTCACTTTCCGGAGATTCTCCGCGCTTCCGACCGAGGTACCTCCAAATTTTAAAACTTTCATGACCATTCAAATTAACAGAATCCTTAAAACCTTTGTTCTCAGGCTTCCTGATTTACATTTTCGGCAAATAAACTACAAATTCAATCGAATTAACATTGCGGCGCAAAATAGTATTAAAAAAAATCCGGATGAAACAGCAAAGCCATCTCATCCGGACAATCCTGTGTTTTTAAACTTTATTTAATTTACCGTGGTTGTCCCGGTAAAAGCTTCCATTATTTTGGCTTCCAGTTCAAGTGCCAATTCCGGATTATCCTGAAGAACGGATTTCACCGATTCACGTCCCTGACCTAATTTGGTCTCGCCGTAACTGAACCATGATCCGCTCTTTTTGATAATGTTTAATTCTACCCCCAAATCAACGATTTCGCCTGTTTTCGAAATTCCTTCGCCATACATGATGTCGAATTCAGCTTTCTTGAATGGCGGCGCCACTTTGTTTTTAACCACTTTCACCCGGGTATGATTCCCTTGTGCTTCTTCGCCATCTTTGATCTGACCAATGCGTCGGATATCCAGACGAACTGAAGCATAAAATTTCAGCGCATTTCCACCGGTAGTGGTTTCAGGATTTCCAAACATGACCCCGATTTTTTCGCGAAGTTGATTGATGAAAATCACGCAAGTCTTGGTTTTATTTATATTGGCTGTCAGTTTGCGTAAGGCCTGCGACATAAGTCGTGCCTGAAGCCCCATTTTCGAATCGCCCATTTCGCCTTCAATTTCAGCTTTGGGTGTCAGGGCTGCCACCGAGTCGATTACGATGATATCCACCGCACCCGAACGAATCAGGTTATCGGCAATTTCAAGGGCCTGTTCGCCATTGTCGGGCTGTGAAATCAACAATTCGTTAATATTTACCCCTAATTTGGTGGCATATCCCGGATCGAACGCGTGCTCGGCGTCAATTACTGCGGCTATTCCACCAGCTTTCTGAGCCTCGGCTATGGCATGAATTGCCAGGGTTGTCTTTCCGGACGATTCTGGTCCGTATATTTCGATGATCCTGCCTTTCGGATAACCACCCACTCCCATGGCAATATCCAAGCCTATAGAACCCGAAGAAATGGAAGATACATCTTCCACTGCACGGTCGCCTAATTTCATGATTGAGCCTTTTCCGTAACTCTTCTCAATTTTATCCATGGTCAATTGCAGGGCTTTTAGCTTTTCTGCGTTCTGACTTAATTTTTCTTCTTTTGCCATATTACTTGATATCTATTGCTTTAATGATTTGATCGGTGTGGTTTTTGGTGTCAACTTTTTCGAAAATTTCCTGAATAATCCCGTTTTCATCGATAACAAACGTGGTGCGCAAAACGCCCATGTAGCTTTTACCATACATGCTTTTTTCGCCCCAAACGCCATAAGCCTGCAAAATTTTTGTTTCCGGATCGGCCAGCAGATTAAATCCAAACTGAAATTTGTCGGCAAACTTCTTATGCGACGAAACATTGTCGGGGCTTACTCCCAGCACTTCATAACCTTTCGAAAGCCACATCTGGTAATTATCATTCAAATTACACGATTCGGCAGTGCATCCGGGAGTACTATCTTTCGGATAAAAATACAGGATCAGCTTTTTCCCTTTGAATGTGTTTAACGAAACTTGTTCTCCATGTTGGTTCAGCCCCGAAAAATCAGGAGCATGATCGCCAATTCGTAAAGTTGCCATTTCCGTATGTTTTAATTTAGACAAATATACTTGAAATAATAATATAATTTGGGCCGAACGATTCGTTGTTAATAAAATAAACCCGACAAAACTTATCCGAAGCTTGTTACATTTTTTGTACTTTTAAGCCGGAATCAATGTTCAGGAAAATATGTTTACCCATTTCAAATCCAGCATCAAAACAAGCCTGCTTCCTCTATTGTTTATAATTGGGAACACAAATTCATTTGCTTCCAGCGAGAAAAAGGGAAATGTGTTTCTGAACCAGACGAACAGCTTCGAAAGTCAGGCTGATACCCTGATCCATTTCCAGGTCAATTCTGAAATCAGCTACCTGAGCCTGAAGCATTTTGCCAAAGCCGAATCAAAATCGAAGTTCAAACAGGCCTGGCAAAAAGAAATGGAGCTGGGAAAAATTTCAGCAAAAACTGACAGCTTGCGAAAAATATATTCGACTTCGTTGAATGATGAAAAAGAGAAAATATCAGTATTTATCCTGAAAAATGAAGAACATTCCATGGCTCTCGGTCAGGAAATAGCTGCGCTGTACCAGTCTGCCCGCGAACTGGAAGACCAATACTGGCAAACGCGATCGGCCGAAGAGAAAACCAAAATTCAGCAAAAAATAAAGGTTTACAGTGACAGTCTGACACTAAGCAAACTGAAGGAAGAAACGCAAAAGATGGCCAAAATAATGACTGACACCATCCTTATTCAGCACGAAACCTCCAAAAGCAAGCAAGTTAAGGGCGAACCTGTTCCACCTGCGTTGGTTTATAAAATTCAGATCGGGGCTTTCAAAGGCAAAATTCCGGATGCATCGAACAAAATGATCAAAAAACTCTCTATGCTCCGGAAGGTGGAAAACTTTACCGATGAAAAAGGAATGAAAATTTATACTACCGGAAACCTGAAAACCCATCAGGAGGCCGTCACCATGCAAAGTCAGGTCAAGCAGGAAGGAGTCAAAAATCCGGTCATTGTAGCTTTTCAGAAAGGAAAACAAATAAGCGTTGATGAAGCCAGAAAATTAAACAAAGAATGATGAGCCCAAAAGAATCACCTCACAAGGAAGCCGATCAAAAGTCTGAACAGAGACTATCGAAAGAGCGGTTCCTGGTTTTGCACAATGATGATTATCACACCTTCGACTATGTAATCGAGGCGCTGATGCAGATTTGTGACCATGATCTCCTTCAGGCTGAGCAATGTACTCAGCTAATTCATTTTAAAGGAAAATGCGATGTAAAGAAGGGAAGTTTTTCCTATCTTAGACCAATGAAAAACGCCCTGATCCAAAAAGATCTGAAAGCGACCATCGACTAACCCAACTGCCCATGAACCTTCTGATCATCCTTTTTCTCATTTTTCTTGGAATCGTTTTATTGCTGATCGAATTCACAATCCTTCCGGGAAGCGCCGTTGCCGGAATAGGAGGCTTGTTGGTTTTTGCGTACAGCATTTATCTGGCCTTCAGCACTTACGGATCTCTCGCCGGTTTTCTGACCCTTGTCTTTGTGATGATTGTTTCGCCCATCCTTGTCGTGAAGTTTTTTAAAGGGAAAAGCGGCAAAAAAATGATCCTGAAAACCGTACTGCACGGGATGGCCAACGAAATTGACCATGAGAAAGTGAAAATCGGGGATATTGGCGTTACCATCGGACGGCTTGCCCCCATGGGAAAAATTAAAGTGAACAATGAAGTGGTGGAAGTACGCTCAACCGGAACCTTTGTGAACCCGGGAGAGAAAGTCCGAATTATTCAAATCGAAAAATCGTTAATAACCGTTGAACCTTTAAGCTTAGACTAATGGAACAAATAGCAAACCTTGGGATTTTTGGTTTGATCATCGGGATTTTCATCCTTCTGGTCATCATTTTATATTACATTCCGGTCGGACTTTGGTTCTCGGCCCTGGTATCCGATGTCCGTATTTCACTGCTTCAGCTTTTCCTGATGCGTTTCCGGAAAGTGCCGCCTTCGGTGATTGTCCGTGCCCTGATTGAAGGTACCAAAGCCGGGCTCATCCTGAACCGCGACGAACTGGAAGCCCACTTTCTGGCGGGTGGCCATGTCGAAAAAGTGGTCCACGCGCTGGTATCAGCTCAAAAAGCCAACATCGAGCTGACGTTCAAAATGGCAACAGCCATCGACCTTGCGGGACGCGATGTATTTCAGGCGGTACAAATGTCGGTAAACCCGAAAGTTATCGATACTCCTCCGGTTGCTGCAGTGGCCAAAGACGGTATTCAGCTCATTTGCCGCGCCAGGGTTACGGTTCGGGCAAATATCAAGCAACTGGTCGGCGGAGCCGGTGAAGAAACAGTATTAGCCCGCGTGGGTGAAGGAATTGTTTCGTCTATCGGATCGTCGCATACTCACAAAGCAGTGCTCGAAAACCCGGATTCAATCTCGAAAGTCGTTCTGGGAAAAGGTCTTGATGCAGGAACCGCTTTCGAAATCCTATCGATCGATATTGCCGACATTGATATTGGCAAAAACATTGGTGCCGGTTTGCAGATGGACCAGGCAGAAGCAGATAAAAATATTGCCCAGGCCAAAGCAGAAGAACGCCGCGCCATGGCCGTGGCCCTCGAACAGGAAATGAAAGCCAAGGCTCAGGAAGCCCGCGCCAAGGTGATCGATGCAGAAGCCCAGATTCCGATGGCTATTGCCGAAGCTTTCCGGAATGGGAACCTGGGAATCATGGATTACATGAAATACAAAAACATCATGGCTGATACCGCCATGCGCGATGCAATCTCAATGGAAGAACAAAACAAAAAGAAAAAATAATATTTTGCCAAAACGAAGGACCTTGCCGCAAAATGGCAAGGTTTTTTGTTTGCTCCGGAAGGCAACAACAAATGGCGTAATTCACCTGAAGCAAACTGGCAAATCATTTATGAGGAGTCGTTCAAAACATTGGGTATATCGGAAGTGTTAAGATGGTCAAAAACCGGTTATCTAATAAAGATTAGCCACCACAAATTGATAATGAGGAAAATAAAGCTGAATTACTGGATAAAAATAATCCTTGAACTGGGCAAAGTGCGGATTTCTTTGCCCATTGCTATTTCTGCACTAACCGGATATGTCCTGAAAACCAATATTTTTGACGTTCAGGCATGGATGCTGATGGCCGGTGTATTTCTGATGTCGTGCAGTTCGGGAGCCATCAATCACCTTCAGGAATACAAAACCGATGCGCTGATGCCGCGGACCAAAAACCGGCCCATTCCTTCCGGAAAGATCAGTCCGAAAGCTACTTTTTGGGTTGCCGCCGGTTTCTTTGCATACGGCGCTTTTCTTTTAATCGCCAATTTCCCGATCCTGGTTTTTCTGACTAGTTTTCTCACCCTGATTTCGTACAATGCCATTTATACTCCGCTCAAAAAAGTGACTGCTTTTGCAGTGGCTCCAGGCTCCCTGGTGGGCGCTCTCCCGCCCTACATTGGCTGGTTTGCGGGTGGTGGCAACTGGGACAGCGGACCCATTTTCTGGGTCGCCTTGTTCTTTTTCATCGGGCAGATTCCGCATTTCTGGCTTTTGCTGCTCATGTTTGGCAAGGAATACGAACTGGTCGGATTTCCAAGCCTTCACGCTGTTTTTAACGACAACCAGATCAAACGGCTGAGTTTTACCTGGATCCTGGCGACCATTTCCACCGCGTTAATCGTAACGTTGGAAGTTCTGCGCGGAAATATCCTGATGTTTTTCCTCCTGATTTATATTTTTTATGTACTATTTTCTTTGTCCATTGCCATGATCATCAAACACGACATTCAGGCGCGACCGGCTTTTTATAAACTGAATTTCCTGTACCTTTTCATGATGATTATCCTGATTGCAGACAGTTTGTTTTAAGTAATGTAAACCGGGACGAAAACAAATTCACTCCGGATTCGTTTCAAGTTAAATCCATTAATCAATTTTACCCATGAAACACGTTCTTCTCCTGATGGTTCTGGCGCTCAGTATGGCCGCCTGCACCCCCAAACAAGCCCCAAAAGCCGCCGCAACGGCTGCAATGGTCGAAGTAAAACTGAATGTGCATGGCATGCACTGCACAGATTGTGAACTTTCTATTGCAAAAGGGGTAAAGACCCTGGCAGGCATCGACAGCATCAGCGCCAACTACAAAGATTCGACGGCTTTCGTGCGATTCGATTCCAATAAAACCAGTCTGAAAGACATTTCAAAAGCCATTGAAGACCGGGGATTTCTGGTGGCTTCGAAATAATTTACAGTGATCAGTCCAGGTTTACAGTATCCGGATCGGGTACAAAAGCGGCTGAATTACGGAATAAATCCGGAGTTCAGCCGCTTTTGGGTTGAGGGTGCGTTCTGGTTATCATTTGCCGTTTACCATTAGTCAACGGGAAAAAGTTTGAACAGTGATTTGGGCTTTAGCCCAACCTTTTGTGGCTAAAGCCAAACGATTTATTTGCACATCTTGTCCGTCAGCTAAAGCAGACGGCAAAGGATATCGCAACCTAAATGTTTGATACAACTTAATCGAATGGTTCTTACCCAAATGCACCTGATGCCGGGCTATCAGAACCTTGAAAAGGTGAAATGAATGGATTTGTAAACTGAAAAGGATTCCATCTTCAAATTCGAGATGAAATCCTTTTGTTTTGGAGGGAATACTGAATTTATAACTGTATGTTGGTTTTGGCTCCCCAGGCAATTGGCGAATACGGTTTTGCAGGATTGGTATTCCACAGGCACTGGCGAACGGTCATTAATTTGGTTTCAGGATCAAGAGTAATGAGCTGAAACGACATTTTCGTCTGGTCTAAACCGGAAACTTCCCCTTTCATGGGCGAATCCACTTCAATCGTTTTCAGGTTCACATCTTTATCCGGGCCTTGATAGGTATAGAACCTGTTTTGATGGGCATTTCCATGGAAATAGGCTTTGATATTCGGATGTACCTTCAGGAAAGAAACAAATTCGCGTTGTTCAACGACGTCGGAATCTGAAACCATTGAGCCATCCTTAAAAACATCGCAGAGGAGGTTTTCAAATTTATCGGTCGTATTAATGTCGTGAACTCCGTTTGGATTCGAAAAATGCTTCGATTCAGCATCCGGTTCGTCGTGGGTAAAAAGTATGACCGGAGTGTTTGCCTCAACCGATTTCAAATCATTTTCCATCCAGACCCGTTCGTTGGAGTCGGGCCAGATATTCACAAAAACGAAATGTACCCCGGCAACATCCTTTGAGTAATGAATTTTATCGGTCGCATAATTGAAGGTGGCCGAAGTTTTTTTATTTTCAGGAAACATGTAATTGTAAATCCCGAGCAATGAACTGTTGTCGGCATGAACACCGACAATTTTATAATGGCCTATTGCATTCGAAACATCGTGATTACCGGGCAGCAACCACAGTTCTGTTTTTTGATTTTTAATGTTTTTGGTGGTTAACCCGTTGATATAAGATGTGGTAAATTGGTCCCACGATTTGGCAGCGCTTTGAATCCCCGGCTCGGAACGATTGGCGATATCGCCGGTATTGATCAGATAATCAATTTCACCTATTGGCATTCCGGCATTTGCACCGCTGTCGGCAGGCAAAGTTAAAATGGGCAACGAATTGATTTCCCGGATCATTGCCTCATTCACGATGAGGGCCGAAACATTCGAATCGCCGCGAAAAGCGCTTCGGGTGTACCCAAAATGCGAATCCGAGGTAAAGACAATCTGAACGGGGTGCTTCTGGTTGAAAATATCACAAGACGAAGCAAACAGAAGAAGTATCAGAAATATCGCCGCTTGGGAGGTGCGTTTTTTTATTCTTTGGAAATTTATCGGGTAATCTGGATTCATCGTTTTGGATTTCTGTAATGGTTTTGTGTGAAGCTCTATCTCATTTTGCCAAAACTAGTTCATAGTAAAATACTCTTCCCTGTACTTCGAAGAATTTATTGAAATAGTAATGTGGGTAATCAAATTGAAATAGTAACAAATCAATAGTACAGAGTTTCATCTCAACAACAAAATCACATGAATTGAGATTGGTATTGGTTTCAAATTGAAACAGTTTATTTTCGCTGAATTACAAAACAAGAACTTTTGAATCCGGTAATTGCTGCTGATTTCAAGAAATATCCTATAACAACCGGAATCATGCTCCGGAAACTGTCATTCAAAGGAATTTCTGCAGTTTTTTAGGGTTGAAAGCATGATTATCCTTTGTAATCCCGGAACTTTCCATTTGTCCGTTTGTTTTAGTCTAAACACATTACGAATTCAATTCATTTTCTAAAATTTTCCAAATTATGAAATACAACGAACTCGGTAAAACAGGGGTTTTGGTGTCAGAGCTTTGTCTGGGAGCGATGACTTTCGGCGGAAAAGGCTATTGGCAAGCCATTGGACAGGTACCTCAGGATGAGGTGACCGACATCGTCAAAACCTCGCTCGACAGCGGGATCAACTTTATCGACACGGCCAATGCCTACTCGGAAGGATTATCGGAAACGATGCTGGGCAAGTCGCTCAAAACGCTTGGTGTAAACCGTCAGCAGGTAATCATTGCGACCAAGTTGAGGATCCGGATGGGTCCGGGAGCTAACCAGGTCGGGCTTTCGCGGCTTCATATCATGGATTCGGTGAACGACAGCCTTCAACGGATGAATCTTTCGCACATCGATCTTTTATATATTCATGGTGTCGACCCGATAACCCCACTCGAAGAAACCATGCGCGGGCTGGAAGATGTGGTCCGCTCGGGAAAAGTAAGGTACCTTGGCATCAGCAATCATCCGGCCTGGATGGTAGTAAAAGCCAACAGTTATGCCGAAAAAATGGGCTGGACCAAATTCGTTGCTTCCCAGAATTATTATACAATTGCCAGTCGCGAACTGGAACGCGAAATTGTTCCGATGGCCTTGAGCGAAAATATCGGGATCATGCCCTGGAGCCCGCTGGCAGGTGGTTTTCTCTCCGGAAAATACACCCGGAACAATGCCGTTGCCGGAAACAGCCGCCGTGATGCTTTTGATTTTCCGCCCATCAACAAACCAAAAGCATACGATATTATTGATGTGATGGCAGAAATTGGCACTCAACACAACGTATCGGTGGCAACCGTCGCGCTCAACTGGGTGACCCGTCAACCGGGAGTTTGCAGTACCATCATTGGCGCCAAAACGCTGGAACAATTGAAAGACAATATCTCAGCAGTTGATCTGCAACTTACTTCAGAAGATTTGCAACGGTTAAATGAAGTCAGTGCACTAAATCCTGAATATCCGGGATGGATGGTGGCCCGGCAAACCCAGGGAAGGTGGCCTGAATAAAATCATGTCCGTCAGCTAAAGCGGACGGCAAAGAATATTGCTAATTGCGAAATGAAATGCCGTTAATCCTTGCCGTCACATTTATGTGACGGAATATAAGCACTATCAACATTGGGCATTATCCCTGCAATCAATACATGAAAACAAAGGCCGTCCTCAACTAAATGGGAACGGCCTTTGAAATTCTATTTTAACTTCTTTTTATTCCGGACAAAGGAATTCATCCACATTTCCAGCAGCAATTTTCCCGGCTTCGATGGCACGGACCACCAGGCTTGCACCGGCTTCGACATCACCGCAGGCAAATATTTTTTGATTTGAAGTCTGCTTTTTGGAATTCACTTTTACATTGCCCCGGTTATCGTATTCGATTCCCAGCTGATCGAGCAATCCGTTGTGCACCGGTTGGGTGAAACCCATTGACAGCAGCACCAAATCCACTTCAACAATTTCTTCGGAACCATGCCTTTCGGTCATTACCCAGCGTCCGGCGGCGTCTTTATCCCAGTCAACTGTAACCAGCTCAACCTGTTTGATTTCCCCGTTTTCGCCGATAAAACGCCTGGCCGAAAGACTCCAGCGACGTTCACAACCCTCCAGGTGCGAACTGGATGTTCTCAACGTATTTGGCCAGTAGGGCCATGGATTGTTCTCGGCACGGTTTTCGGCTGGTTTTGGAAGGATTTCAATCTGGGTCACACTTTTGGCTTTTTGGCGGATGGAAGTTCCGACACAATCCGAACCGGTATCACCTCCACCGATCACCAGCACGCGTTTATCTTTAGCCAGAATGCTGATTTCTTCCGGAATTTCTTCGCCGGCAACACGCTGGTTCGATTGAACCAGGAATTCCATAGCCAGGTGGACGCCTTTCAGGTTGCGGCCTTCAACCGGCAAATCGCGGGCCTGTTCGGCTCCGTTGGCCAACACCACTGCATCGAAACTTTCCAATAATTCAGCAGCAGGAATATCCGCTCCAACAGTGACATTGGGCTTGAAATGGATGCCTTCATCCAGAAAGATTTCAAGACGACGGTCAATTTGTGTTTTACTGAGTTTAAAATCAGGAATGCCAAATCGAAGTAAACCTCCTATGGCGCTGTTCTTTTCGAAAACGGTCACTTCGTGTCCGGCCTGATTCAACAGATCGGCCGCCGAAAGACCAGCAGGACCGGAACCCACAATGGCCACTTTTTTGCCGGTTCTCACTTCAGGAATACGGGGAAGAACAAAACCCAGATTAAACGCGTGTTCAACGGTTGATGCTTCGTTTTCACGAATCGTAACCGCTTCGTTGTGGATGGCCAGCACACATGATTTTTCGCACGGAGCCGGACAGACACGTCCGGTAAACTCCGGAAAACTATTGGTTGAGTGCAGAACTTCATAAGCTCCCTTCCAGTTACCTTGGTAAACCAGGTCCTGCCATTCCGGAATTTTACTTCCAACCGGGCAGCCCCAATGGCAAAACGGAACACCGCAATCCATACAGCGCGCGGCCTGTTCCATGCGGTCGTTTTCGTCGAGCGTCTGCTCTACTTCGCCGTAATCGTATATCCGGTCATTCACCGGGCGATAACCTGCATCTTTTCGCCCTATCGTCATGAAACCTTTTGGATTTCCCATGGTAATTCTATTTTTTATTTTTTGATGAAAATTCAAATTGAATGGTCATCCGAATATTTCAAAATTTCAATAAAACTCATATTTCGCTATTCCTTCCGAAAGCAGATTTCTCCACTTTTCTTTATTTTCTTGCGAACGGCTTTCTTTTTCCTATTCTGAACCCGGGGTTTCGCCCCAGGTTATTGATATGTTGCCCCTTCAGGGCAAAAAAATAGCTAACTCGCAATCCCAGCTTTCCCCATCGGGGGAACGGGAAGGGGGCTGTCTTCTATTCGTGCCTTGCAGGATCATCCTCAGTTAATTGTAACTTCTTGACAAGTTCTTTCAGTTTCTGTTCCTCCAGCACTTTCTTGTATTCGAACGGAATCACCTTAACAAATTTGGGAAGGAATTCGTCCCAGTTTGTAAGCACTTTGGCGGCCATTGTACTTTGGGTGTAAAGCAGGTGTTTGTTTACCATGTCCTGCAATTCAACAATGTCAGCTTTATCCTCGACCGGTCCCAGTTCAACCAGACCTTTGTTACAGAAATATTCGAAATCGCCTTCCAGATCAAGTACGTAGGCAATTCCGCCGCTCATCCCGGCTGCAAAATTGCGCCCGGTAGTTCCTAAAACCACGACCCGTCCGCCAGTCATATATTCGCAGCAATGGTCGCCGCTGCCTTCAATGACCGCTTTGGCTCCTGAATTCCGCACGCAGAAACGCTCGCCTGCAACACCGCGGATATAAGCTTCGCCGGAAGTCGCCCCGTAAAAGGAAGTATTTCCAACGATGATGTTTTCCTCAGGTTTAAAGGTTGAACCAACAGGAGGTACTACGATGATGCGCCCTCCGGAAAGACCTTTACCGATATAATCATTTGAATCGCCTTCGAGCCTGAAGCTGACGCCTTTTACAAGGAAAGCGCCAAAACTTTGTCCGGCAGTTCCGGTAAAATTGGCCATGATCGTGTTGTTTGGCAATCCTTCTTCGCCGTATCGGCGTGATATTTCCCCGGATAACATGGCTCCCACAGTTCGGTCGACATTGGTGATGGTATGAGCTAGCCAGACTTTTTCCTTGCTTTTGATTGCTTTGTTTGCTTCACGAATCAAGGTGTGGCCCATGTGTTCCTCAACCGATTTAATATTCGGGAATGTATTCCGGATATCGTATTTTTTGGCTTCTTCAGGCATGTAAATGATCTTGGAAAAATCCATTGTTTTCATTTTCCAGTTGCCCACTTCGCGGTTCTGTTCAAGCAAATCGGCCCGGCCGACAATTTCGTCAAAAGTAGTTACTCCAATTTCGGCCAGATGTTCACGAACTTCCTGGGCAACAAACCGGAAGAAATTGATAGCATATTCTGAACGTCCGATAAAGCGTTTTCTCAGTGTTTCGTCCTGAGTGGCAATACCTGCCGGACAAGTATTGAGGTGACATTTGCGCATCATGATACAACCCAGTGTAATCAAGGCTGAAGTTGAGAATCCAAATTCCTCACCGCCCAACATTCCAAGGATCACCACGTCACGACCGGTTTTCAATTGTCCGTCGACCTGCAATTTGACACGACCACGGAGGTTGTTCATCACCAGGGTTTGCTGCGTTTCGGCGATCCCCAATTCAACGGGCAAACCGGCAAATTTGATCGAACTTGCCGGAGAAGCTCCGGTACCACCTTCACAACCGGCAATAATAATCAGGTCGGAAAAGGCTTTGGCCACGCCGGCAGCAATGGTCCCTACCCCATTTTCAGCAACCAGTTTCACCGAAACTTTGGCGCGCGGATTGGTCACTTTCAGATCGTAAATCAGTTGCGCCAAATCTTCGATCGAATAAATATCGTGATGCGGTGGAGGCGAAATCAGGGTAATTCCGGGGGTTGAATTCCGGAGTTTGGCGATGATGTTATTCACCTTGAAACCTGGCAACTGCCCGCCTTCACCAGGTTTTGCACCCTGTGCAATTTTGATCTGAAGCTCGTCGGCATTGATCAGGTAATTGTTGGTCACCCCAAACCGTCCCGAAGCAACTTGTTTGATTGCGCTTCGTTTGTTGGTTTTAAATCGTTCGGCATCTTCTCCGCCCTCACCGGTATTGCTTCGACCGCCAATGGAATTCATGGCAACTGCAAGTGCTTCGTGCGCCTCCTTACTGATTGAACCATAAGACATGGCCCCGGTAACAAAGCGTTTCATGATGTTTTCGGCCGGTTCGACCAGCGAAATATCAATGGGATTTCGTTTGTATTTCAGACAGCCACGGATAAATGTTGGCATGGCATTCTCGGCATCCACCTTTTTGCTGAATTCCTTGAACACGTTGTAATCGTTGGTGCGTGTGGCCCATTGAAGCAAACCAACCGTTTCGGGGTTCCAGGCATGATGTTCGCCATATTTCCGGTAATGGTAGGTTCCGGCTGTTTCAAAATTCGCCTTGTTCAGGTGTTTCTTTTTTCCATAAGCTTCCTTATGGAAAATCAATGATTCGTGACATATTTCTGCAAAACCAATCCCTCCAAATTTAGTAGAAGTTCCCGTAAAATATTTTTTGATGACTTCATCGCTGATTCCCAAAGCTTCAAAAATCTGGCACCCCTGATAGCTACGCAAGGTTGAAATACCCATTTTGGACATCACCTTCAGGAGACCTTTGTCGATTGATTTAATGTAATTATAGCGGGCTTCAGAATATTTCATAGCAATTTCGCCGTTCTTGACCATTTCTTCGATGGCCGAAAAAGCGAGGTATGGATTGACCGAACTGGCCCCATATCCGAACAAAAGTGCAAAGTGGGCAATTTCCCGGGCCTCGGCAGTTTCGACGATGATCCCGATCTGCATCCGCTTCTGAGTTTGTATGAGGTGGTGATGAACGGCTGCAACCGCCAGCAAAGAAGGAATCGGCGCATATTCGGCAGAAACCTGGCGATCGGAAAGAATAATGAAATTCTTTCGGTCGTCAACGGCCTTTTCTGCTTGTTTAAGCAAATCATCAAATGCCTTCTGAAAGCCTTCAGCGCCGTCTTTCACTGGAAATACCATCGGAATGGTACTGTGCGAGAATTGCTCGTGTTTCAGGTCTTTAATTTTCCCAAGATCGGTATTGGTTATAATCGGATCTTCAAATTTAATCAGTTTGGCATGGACCGGCGAATCGTCCAAAATGTTGGTATGCAACGAACCAATGTAGTTTGTTAGCGACATGACCAATCCTTCGCGAATGGAATCAATGGGCGGATTAGTAACCTGCGCAAAAACCTGACGGAAATAATCGAAGAAACGGTGAGGTTTTTCCGAAAAACAGGCCAGAGGAGTGTCATTTCCCATCGAACTGGTTGGTTCGGCACCAGTTTCGGCCATCGGGTTAATGATCATTTCCATGTCTTCTTTCGAATAGCCAAAAACTTTCGTGAATGTACTGAACTGATCGCCGAGCGAAGACGAAACGCGTTGTTTGACTTCAATATCTTCCATCAGCAAACGGTTTTCCTTTAACCAGTTACCGTATGGATTGCGCTGACTTAATTGCGCTTTTACCTCTTTATCCGGAATTATAATTCCCAATTTGGTATCGACCAAAAGGATTTTACCAGGGCGCAAACGTCCTTTTTCCTTTACTTCTTCCGGAGCAAAGGTTTGAACGCCCACTTCGGAACCCATCACAATCAGATCATTTTTGGTAATGATGTATCTCGAAGGGCGAAGTCCGTTCCGGTCAAGGGTTCCACCAATGTACCGGCCATCCGAAAATACCATGGAGGCCGGGCCATCCCAGGGTTCCATAATGGTTGAATGATATTCGTAGAATGCCTTCAGGCTATCTGGAATCGGGTTTTTCGAATTGAACGATTCGGGAATCATCATGCACAAGGCATGAGGCATGGAACGCCCCGTCTGATGCAGGAATTCGAGTGTATTATCGAACGAGGCCGAGTCAGATTTATTGGGCTCGATAACCGGAAAAAGTTTCTTCAGATCTTCGCCGAAAACTTCCGATTTCAGAAGGGCTTCACGGGCTGACATCCACATGCGGTTTCCTTTCACGGTATTAATTTCACCGTTGTGAGCAATCATGCGGAATGGCTGGGCCAAATCCCAGGTC
The DNA here is from genome assembly GCA_025355875.1 of Prolixibacteraceae bacterium. GTDB lineage: Bacteria > Bacteroidota > Bacteroidia > Bacteroidales > Prolixibacteraceae > Aquipluma. Next base: position 19,793 of record JANXYV010000032.1, on the reverse strand, counting down.
GGGAAGGTATTGGTGCTGAAACGCGAATGTACCAATGCAATAGCGCTGGTGAATTTCGGATGCGACAGGTCCTTGAAATAATCTCGGAGCTGTCCGGGAGTCAGCATTCCTTTGTATATAATTGTTTTGGAGGATAAGCTAGGGACATAAAATGCGCCTTTGTTTTCCAGGTTGGATTCCCTGATTTCCCTTTCAGCCTGTTTGCGCGCCAGATATAATTTCTGCTCCAGCACTTCCTGCTCCAGATCGGCTTTTACAAATATCTGCCGGACAAACGGCTCAGTCAGTTTGGCAATTTCGCCCGGAGCAGAACTATCGACGGCCACATCACGGTACTCAATTAATTCGAGCCCTTCCTGTTGGATGTATTTACTGAGAATATCCTGGCAAACAAGCGCATCATCCTTATCCTGGGGGAGAAAAATCAATCCGGTTCCAAATTTCCCTGAAACGGGAATATTCACTTTCAATACTTCCTTAATATATTGATCAGGTATTTGCATTAAGATACCGGCGCCATCGCCTGTCTTATTATCCGCACTGGTTGCACCGCGATGATCCATATTTTCAAGAACTTCTAATCCCCTTTCGATAATGTCGTGCGACTTCTGTCCCTTGATGTGGGCCACAAAACCGATTCCGCAGTTATCGTGCTCATTGGCTGGATCGTACAACCCCTGTGCTTTTGGCAATCCTAAATTCATCATTTCTAATTTTAAAATATATTTTTCGCAAAAAGCTTACAAAAAGACCAATTAATAATCATTCTGAACAAATCAATCTACGAAAATAAAGAATTTATAAGCAAATCAATCGTTTTCCTTACGAACTGAAAGCGAAAATAGTGTTTTTTACGAAAGATTCCAATTCATGAAAATTCATGAAAATGAAATTCCGGGCTAATCTCGTGACGTATAAGATGAAATACAGCCACATCAAGCTAGAATTCAATATCTTAATGTCTGAAACAAGTCAAGCCACCGAAAGTTGGCAAGAATTAAAAAATAACGATTAGTTAACAGAACCTAGAGCTCTCCCAATAATCCAGAGTAGGCTTTTTCGATCCGTTGAAATTCAAATGATCGTATGATTAACTCCATGCGTTCCGAAATTTGTTCTAAACATAGATTGCCCAAGCTTCCCTGATGTGTATGGTTCAATTTCCGGCTTGGTTCATAAGTTCCGTAATTGATTTCATTCCCAACTTCTTTATAGGCATCGCGAAACGGAACGCCCTGCAGAACAAGTTTGTTCACGTCCTCAACACTGAACGCATATTTATATCTATCGTCCGACAACAGATCCGTCTTTACAGCCATCTGATCAATTGCAAATCCTGCAATACTGATGCAATCCTGCAATTCCTGAAAAGCAGGAAGAAAAACTTCCTTCAGAATCTGAAGATCGCGGAAATATCCACTTGGAAGGTTATTGGTCATCAGGCTGATCTGGTATGGAATTGCCTGGATTTTATTGCAATGGGCACGGACCAGTTCAAAGACATCCGGATTCTTCTTGTGTGGCATAATGCTGGAACCGGTAGTCAGCTCATCCGGAAGAGATACAAATCCAAAATTCTGGCTCATGAACAGGCACACATCAAAGGCAAATTTAGAGATCGTGGCTGCAATGGATGAAAGAGCAAAGGCAACCGTTTTTTCCATCTTACCACGACCCATCTGTGCATAAATGACATTATAATTCATCGCGTCGAATCCCAGCAAGTCAGTCGTCATTTGCCTGTCAAGAGGAAAGGAAGAGCCATATCCGGCCGCAGAGCCCAACGGATTTTGATTGACAATTTTATAGGCTGCCTGAAGCATAACCAGATCGTCGACCAAGCTTTCGGCATAGGCGCTGAACCAAAGTCCAAAAGACGATGGCATGGCGACCTGCAAATGAGTGTAGCCGGGCATCAGGTATTGCTTATTGGCTTCAGCCTTTGTTATAAGCTTGTCAAACAATTCACCGACTGCCTCAACAAGTTTCTGAATTTCGGCACGGGAAAAGAGTTTGAGATCGAGTAAAACCTGGTCGTTTCGTGAACGTCCACTGTGGATTTTCTTGCCAGTATCTCCCAATTTCCGGGTCAGCATCAGTTCCACCTGCGAATGAATATCTTCCACTCCATCTTCAATCCGGAAATCCCCTTTTTCAATGATGTGAAAAATAAGAACCAGTTCCTTTTGGAGTTCGACCAACTCACTCTGTTCCAGTAAGTCAATGGAGGCAAGCATTTTGGCATGTGCAATTGAACCAAGCACATCGAATTTGGCCAGGTAGATATCCAATTCACGATCTTTACCTACCGTAAATTTCTCAATGAGTTCGTTAACGGTGGTACCTTTATCCCAAAGTTTCATGACAAGTATGTTTGATGAAGCTCCAAAGATAAGGGAAAATCAGCAGCCATGGCATTTCGGGAATCTGGTCTTTTAAAAGATCAGATTCCTGAGATCTCTCCGTTATGAAACCAGTTCAGATTTCATAAAAGAGGATCATCAAGGTGATCACCAAATTTATTTAGGGAATTTCTTTAGTAGTTCCTTTACTGCATCCTTATGTACAGTGAATCCCATCATTTTCAACTTGATGTAATCTTCGTGAAAGAAATAGTAACCGAAATTTGGATTTGAACTTTCAACATTCCTCGAGCCTGAACTCGAATCTTTGATCAGATACCAGTCCTTGCCCGTGCCTTTGTAGTTTTCGAGGTAACCAATCACCTGCATACCATGGTCATCAGTAGTAGTTTCGTTCGAGAACCGAAACTGACGGGCATCTTCATTAATGTAGGCTGACGGAATGTCGAAATCCGGAATCAGTGCACAATTCGTTTCGCGGCTAAAACCCGGTTCCGAAACGTCGCCACCAATACTCAGGGAATATCCGGCTTTTACCGCTTTTTTCAGGGCAGCCATAAAATCATCGAGCGGAACATTGTAGTAATCCTTGTTGTGCCACCAATTGTCTGAAACCTTATATTCAACCTGCTGCCAGTAAGGTTCCTGCTTGTATGAAAGGATTTCGACAAAATCATCTGGATTGATTTGCAGATAATCTTTCAGATACGATTGCGGTGTATACTTTTTGCCTTCAACCACAAATTCGGCAGGAGGAATTCCGATGTAATGATTCATGATAGATTTGACGGTTTCCAGCGCGTAATCCATGTTCCAGGCATTGGAAATTTTCAGTGAATTCAGAAAAGCGGTCATTTCTTCCACCATTTTGGCATGACTATGGTATTTCCGGCCATCAATCAGTCCCGTGTATGCATCTTCAGGAACTGCACCGTAAGTTTTCATGATCCTGGCAATGGCATTTCCTTCCGAGCCTTCCGAAAACACCGAGTTTCCCCGTTTTTCAATGAAGCGGCGCGCTTTTTCGATATATTCGCAATAAGCAGAATAGACCTCCGAAATTTTTACCCTTTTGTTGTGTTGGCGAAGCACTTCCGATTCGTAGAAGGAAGTGGTTGAAAAGCTCCAGCAGGTTCCGGCATTTCCCTGCGAAATGCTTGGATTGCTCCATACCGTAGTATAAAGCGAAGGATTGTTCGGCAAATCCATGCCCGACTGATCCATTTCAAAACGCTTATAAGGTTCTTTCTCCAACAGTTTTTCTTCGACCGCCGTTACATCTTTTAAAATCGATTCGAAGTAAAAGCCTTTTCCCTTTTCTTCAGTAACGACCTTGCCTTTACTTACGTTCTGTGCCTGAAGGTTCAGACAGAATATTACAGATATCCCGATTGTTATGAATGACTTGTTCATTTTCAATATTTTTTTTGAGTTGCGAAAGATAGATCAATCCCTGAATGCACATCCTGAAATAAGTCAGGTTTTTTAGTGTTATTCGATCTTCGATTTCTGTTTTAATGATATTTCTTTCAGTGGTTGTTTGTCTTCACTTCCCTCTTCTGTTAACTGTCCTCAGCTGATCGAACTCCAGTTGAATTCAGTATTCTTCATCTTCAGCAGATTGTAAACGAGTATCTGATTATCCTGACTTTGTAGTTTTGGATCCAAATCCAAAATATCGGAAGCCTGATTGCGGGCATGCTGCAGAATTTCTCCATCCCGGCCCAGATTGGCAATTTTCAGAGTAAACCCGATGCCGCTTTGCTGGGTTCCTTCCAGATCGCCCGGACCTCGTAATTGCATGTCCACTTCGGCAATTTCGAATCCATCATTGGTCCGAACCATGGTTTCGAGGCGTTTGCGGCTTTCGTTGCTGATTTTGTACGACGACATCAGCAAACAATATGACTGCTCGGCACCTCGGCCAACACGTCCGCGCAACTGGTGAAGCTGCGACAATCCAAATCGTTCGGCACTTTCGATAATCATGACCGATGCGTTTGGAACATCCACACCGACTTCGATCACCGTAGTAGCCACCATAATCTGTGTCTTTCCCTCCTTGAACAACTGCATTTCTGCTTCCTTGTCGGCTGGTTTCATCTTGCCGTGCACCATGCTGATCGAATACCGCGCAAAAACCTGTTTCAGGAGTTCGTACCCGTTTTCAACATTCTTCAGGTCCAACTTTTCGGATTCTTTAATTAATGGATAAACCACATAAATCTGACGGCCGGCTTCCACTTGTTCGCGCATAAATTCATATACCTGCTTCCTGCGGTTTTCGTGATAATGCATGGTTTGGATGGGTTTTCGTCCCGGTGGCAATTCGTCGATGACCGAAACATCCAGATCGCCGTATACCGTCATAGCCAGGGTCCGGGGAATCGGTGTGGCGGTCATGACCAATACATGCGGCGGTGTAAATTCGTTCTTTTTCCAGAGTTTAGCGCGCTGAACAACTCCAAAACGGTGCTGCTCATCCACAATGACCAATCCAAGTTTCAGAAAATTCACTTTATCTTCGATGAGGGCATGGGTGCCAATAAGTAACTGCAAGCTTCCGTCTTCCAGATGCTCATGAATTTCAGCGCGCTTGGCTTTTTTGGTTGAGCCAGTCAGCAGGGCGATTTTGATTCCCAGCCCGTCGGTCATCTTTTTGATCGAATGAAAGTGCTGAATGGCCAGAATTTCAGTTGGTGCCATCAGGCTAACCTGAAATCCATTGTCGAAAGCGATCAGTGCGGTCATCAGAGCGACCAGCGTTTTGCCGCTTCCCACGTCGCCCTGAAGAAGCCGGTTCATTTGTTTTCCGGAGCCCATATCTTTCCTAATTTCCCTGATCACCTTTTTCTGGGCATTGGTTAGTTCGAAAGGAAGATAATTGCTGAAAAATGTATTCAGGTTATAGCCAACCTGCAAAAACACAAAACCTTTGAATGAACCTTCACGCGTGTGCTTCAGGCTTAAAATCTTCAGTTGGATGAAAAACAGCTCTTCGAATTTTAGCCTGAAGGTGGCTGTTTTCAGGAGATTGGGGTTTTCAGGGAAATGAACCTGCCGAAGAGCCATGGACAGGGACATCAGTTTTAGTCTTGAAATCAGACCTGCCGGAAGAGTTTCCTGAATTTTCCCTTCCAGGAGGGCCGAAAGTGTAAATTGAAATTTATTCAGAGCCTTGCTCGTCATAAATTTCTTTTTCATCGCTTCGCTGGTGTTGTAGAACGCCTGAAATACCCCTGCTGAAATAGGTTTCTGATCAGCAGGTTCCAGTTCGGGATGAATGATGTTGAGCTTTCCTCCAAATACCGATGGTTTCCCGAAGACCACATATTCAATATTAGGCCGGATATTTTCCTTCACCCATTTGATTCCCTGAAACCAAAGCAGTTCCATCACGCCCGATTCGTCGCGGAATTGTGCGACCAAACGTTGCTTCACGCCTTCCCCTGAAGTTTCGAAGCGGATAATGTTTCCTTTCATCTGTATGTACGACATGGTCTGATTGACTTCAGAAACCTTGTAGAACTTTGTGCGGTCGATATATTTGTAGGGAAAGTAGTACAACAGGTCCTCGAAAGTGAAAATCTTCAATTCCTTTTTGAGCAGGTCAGCACGCTGAGGGCCAACACCGGGCAAAAATTTGATATCCTGATCCAGAAATTCTGACATGGAACAAAGATAAAAAAAGGATGAACTAATCAGGTTCTGTTCAATAAAACCTAAATTTGACGCATAAATTGTAATGACAGGAAACAAAGCTGAACTAATCTAATCAAACAAACGAACACCATACGATGGAAGCAGTTATCAAACTCGAAAAAATAGTCAAGAACTACAAAGTCGGAACTCAGATTGTCAGGGCGTTGCGCTCGGTTTCGCTTCAGATTAACAAAGGCGAATATGTAGCCATCATGGGTGCTTCCGGCTCCGGAAAGTCAACTTTGATGAACGTGATTGGCTGTCTCGACACACCAACCAGTGGCTTTTACGAACTGAACAATCAAGATGTGAGCCATTTGTCCGATGATGAGCTGGCCGAAATCCGGAACAAGGAAATTGGGTTCGTTTTTCAGACCTTCAATCTGCTTCCACGAAACACGGCACTTGAAAACGTGATGCTGCCATTGGTTTATGCCGGAATTAAAAAGCAGCAGCGCATTATTCAGGCAGAAAAAATTCTGACCGAAGTGGGTTTGGCCGACCGTATCGAACACAAACCGAACGAGCTTTCGGGAGGGCAGCGGCAGCGTGTGGCGGTGGCCCGCGCCCTGGTAAACAATCCCTGCATTTTGCTTGCCGATGAACCAACCGGTAACCTTGACTCCAAAATTTCGGAAGAAATTATGCAGTTGTTTGCCGAAATTCACCGAAAAGGAAATACCCTCATTGTGGTAACTCACGAAGAATCGATTGCCAATCATGCCCACCGAATTATCCGACTGAAGGATGGTGAAATTGAGTCGGACAAAGTGAATCCCAATCCGGTTTATTAATGTGGTGCGAGTTGTCATTTTAGAAATGTCATTCGTGGGCATTTGTTTCACGTCATTCATAGTAAAACCAATGACCTCGGCTACATTTTTTACTTTTAATGACTACCACTGACAATCATTGACTCTACTTCGAAGCGGTAAATCCAGATAATTTCGAAAGCCTAAACATTTAATACTTTATAATGAAAATCTATACCCGCACCGGCGATGATGGAACTACCAGTTTGATTGGTGGTTCACGCGTAAAAAAATATGACCTCAGGCTCGATGCTTATGGAACGGTGGATGAACTGAATTCATACCTTGGAGTGGTTCGATCGATGCAAACCGACCAACAAGCCGACCGGATGATCGAAAAAATACAAAACAAACTTTTTGTGATTGGAGCAAATCTGGCCAGCGACGGTTCCGTTTCGCTCATAAGTCAGCAGCTACCGGTTGGCGAAAGCGACATTGTGGTGCTCGAAAAGGAAATGGATCGGATGAACGAACAATTGCCCGAGCTGCGGAACTTCATTTTGCCGGGTGGAAGTCAGGCAACTTCGTTTTGCCATGTTGCCCGCACAGTATGTCGTCGGGCCGAACGCCTGATTGTGGAACTGGCTGAAAAAACGGAAGTCGATCCGAACCTGATCAAATACATGAATCGCCTGTCGGACTATCTATTCGTGCTCTCCAGAAAGGTTTCAACAGATCAAAAAGCGAGTGAAATAGTATGGTCACCAGAGGTTCAGGAATAATGAATTTATTTATTTGCAGAATTCGTTTTTTTACTATATTCGCAAAAGTTTAGAAAAACCAAGTTAATCACCTCCTTAATAAATAAACGATATGTACTGGACACTCGAATTAGCCTCGAAATTAGAAGATGCCCCCTGGCCAGCTAGTAAAGACGAATTGATCGATTTTGCAATTCGAAGCGGTGCACCGCTCGAAGTTATTGAAAACCTCCAGGAAATAGAAGATGAAGGAGAAATTTACGAGAGTATTGAAGACATCTGGCCCGATTACCCGAGCAAGGATGATTTCTTTTTTAACGAAGACGAATACTAATTCTCGTCAACATAACGAAACGCAAGGTTGAAAGCCTTGCGTTTTTGTTTTAAAATCTATTCTGGCATGGGTTTGTTTACGGTTTCAAACTTTTTGCGCACCTGAATCCCACTGCAAAATCGACCCAACTGGGCGATAAGCCATTGCGGAAATAATTTTGAACGCACATCGCTCCAGAGTGCCAGCTGCCGCCCCGAATTACCTTGAACCTTCCTCCTTTCGGCCCTTTGGGATTGGCCGGTTCTGAGACCTTGTAGTAATCACCGGCATAATTATCCGAAGTCCATTCCCAAACATTTCCGGCCATATCATACAGTCCGTATTTATTCGGTTCAAAGCTTCCAATCCGGAAACTTCCTTTGTATTTTTTTGAATAATTCACTTTCGTGGAATCAATCTGATTGCCGGTGGGAAAATTCTGATCAATTAATCCACCACGCGAGGCATATTCCCATTCAGCTTCGGTAGGCAATCGTTTCCCTGCCCATTTGGCAAAAGCATCTGCATCAAACCACGAAACGCCCACCACCGGATAGTCCTGAAAATCAATACCGGATTCAAACTCTTTCATTCCCCAGAATTCGGGCAGGGCATGTTTGGTTGCCTGGCAAAATTCTGCATATTGCCAATTTGTCACTTCGTATGCATCGAGATAAAACGAATCAATGGCAACGCGGTGTTCAGGCTGCCAATCGGTTGGATTGGGCGTATTTTTTCCCATGTTGAATTCGCCAGCGGGAATCAAAACCATTTTGTTTTGTGCATACAAACATAAAGACGACAAGAAGGTAAATAAAAGGAAAGCAGTTTTCATAATAGCTTAATCTTTTAGATATCCAATTGGGGTTCGGTTCTTTTCTAATTCTTTTCTGCTTGCCAATTCAGTTAGCGCCTGATAAATATCGTTGAATTGCATGTTAGTTTCAATCATGAAGTTTTCGAGTTTTTGGTTTAGCTCTGCGTAACCCAATGCATATTGCCGAAGCGCGATAAATGCCCTCACAATTTGTATGTTTATCTCAATTGCCTGGTAGCTACGCAACACACTTGCTAACATGGTTACTCCATGTTCGGTGAATGCAAATGGAAGTTTTCGAAATCCGCCCCAACTTGATGTCACAAATTGTGATATCAAGTTTTCTAGTTCATGATTTTCTAGTTGAAACACAAAATCAGGAGGAAATCGCTTGATATTTCTTTTAACTGCTTGATTTAAAACTCTTGTTTCAACACCGTACATTTCAGCCAAATCGAAATCGAGCATGACCCGATGACCACGGATTTTGTAAATTTTACTTTGAATGATCTGAAGTTCCATTTCGAATTTAGAATAGTTTAGTTTCGAGATGATAAGTTACAGAAAATAAGCATACAAACCAAAAGCGGCCGAACTCCGGAATTTCTCCATTATTCAGCCGAACCTGTTTTTTTTCAACTGAGACTGGCCACTGAAAACTACTTCGGTCCGATCAGTTCTATGAAATTGCCATCAGGGTCTTGCACCGAAACGAACTGGCGCTCGGCATCGAGCATTGTTGGAGTTTTGCCTAATGGTTTGACACCGTATTTCTTGATGCGCTCCAGGATCGGGTTCATCGATTTTACATAAATGGTGATGTACTGCATGCCGGTATCATCGGGTACATACGATTGCTTTGGATGCGCTGACTTTTTGCCAAAACTCATTAGTTTCCATTCTGCAGCCTGTTCGCTATTCTCGAGTTTTAGTATTTTTACGTCAAAGCGGTCGCCGTTGCCCAGCCCTAATTCTTTGGCTTTTGCACCATCGACACTGAATTCACCGGTTTTGACCATTCCAATCACGTTGATGTAAAAGTCGAGCGATTTGTTGAGGTCTTCCACCACAACACCTACCGAAATACCTGATTTGGCAAAATCATCGGGCGGCTGAACCGCATGCACAGGCATAACGAACAGCCAGGCAGCCAGTAAAACGAATAATTTCAGAAAATTTTTCATGATTTAGGATTTTGATTATTACAATCGCAAATTAGACATTTTTTTTCGAAAAGATTACTGGACTTGCAGATTATTTCAAACCTTCAGGAAGGACAGCAGGTGATTTTGGCTGAGGTAAAGCCGGGATGACGGGGTCAGTTACACGGAAAATATCTTCTTTGTTTTTTGGTCTGATTTCCTGCTGCCACAAAAAACCGGGCAATATTTTATCGCCGGTTTCAATATCTTTCATGGGTTTGAGTTCTCCTTCCGGAGACTTGATAAATACGATCTTTTTGACTTTTCCTTCGTTCATATAAATCGTGATATCACTGCTTTCGGCCTTATTTAGACCGATCAATCCCTTTTCGTCGCGGGCATAATAATTCGACTGTCCATTTCCACTGACCTCAATTTTATTCAACTGATTTTTACGGATATATCCGATCATGTTTCTCCCTTTTATCTGATTGAACCTCAAACTATCGTCTTCCAGTGCAATGATAAAAGCATCATTATTCAAATGAACCTCATCGGGATCTTTGGTTCGGTTGATCATTTCGATGTAATCGGCTGAGATCTGATTCTTGCCCGACCAAATAACCGGATTGGTATAAAACTGGATGGTTGAGTCTCTGGACCAGTAGGCCAGCGAATCGCATTTTCCCTGTAAATCCTTCCGAAAGAACCTTACTTTGTAATAGGCCAGCACCAGGCGTGCATTTTTGTCTTTATTGGCAGATGCCGTATCGGGTTTTAAAGATTCATTAATCAGGTTTCTCTTCGATATGGTACCTTTTTCTAGGTTAGCTTGTACTGATTCCGGTTGCGGGGAAACGTGTGACAATGAGTCGCCCGAGACCACTGCCGGACTGCCAGGTTTCAAATTCCTTTTCTGCGCCTTTAAACTAGCCATAGCAACGGAATCCATATAGTTCTCTTCGGCTATATTCCTTTTTGACCCACTCATGATTTTGGATGATTTTCTTAATTTGATCGTATCTGGCATGGTTTTCAGAATATCGGCATGTAAATACAGTGAATCCGTTTTTGAGTATTGAATCATGACGGCAGAATCACTGGCCGAAGCAATTTTGGTCAGATCGTTGTATTGCACCCGGTTTCCCAAGACAATGATACTGTTTTCAATGTCCTGCAAACGGGCGTGGCCCATGGCTAATCCTTCCCCATTTTGCTTATCGTAATAAATTGAGTCGGCTTTCACATTCTGTTTGACATTCCAGAGATGAGGTTTTTTAGTCAGCTTGGCATAGCTTTTCATGCTGTCGTACCAGCCATATTCGGCATAAAGCGTGTCCTTTTCATTGTAGATATGGGTCGGGCCTTCGATATATACCTTTTTGGAATTGGTAAAGTAAATGAGCGTATCCGATTTAATCCTGTAGTCTTTGGTAACGCCAACCACTTTGGTTTTGAAATACGCCTTTTTTTCGTTCACATAATATTGACCAATCACCGAAGTAAGAACGTTGGTTGAATCTTTTACCATTCCTGAATAGTTATATGAAGCCAGATCATTTGCCATCGTGTAATCGAGCGAATCGGTCGTCAGCGTAACTTGTTTATCGATCAGCCTGACGTTGCGGCGCGCCTTGGCCACTTTGGTACCGCCGTTGTAATGAATAAAATCAGAATACATATTGAGGGTATCGCCACGAACGATATGCACGTGCCCAAAGGCATCCACGGTATTGTTTGAATATGAATACAAGCTGTCGCACCACATCATTGCACCGTCGACGGTGATATTCACATTCCCCAGCAGACGCTGGGCATTTGCAACAATGTGCTGATTAAAGTCAAGCAGATCACTGTGCAGGATTTCAACCTTTTTCCTGTTTTGCGCCAGACTGCTTCCTGCAAAGACCAGTAAGGCGATCATGGAAACCAGGATGAAAGGAAAAACTGCTGATATGAATATGCTTCTCTTTATCATTCAGTTACTTCATCAATTCCGCGATAATATCTTCCACCGAAAGGTTTTCAGCTTCAGCTTTGTAATTTTTGATAATACGGTGGCGCAAGATACTGACAGCTACTTTTTTGATATCGTCGATGTCAGGCGAATATTTTCCCTGGAGGGCGGCCAGTGTTTTAGCACCCAATACCAGGTATTGCGAAGCGCGCGGGCCGGCTCCCCATTTCAGGTATTTATTGGTGATGGGCGCGGCCAATTCGGTGTTTGGGCGCGTTTTGGCCGACAGACCTACTGCATACTTCAGTACGTTTTCGTTTACCGGGACTTTCAGTACCAAGTCCTGAAAAAAACGGATTTCCTCTTTGCTGATAATTTCATTGAGGTGGGTGGTGTAGTCGGAAGTGGTATTCTGAACAATGGTCAGTTCATCCTGAAATTTGGGGTAATCGAGCCAGATGGAGAACATGAACCGGTCGAGCTGTGCTTCGGGAAGCGGATAAGTTCCTTCCTGCTCGATCGGATTTTGAGTGGCCAGCACAAAAAATGGTTTGTCCAGCTCATATTTCTGCCCGGCAGCAGTAACGGTCCGTTCCTGCATGGCTTCGAGCAGCGCAGCCTGCGTTTTCGGTGGTGTACGGTTGATTTCGTCGGCAAGGATGATATTGGCGAAGATCGGTCCCCGAATGAATTTGAATTCACGGTCTTTGTCCAGAATTTCAGTTCCGATGATGTCGGATGGCATCAGGTCGGGTGTAAACTGAATCCTTTTATACTGAAGCCCGAGGACTTCGGCAATGGTGTTTACCAGCAAGGTTTTCGCAAGACCCGGAACACCAATCAACAGACAATGCCCGCGACTGAACATGGTAACCAGCACCTGATCGATGATCTCGTCTTGTCCGTAAATTCGTTTTTTTATTTCGTTGCGCAGTTCCGCAAATTTGACACTCAGCGTATTTACCGCTTCAACTTCATTCTTATAGATCATCTTCGTGTTTTTTATCCTTGTCTTTCTTATTTGCTGAATACCTGATGATTACTTCCATTAGAAGTCCAAATCCTATTCCGAACGCAACTCCCGCTCCGATGTTTTTCGTTGCAACTCCAATTGCAGTGCCCATTCCACTGCCTATGGCCAGCCAGGTTCCAAAATAAAAACTATTTTTCATCGCGGCTATTCTTAAAATGTCTCTTTGCAGAAACTTAAACTCTACGCCAATCTACTTCACCCAGCCCTTATATTTAAAATTGCAATTCATATACGATGGATCGATGTGAACATAGGTGCCGGCCTGTTTTTCGCGGATCCATTTGTCGAGCGTTTTTTCCTTTTTTGAAGCCAGGTATTTGTTGCTGAGTTCCACATAGTCGTCGCGCAGGTTTGCCTGGTGCGCATCAGTTTTGCTGAGCAACTTGACAATTTTATATATCTGTCGCTGTTTATCGTCAACAGTTAAAAATGGTTTCGAAATTTCGTTGATGTTCATTTTGGCAATTACTTTACTGACATCCGGATCAAGCTCACTCATTTTCCATTTCGATTCACTGGTTTCAGGATTAATGACTGCACCGCCATTGTTGCGCGAGTTTTTGTCGAATGAATATCGCACGGCAGCATCTTCAAATTTAAAAGTTCCCTTCCGGATAAAATTCGCGATACTATCGATTTGGAGAAATGCTTTTTTCATCGCTTCCGGAGCAACTTTCGGCTTCATGATGATATGCCTGGTTTTAATTTGCTCTCCTTTCCGGTCCATCACCTGGATAATATGGTATCCAAAATCACTTTTTACAACATTCGAAATTTTGTCACCTTTCAGGTTAAATGCCGCTGCAGCATACGCAGGATCGAGGTTTCCACGACCCATGTAATCAAGTTCGCCTCCATTCCTGGCCGATCCGTCTTCCGAATAAATAACCGCTAACGGAGCGAATCCGCTTTCTCCGGTTTCGATGCGGTGTTTGAGTTCACGAAGGGTCGCTTTGATACGGTCTTCTTCTTCCTGTGTAATCGCAGGTAAAACCGTGATTTGAGCGTATTCGATCTGCGCATCGATCTGAGGGATTTCGGCTTCAGGGAGGCTCTTGAAATGCAAGCGGACTTCAGCGGGCGAAACCGTAACTTTATCCACGATCTTTTCCTGCATTTGCTGAGTCATCTGTTGGTTTTTAATCACTTCCTGCAAATCAGCTTTCAACTGGACAATCGATTTTTTAAAATAGGCTTCCACTTCTTTTTCGGAGCCTAAATGTGTTATAAAATACTGGATGCGCTGTTCGAGGTTCTGATTGATCTGACTGTCGCTCACAATAATGGTTGTATCGAGTTCAGCTTCGGCAAGCAATAGTTTTTCGACCAGCAAATTTTCAAGAATCTCACACTTCATATCCCCTTCGGTAGTAATGCCCTGAGCCTGTTGCTGCTGGAAGGTACCTTCAATATCCGATTTCAGGATAATGTTTTTCCCAACTACACAAACAATCTGATCGACGACTTTATCCTGGGCAAAAATCGGGTCCAAGAAAGCAATACATCCCAACAAGACCAATGAACCAATTAGTTTTCGAATCATAAACAATTATTTTTTTGTTTTAAATAGTTTGACCCGATTGTGGTCAAGGCCTTCCTGATAAATATTTTTTTCGATCTGCTTCAGGAATTCGATTTTCTGTTTGCTTAAAATCAGATTCCGGATATCTTTTTCAACGTATTCAACCGGCGAAACCTGTCCTTCGAGCCGGTAATCGCGGATGTAAACAATATAGTAATAAACTTTATCACTGCTCTCGGTAAAACGGTTTTTCTCCAGGAACTCCTTCTGATCTGGAATTTGTTCCGGGATGTTTTTCAAAACCATATCGGCAGCCACCCATTGATCGTTAAACCGATCGTAGGCTTTGGCATAACTCAAGCAATATTCGTTCAGTTTGGCCTGCTTCGCCGGATCGTTCGATGAACAAAGCTCCTTGAGGTTTTCAGGACTGGAAACCTCATCAGGTACTTTTATGTAAATGGCTTTCACGATATTCCGGTTCAGGATAAAACTTTCGCGGTGCTCGTTAAAGTATTTCTGAATGTCAGAATCTTTTAACAAGGTATCCATTTTCTGTTTCACCATTTCATTTTTATACCTGAACACAATAAGTGAATTGCGGTATTCCTCGAGTTCGGCACTCACATCTTTCAAATCGCCTTTCAGATTCTCTTCTGCTTTTTGCAGCAATAATTCGCGTTGTATCCATTTTTTAATGTAGTCGTCGGCCCAAAGCGAACTATCTGTGGCATCCAGGTAATTGGGTACGTTTTTCGCAAGGTCTTCCATGGTCAAAACTTTTGCGCCAACTTTGGCCACCGGATTCCCCTTTTCAGGAAGCAGATTACAGGATGTCAGAATTAAGGCTGCCAGAAAAATATAAATGCCAGCTTTTCTCATTCAATAGACTGAATTTTTTTAAGCACTTTTTTATGAATTGTAACCGGATATTTTGCTTTTAAAGAGGCAATCCATTCTTTTTCAACTTGTTCCTGAAAGTCGGAAGAGTACAGTCCCCACGCATCTTTGAGTGTTTTCTGCTGATGACTCACAATTTTACCGTGAACAAAGGTAGTCGTTTCATCAAATGCGGCAGGTTTAGGTCCGCTCCAGGTATAATAATCCACCACCGGATTGTCTCCCTTTTCGACTGCCACTTCGGTGATTTGAACATTATTTTCAGTTTTGGTATTGAAAAAATCGGTGATTTCCTTTTTGCTCATTTCTTTCCCATCGAGCATGGATTCAACTTTGGTCCGTAAATCCGCATTTTTGGCTTCAATCACCCAACCGATAAAACGGTCGTTCCAGAAATATTTTTTGGTTGTTTGATCATAGTATTTTTGCAGACGCGCTGTATCGGATGAGGCAACGTCCCAGATTTTATCCTTCGAAATGTTGAAAAGCAGGATGCCATCATGATATTCCTTGTAAACCCGGGCAAAATCAGGATATTTCCTTTCCAGTTGGGAATTTTCGTATTCCAGTAATTTCAGATTGATGAACTTTTCGAGGTATGGTTTTAACTTAAAGGCCTGATTTCCCCTTCCCTGCATATATTTCTCACTTAGAAGATATTCTGCAAAATCGCCGGCAGATACCGTTTGATCGGCAAAAGTAACTAAAGGACTGCTCTTTGCCGGTTCCAGCGCAGTTTTTACATTTTTCTTCCCGATAGTGTCCTTAGCCAATTCTACCACGTTGGTGAAGGTGGCATCGTCAATTCTCATCTTATATTCAGAGCGTAACTTTTTGGCAAATACTTCATCACCCGATTTACTGATGGTTGAACTGTTCTTGATCTTAACTTCAAGGTCAGGACGGGCCTTCTCAAAAGGCGGAGTGATTCGCACTTCAAGGCGCTTGATGATATGCCATCCATAAGGAGTGCCGATAACCGGAGAAAAATCTCCGTCATTTTTAAGGTCAAAAGCAGCTTCAGCGAAAGAAGGAACCATATTGGTCTGCGAAAACCAGTTCATAACTCCTCCGGTTGAACCCGTTCTTTTATCGTCAGAGTACTTCTTTGCCATTTCAGCAAAATCCGCTCCGGAAGTCAATTTCTGCCAGATACTGTCGGCGGCAAGTTTCAAATTGGCTTTGGTTTCTTCGCTGGCTTGTTTCGGGAACATTTTCATGATGTGTGCTACCTTGATTTCGCCACGACTCAGCCGTTCATCTTCAACTTTGATAAGGTGGTAGCCAAAACGGGTGCGGGTAATTTGTGAAACCTCTCCAACAGGTGTTTTGTAAGCTATATCTTCGAATGGAAAAACCATCTGAAAGGCGCTGAAATACCCAATCTCACCTTTGTTCTCGGCTGCAGTAGGATCTTCTGAATTTTTAATGGCAGTCTCGTTGAAATCGGCACTGGCTATGACTTGCTTGCGAAGTTCAGTAACTTTATTCCATGCTGCAAGGGTATCAGCCGGAGATGCGTCAGGGGTAACCTTAATCAGGATATGACTGACTTTCCGTTCATGCAAAGTACGGTAATAGGCATTTTTGACCATCTCTTCGTTATAGGTTGTATTGGTCAGGTAGGGTTTGGCAAGTTCCTGACGGTAACCTTTCAATTCAGTAACAAACGCCTTGGCTGTATCATATCCAAGTTTTTGAGCTTCAATCACTTTTAACTTAAAATTGACATACAAATCCATGTATTGGGCTGGCGTTTTTTTGTCTTTTTCATCCAGGATATTGGTATTGTTCTTTTTGTAATTGGCTTCAAATTCTTCTTTGCTAACCGGCACATCGCCAATGTTTACCACAATATCATTCTTCTTTTGCGCTGAAACAATGATCGAAAAGAAGACAAAGAGTACGATTACAAATGATTTGATCATGTTTTTAAGTTTGCTTTTAAAATGGATAATTTCATGCAGTTTCATAGGTCTAAATGGATATAAATGATTATTAATTGATTTTAATTTTGGTAGTGAACTATTCTCAGACGGATGTCATTTCTTGTAATTAGATATTTTGTTTAAGCCGCAAAACTACTAAAAAAAGATGTACAAAAACCCCGATGTTTTTGGGCGATATACCCTATAAAATTTAATGTATCTTAAAAGTTGTTAAGCAGAAACGGGTGCGGCGATTTTTAATCGCCCGAAAAACGCGCGAATACAATTTGCGCAACCCGGTCGCCGATTAAATGAAAAGCGCGATTATAAATCGCGCCACCCGAAAAAATCGTTAAATTGCTGTTAAAAACTACGAGTCCCTTGGAAAAGAAAGAATCATACAAACACGCTTTACCTCATTTCCAACAACCTGGTCAGGCGTATTTTGTAACCTGGTGTTTAAAGGATGCTGTTCCTAAAAAAGCGCTGAAACGATATACCGATGAATTGGAGTTTTTGGGTGACGCGATTTTTAATCGCGAAAAAAAAACGCGATTGGAAATCGCGTCACCCCAATTGGAAAAACTTCAGATGCAATATTACTCTCTCCGAAAGAAATACATCAAAGCTTACGACGATTTGCTTGATGCTGAACGAAATCCAATCGTAAATTTATCGAACCCGGGCAACACAAAAACCATAGCTGAAGCCATTCAGTTTTGGGAAGGAAAAAAGCTTTCGAACCACGCCTTTTCAATCATGCCGAACCATGTTCACTGGGTTTTTCAGTTGCTGGAAAAAGACGAAGATGGTACCCCGGTTTATTTGCAGGATATCTTGCAGTCGGTGAAAAGGCACACAGCCAACCGGATTAATAAGGCTGAAGGAAGAACAGGAACTTTATGGCAAAAGGAGAGTTTCGATACCACCATCCGGGATGAAAAACACTTGTATTATGCCATTGAATATACCCTGAATAACCCGGTATCGGCTGGATTGGTAAAAGATCGTAAAGATTGGCCGGGTAATGGGTGCGGCGATTTTTAATCGCCGAAAAAAAACGCGATTGAAAATCGCGTCACCCGGTGGCCGAAATAAAAAGCGCGAATACAATTCGCGCCACCCGTTCCGCGTCACCCATGCAAAAAAACACTGCACCCTGCTTTGGGAGCTTATTTTACTTCCCAATAACCTGTTTTGTCGGAACCAATTCGTGAAATTATTTTCTCTTCCTGCAATTTCCGAAGGATGCGTGTCACGGTTCTGCGCGATTTGTTTAGTTTCTTTGCCAGCTCATCAATAGTAATTTTCGGATTGGATCTGATTAAATTTACAGTGTCATTTACAGTGTCATTTACAG
This sequence comes from Prolixibacteraceae bacterium, assembly GCA_025355875.1. Taxonomy (GTDB): domain Bacteria; phylum Bacteroidota; class Bacteroidia; order Bacteroidales; family Prolixibacteraceae; genus Aquipluma. Next base: position 1,243 of record JANXYV010000032.1, on the reverse strand, counting down.
TGTCATTTGTTCCGGTTTTCAACGCAACACCTTGCCGCTTTTTGAGCGTAGTATGTATTTCTTCAAGCATAAATTCAATGAAAGCCCCGCAGTCGGTGGCGCCAGAGCTTTTGCTTATAGCATCGTAGTATTGTTGCTGGTTCTGAAAAACGATATTTTCGACGGGTAAATGCTCAAAAATGGGGTGCAATCGGCTAAGTATAAGCGATTGCCATAACCGCCCCAAACGCCCGTTGCCATCACTAAACGGATGAATAAATTCAAACTCGTAGTGAAAAACACAGCTTCTGATCAACAAATGGTCGTGCGATTCGTTTAGCCACCGGAACAAATCGTTCATCAAAAATGGAACTCGTTCGGCTGGCGGGGCAATGTGAACAGCCCGGGCGCCTGCAAACACGCCCACACCTCCACGGCGGAAACGTCCGGAGTCGTCTATCAGGGCTTCCATCATTAAACCATGAGCTTTCAATAAATCTTTTACCTCGAATGGATTAAAAGAGGTAAAAGAGTCATAAGTTTTGATGGCATTTTTTACTTCCTGAATTTCCCGCAAAGGTGCGATAACAGATTTGCCTTCGAGGATCTCGGTAATCATGCTTTCCGAAAGCGTGTTTCCCTCAATTGCCAGTGAGCCTTGAATGGTTTTGATGCGGTTTATTTTCCGCAACAAAAGACCATCTTCTTGCTCCATGCGGATGACGTATCGTTCAATTTGTGCAGAAATGTCTGCAATCAAATTGATCGATTTGGAACTGATGCTAAAAGGTGGTTGATAATTTGATGTCATAACCCAGTGAACCTGTTTAATTCTTACTTACTCCTCAATGCTATGCGAATCTAATTAATTCTACTTTAACAGATATATAATGTGTCAAGATTTTTCTCCTGTTTTACCCCTTCCCTAAAGGGAGACAGGAGAAAAATCGGGCTATTCCCTTTAGGCTTCGACGTGAGCTCAGCCGAACGTGACTCAGGGTAAAAATAGTCCGATTTTTCGAATGGGTTAAAGTAGAATTAAATTTGAAAAGATTACAATGTCGTTGATCATCTGAGTTTCCAGATGTGCCATCACTTCGGGATTTCTCCGGGTGCGGCGGTTTCTGATCCGCCGATTAAAAAAAACGCGGTTCGGAAACCGCGTCACCCGGGTGCGGCGATTTTTAATCGCCGTTTAAACAGCGCGAATACAATTCGCGCCACCCGGTAACCGGGTTATTGCTTGACAAACTTACCGTTATAA